>NZ_BJBV01000022.1:0-106557 GCF_036245925.1 Shewanella sp. M-Br
AAAAAGCCCTAGCCTAAACCGCTTGGGCTTTTTTGTTTATACGCTTCGCAAAAACTTATCTCGATGTCAACCTGCCGCTAAGCGGACTCCCCAGCTGCGCAATACATTGCTTCGCGCGACACATCATCAAAATGCTGCGCATTTTAGGCAATGATGACTCGCCCCCATGTATCCCCTTCGGGGATAGAAGAAAGTAGGTCATCGCCAAGCGCCTAATTATCTTTATAAGATGTAACGAAGCCAGCTGAATAAGCTGGCTTTTTTGCATCTGTAATTTGTAGAAATTAGTCCGTTTTTCTTTCAACTTGCATGTTTCTCCGCTATTTTTACTCACCAACTCACCAACTCACCAACTCACCAACTCACCAACTCACCAACTCACCAACTCACCAACTCACCAACTCACCAACTCACCAACTCACCAACTCACCAACTCACTAGCCATTTCAATTACTGAGCTCTAGCTCAGGTAGCACTGTTGCTTATCTTTTAAGATAGCCGTTCCACACCAACCGTATTGCTAGGTACTGCTCTGTGTTGGTATCTAGGGGGCATTTAAGTTGATTTAATTTGCTGAATTGAACCCATTCCTCTGCTTCAAGCAATGTCTTCAGAACAATATTCCTTTTTATTTTGCCACTTAGTCAGATGGCAGTAGCTTGGATTGTTAAATTTGCATATTTTTTCACTTGATTTATTCCTATGCTCGTTGTTTGCAATTTAGGAATCATTTTTTAGCCTAAGACATCACTTCAGCTTAAATCCAACATTATGCTTGTTTCATTATGGAATATTGAATTAATCGCTCGATTTATGAGGATTAATAACTTGTCGCCTGTAGATTTACTTAATATTGGTAAGACCAATTTACACTGATATGGTTTTTTTGTTATCAATTGGTTATGTTCGTAGCAGTTGAGTTCAGCTGGTTTTCTTGTTGTGTGATTAGTTAGCTTTAAAATGTGATTTTTTATTCGATTTTTTCTGATTGGTGATTGCTATGTGTCTGTTTACGGAAGAACCATAGTTTGTGAGCAGTTCATTTGATGAATTTTGAACTTGTAATGCGATAGCGATGATTTTGGGGCAATCGCGCTGTTGATAGGGATCTAGAGCGTAAGGGGGAGGGGAGCTATGGAGGATGTAACGCAATCTTTATTGGATGCCGTTGGCATTATGTTTTTGGGGATGGGCTTAGTTTATTTATTTTTAAGTGTACTAATCCTTGGGATTCATTTGGTTGCGCGTTGGTGTGCAGTCGATGCTGCATCTGCACGTTTTGCTAAAAATCATGCTAAGAGTCAGCAGAGGGTAGCGCAATCTGATGCTAAACCTTTAGAGCCAAGTTTGGTCGCTGCGATTTCACTAGCGGTAAAGCAGTATCGTTCACAGATTAAGTAATGGGGAGCAGTATGACTTTTGTATCTAATTCTACGACAGCAGTGGCTAAGCCATTATTTTTAACTGATGTCGTATTGCGGGACGCACATCAATCCATTTTAGCGACGCGCTTACGCATTGATGACATGTTACCTATAGCGCCGTTACTCGATAAGATTGGTTTCTGGTCGTTGGAATCTTGGGGTGGGGCGACTTTTGATGCCTGTATTCGTTATCTTGGTGAAGATCCCTGGGACAGAATTCGTGAGTTGAAAAAGGCGATGCCGAATACGCCGCAGCAAATGTTGCTGCGTGGCCAAAACTTATTAGGCTATCGCCATTATGCCGATGATTTAGTCACGCGTTTTGTTGAGCGTGCTCATACTAATGGCGTCGATGTATTTCGTATTTTTGATGCAATGAATGATGCTCGTAATCTCGAAACTGCGGTGAAAGCGGTGCGCCAAGTTGGCGGCCATGCGCAGGGTACTATCTCATACACGACTAGCCCTGTGCATACCATAGAGACGTGGGTTGATATGGCAAAACGTCTCGAAGATATGGGATGTGGTTCTTTGTGTATCAAAGATATGGCGGGCTTACTTAAGCCTATGGAAGCGTTTGAGCTTATCAGTCGACTAAAATCCCAAACGCAACTCGTGTTATCTATGCATTGTCATGCGACGACAGGATTAAGTACCGCCACTTATCAGAAAGCCATTGAAGCGGGTATCGATGTGCTCGATACGGCAATTTCGTCGATGAGCCAAACCTATGGACATACTGCTACTGAAACCGTTATCGCTATGGTGGAAGATACTGAGCGTGCGACTGGTTACGATATGGTATTGCTTGAGGAGATTGCCGCTTATTTCCGTGAAGTACGCAAGAAGTACGCTAAGTTTGAAGGCGCGCTGAAAGGCATTGATTCGCGGATCTTACGTGCACAAGTGCCTGGTGGCATGCTGACCAATATGGAGAGCCAACTTAAGGAACAAGGCGCGGCCGATAAGATGGACTTGGTCTTGGAAGAAATTCCCCGCGTGCGTGCTGACTTAGGTTTTTTGCCCTTAGTGACACCTACATCGCAGATTGTCGGCTCGCAGGCGGTAATCAATGTGCTAATGGGTGAGCGTTATAAGTCACTGACTAAAGAGACTGAAGGCGTGCTTAAGGGCGAATATGGCACGACACCTGCGCCAGTCAATGCCGCATTGCAAGCGAGAGTCTTACAAGGAGCCGAAGCCATTACATGTCGCCCTGCTGATTTATTAACGCCAGAGCTGGCTAAATTACGGCTTGAGTTAGCTGATAAAGCACAGGAACAAGGCATTCGCCTATCGTCAGAGCATGACGATGATGTGCTGACCTATGCACTCTTCCCACAGATAGGATTGCAGTTCTTAAAGAATCGTGACGATCCGAGTGCCTTTGAGCCTAAACCTGAATTGACTTCGGTACTTGCTGCTTCTAATGCTGCGGATCGTGGCCCAGAAACTTACACGGTAACAGTCGAAGGGCAAGAGTACGTAGTTGAAGTCGCCGCAGGCGGTGAGATCTCGCAAATCCAGCCACAGGGACAAAGTGTTCATGCTATGCAAGCTGTGACTGATAGTACAACGCCAGCAAAAAGCCATGGTGAAATCAGGCTTGAAATGAGCGCGCCTTTGTCGGGCAACATCTTCAAAGTGCATGTTTCTCCAGGCGATAGAGTGTGTGAAGGCGATGTCGTGATCATCCTTGAGGCGATGAAGATGGAAACCGAAATTCGTGCACAGGGCGATGGCATTATCGCTAAGATTTGGGTGAAAGAAGGTGACTCAGTGTCTGTGGGTTCTCAATTACTGGCCTTGGCGTAGGAGTCATAATGGAAGGTTTAATGGCTTTTTGGGCCGAGACAGGTATCGCTCACTTTACTGGCGGGCAAGTGTTAATGATGGCAGTGGGCGCTTTGCTCTTGTATCTCGCCATCGTGCGTGGATTTGAGCCTTTGCTATTGTTGCCCATTGGTTTTGGTGCAGTGCTGGCTAACATTCCCCATGCGGGATTTACCGAAGAAGGTGGCATGCTGTATTACGCCTATCATGTGGGGATTGAGACTGGGGTGTTCCCACTGTTGATCTTTATGGGCGTCGGCGCGCTGACCGACTTTAGTGCCTTGATCGCGAATCCTAAAACTCTGTTATTAGGGGCGGCTGCGCAGTTTGGGATTTTTGCGACACTGATTGGCGCAATAGCGCTGAACTTAGTGCCGGGCTTTGAGTTCACCATGAAGGATGCGGCGGCCATTGCGATTATTGGCGGTGCTGATGGACCGACGGCGATTTTCCTCGCCTCCAAACTGGCGCCTGAGTTATTGGGGGCGATTGCGGTCGCGGCCTATTCCTACATGGCACTAGTCCCGATTATTCAACCGCCGATCATGCGCTTACTGACAACCCAAGCTGAGCGCGAAATTAAAATGGAGCAGCTGCGCGAAGTCAGCAAGAAGGAAAAGATCATTTTCCCTTTGATGGTGCTGGGATTAACGATCCTCTTTTTACCTGCTGCCACGCCGTTAGTGGGCATGTTTTGCCTTGGTAACTTGATGCGTGAATCGGGCGTGGTGGATAGATTATCGAAAACGGCGCAGAACGAGCTTATCAATATCGTTACGATTTTCTTAGGTCTAGCTGTCGGTTCTAAGTTATCTGCCGACCAATTCCTGCGACTGGAAACCTTAGGAATTTTGGTATTGGGAGCTTTAGCATTTGGCATTGGTACTGCTGCAGGTGTATTGATGGCAAAACTGATGTGTAAGTTGTCGGGTGGTAAGATTAATCCGTTGATTGGTGCCGCAGGGGTGTCGGCTGTACCTATGGCAGCACGAGTCGTGAACAAAGTTGGATTAGAGGCCAACCAACACAACTTCTTGTTAATGCACGCCATGGGTCCCAATGTGGCGGGAGTGCTAGGTTCTGCTGTGGCTGCGGGGATTTTACTTGCCGTGCTGGGTTGATGACAGAGTGGGTTAACTGATTGGGGTTAACTGAGTGGGTAAATTTAGCGGGTTTATCTTCGAATTTATTCTAGTCGTTAACGCTGTTTTATCACTAAGGCCAACTCAGTATTGAGTTGGCTTTTTGTTAAGTCACTAATTTAGAAAATGAATCCTTGGTATTAACCTAAGCCGTTAACCAGAGTAATGCCATAAGGATTAAAATCAGCCCGCCACCTATACCGATAATGTAGATAAAACCTCGCCGGCCTTGTTTTAGCGTGAGTTTGTTGGCTTTTAAAAATAACGCCCAAAACAAACATAGGATCAGCGGGATAAGGAAGAGTCTCGTCATTGTTTGTTCTGCTAAAGTGTGAGTTAGAGTAGTTTTAGAGTCTAACAGCTTGATCTTATTTGAGTAACCTATTTTGCAGTTGATAGAGACTGTCGAAGTTGATTGTGGCTTCTAAAGCCAATAGATCAAAGACCGTTTGCAGAATAATAAAAGAGACCGCCGAAGCGGTCTCTTACTGTGCAATGGTATTGATGATTTAGCTTAATACTGTTTATACAGTATTGTTATTGCTACGAACTCACAGGTGTAATGTCTTGATTGTCGTTCGAATAGAATTGTACTTCATCGAGTTCATTTTCGGATTTACCAATCACAACAGCAGTCATCATATCGCCCGTTACGTTAGTTGCTGTGCGGATCATATCGATAATACGGTCAATCGCGGCGATAAAGGCAATGCCTTCAAGTGGCAGACCAATCACACCTAAGGTGACAGTTAACATCACCATCGCACTTCCTGGTACGCCAGCGGTTCCAACAGAAGCCACGGTTGCAGTCACGGCAATCATTACATAGTCCAGTGTATCGAGCGGAATATTGTAAATCTGCGCGATGAAGATAGCGGCAATCGCAGGGTAAATACCTCCACAACCGTCCATGTTCATGGTCGCACCTAATGGCATCACAAAGGCACTATAACGCTTTGATACACCCATGGTTTCGACTGCGCGGGTGCTCGCAGGTAAAGTACCGAAACTTGAAGAAGTACTAAAGGCGACTAACTGTGCTGGCATAGCTTTATGGAAAAATTGCAGTGGGCTTAAACCACCGACAAATTTCACTAAGCCACCGTAAACAAAGATGATGTGGATAAAGGCGGCAATGTAGATAGCCCCGATAAACTTACCTAAAGGCAGTAGAGTCGATAAACCATATTCACCGACAACCCATGCCATTAAACCAAACACACCGATAGGAGTGAGTTTTAAGACCATGCGAGTCAGTTGGAACATGACTTCTGCGCCTGCTTCAATGGTGCGTTTTAATGGCTCTGCTTTCTCGCCGACTTTATTGATAGCGATACCCACCAAAGCTGCAAATACGATAATTTGCAGTACATTGCCTTCAGCGAGTGAAGCAAAAGGATTGACAGGGATCATGTCGAGCAACACTTGTGCGAAACCGGGAATATTACGCTCGCGCACTTCAGTCGTTGTGAGTTGCATTGTGCCACCCATGTCGATCATTGAGCCTACAGCTAAGCCGATCAGAGAGGCGATTGTGCCTGTCAGCATGAACATACCCAAAGTTTTCAAGCTCAGGCGTTTCAGGCTGGTTTGCGAGTTGAGTGATGTGATACTCACGACAATGGCACAAAATACCAAAGGTGCGACCAACATCTTAATGGCCCCAATGAACAGATCACCTAATGGTTTTAGTACTGTGGCGCTTTCACCTAAAATAACGCCAACGAGCGCACCTAAGATAAAGCCTGCTAAGACTTTTTGCCAAAACGGAATGCGGCTAATGGTTTGAAGGATCATGCATATTCCAGAAAAATAAATTAAGAGTGAGCCAATAGGCCTGCGATGATAGGATTCGTATTTAACGAGTTGAGCGTGATGTTAACGCGCTCTCAGTCATGCGCATGGTTATTGCCTGCCATAGTTAACCTATTGTATCGACAGAGCTAGGGTTATAACAAACCGTTTTTCTTATAACTTATTGTGATAAGTGAGTTTGTTGTAAAAAGATTAAGTGAAACATTCAATTAACCCATGGCAAACCTCATCGCATTGAATACAAAAAGAGAGATTTATCATTGAGTAAGCCATTATGACTGAGTTAGGTATTATGTTCTCCGGCGCTTTTTTAGCGGCCACTTTGTTACCGGGGGGATCTGAAGTCTTACTCGTGGCGTTATTAAACAATACCCCAGAGGCTTGGGTTGCGCTGGTCGTGGTGGCTAGTATTGGCAATACGTTGGGCGCGATGACCAGTTTCTATTTAGGTCGCTTAGGTCGCCTCGCAAAATCACCAGAAGCGTTAGCGACAGGTAAACACGCAAAGGGGCTCGCCTTGATTGAACGCTACGGCGTGTGGGCGTTGTTACTCTCATGGGCACCGGTTGTCGGCGATATTCTCTGTTTATTGGCGGGTTGGTTGAGGCTACCGCTAATACCTTCTTTGGTGATGATTTTAATCGGTAAAACAATTCGTTACTTAATTATTGCCGCTGCCGTGCTGCAATGGATGGCATGATGGCGCTAGGATGCATTTAATGGTCAAGGGCGGGGAGTGTTTTTCCGTTTAGACTGAATTTACTGTATAGATAGGAACTTAGTGTTAATTTTGCGAGTCATAAATCCCAATGCTTAATCATTTAAGCGCACTATGACGCTACGCAGCACTTTAGCTATAACACTTTATTTTGGCCCATTGATGTATGAGGGGAATGTTTTGAAGAAATGGATATTAGCGGTCGCAATTTCTGCCGCACTTGCGGGTTGTGCATCTGAAACGACTACGGTGAACTTGCCCGCAGGCGTTAAACTTATCGAAAATGTGCAATTGGCCGATTCGCAAGTAGGGATCCCCTATAAAAAGTACCAATTAGCCAATGGGTTAACGGTTATTTTACATCAAGATGATTCCGATCCCTTAGTGCATGTCGACGTCACTTATCATGTGGGCTCTGCCCGTGAATTAGCTGGGCGTTCGGGATTTGCGCATTTATTTGAACACATGATGTTCCAAGGCTCGCAGCATGTTGCCGATGAACAGCATTTTGAAGTGGTTACCGAAGCCGGTGGTACCCTAAATGGCACGACTAATACCGACAGAACCAATTACTTTGAGACAGTACCCAACAATCAATTAGAAAAAATGTTGTGGCTTGAGTCGGACCGTATGGGCTTTTTGTTGCCGGCACTTACCAGTGAAAAATTTGAAGTGCAGCGCGAAACCGTCAAAAACGAGCGTGCACAACGTATCGATAATCAGCCCTATGGCCGCATGAGTGAGCGTTTTAGCCAAGCTATGTATCCTGTCGGTCATCCTTATTCTTGGCCTGTAATTGGCTGGCCGGACGATCTTAATCGCGCCACGGTTGACGATGTTAAACACTTTTTCCAACGTTGGTATGGCCCTAACAATGCGACCTTGACCATAGGTGGCGATTTCGATGAAATGCAGACCTTAGCCTGGGTGAATAAATATTTTGGTGAAATCCCCCGCGGTCCTGAAGTCTCATTAGAGCAAAAGGCGCTGGTTAACTTAGATAAAACGCGTTACATCTCCATGGAAGATCAAGTGCACTTGCCTTTGATCCGTATTGGTTTTCCAACCGTATACGCTAGACATTCAGATGAGGCCGCGCTCGATCTGTTGGCCAATATTTTAGGTGGTGGTAAAACATCCTTATTATATAAAAACTTGGTTAAGGACGGTTATGCCGTGCAGGCTAATGTGAGTCATCCTTGTCAAGAGCTTGCGTGTCAGATGTCGATTTATGCTTTAGCCAATCCTGAAAAGGGCGGCAAACTGGCGGATCTGGAGCAACGTATCCTCGACTCGATTAAGGAGTTTGAGCAACGTGGCGTTACCGATGACGATCTGCAAAAAGTCAAAGTGCAGTTTGAGGCTGATACCATTTATAGCCTGCAGAGTGTTTCTGGCAAAGTGTCGACCTTAGCGATGAACCAAACGCTGTCGGGCAATCCGAACATGATTGCCTCAGATCTGAATCGTTATGCCAATGTGACCAAAGACGATGTGATGCGCGTGTTTAAGCAATACATTAAAGATAAACCTATGGTGGTTATGAGTGTGGTGCCGCAGGGAATGACGTCACTTATTGCCCATGCGGATAACTTCACGCCTGCAACGCTGCCAATTGCACACACTGCGGTAGAGGGGGATTTGCCCAAGCCTGAACTTGTTTCAAGTTTTGATCGGACTAAGATGCCTGCATCTGGCGTTGCACCTATGCTTAAAGTACCTAAAATTTGGACAAAAACCTTAGCCAATGGCATCGAAGTCATGGGCACTAAAAGTACTGAAACACCAACAGTTGAGTTAATTGTTTATCTCAATGGTGGCCACAGACTCATACCCGTCGAAAAAGCAGGCTTAGCAAAGCTGACTGCGGAAATGCTTAATGAATCGAGCCAGAAGCGCAGCAGTGAAGCACTATCACAAGCCTTAGAAATGCTAGGTAGTAGTGTCGACTTTAGTGCGTCTGAATATCAAAGTTCGATCAAAGTATCGGCTCTGACAGCACATTTAGATGAGACGCTGGCGATTATGGAAGAAAAGCTGTTTCAGCCAGCATTCAGCGAAGCTGACTTTGCGCGAGTGAAACAACAGCAATTACAACAGATCCAGCATATGCAGTCCGATCCTAGCTATCTGGCTGATACGGCGTTGTCGTCTTTGTTATACGGTAAAGACAATGCGTTAGGTGTGAATGATCTCGGCACGCTCGATTCAGTCGCGGCGCTTACGTTAGCCGATGTAAAAGCGTTTTATGCCCAGCAGTATCAAGGCGGCAACGCTAAAATTGTCACTGTTGCTAATTTATCTGAATCTGCATTGCTGCCTAAACTAGCGGGATTAAACCAGTGGAAAGGAGAAGCAGCTGTGGTACCGCCACTTAAGCCACTCCCTGCATTAAAAGGCGGCACAATTTATGTGATTGATAAACCTGGCGCGGCGCAATCGGTAATCAATATTGCCAAGCGCGCATTACCCTACGATGCTACAGGCGATTATTTTAAATCCTATCTGATGAATTATCCGTTAGGCGGCGCATTCAATAGCCGTATCAACCTAAATTTACGTGAGGATAAAGGTTATACCTATGGTGCTCGCACTCGTTTTACAGGCGGTGCTGAAGTGGGCGATTTTGTCGCATCAAGTAACGTTCGCAGTGACGTGACGGCGAAAGCACTCATTGAGTTTGTAAAAGAAATCAGTGCTTATCAGCAGCAGGGCATGACTGATGCTGAACTTGCCTTTATGCGTAATTCAGTCTCTCAAGGGCAAGCCCTTGATTATGAAACACCGTATCAAAAAGCGGGCTTTATGCGGATGATCCAACGTTACCAATTGAGTCAAGATTTTACGACTCAACAGGACAAGATCATTAATACTGTAACAAAAGATGAACTCAATGCCCTCGCGGCTTCCGAGCTAGATATCAATAAAATGGTGATTTTGGTGGTGGGAGATAAAGCGACAATTGAAGCGGATTTAGCGGTATTGGGCTATCCAATTGAAACTTTAGTATTGTAAATTAGTATTTCGCCCTTATATAGGTAGATAGACGGGTGCATTAGTTAACGACTATTTGCCCCATATTTACCGGATTTACATCGAAAGACGGTGACAGCATTAGCTGTCACCGTCTGCTTTTAATCATACAAGGTGTGAATTTGGCTTGCCCCACAGACAGGTTTAGATTTATTTTGAGGCATATTTTGCAAGATAAGCCTCAAAATAAAGGTCTGACTGTTAACCTTGTCGCGATAGCGAATCACCAATTAGAGAAGCGCAAATTGAAGTCATTCAATGAATTAGTACAACATCTCTCGGACGCCAATGGGCGCACCGCACTCTTGGGTATGTTACGTGGCATAGAACGTGAGGCGTTGCGGATTGATGAGTCTGGTTATCTCGCTACAGACTCGCATCCCGAAGCCTTAGGCTCGGCGTTAATGCATTCACGTATTACGACGGATTACAGTGAAGCCTTGCTCGAGTTTATTACGCCAGTAAATCACAATGTTGAGCAACTTCTCACAGGGTTAACTGAGACTCATGCCTTCAGCGTGCGCCACTTAAATGGTCAGCGTTTGTGGCCCGTGAGCATGCCTTGCTATGTGAAAGATGAGCAACAGATCCCCGTTGCCCGCTATGGCTCATCGAATACTGGCATGATGAAAACCTTGTATCGTAAGGGGTTAACCTATCGTTATGGTGCCCTGATGCAGATCATCTCTGGGGTGCACTTTAACTTTTCGGTATCGCAAGAATTATGGCAAAGCCTGTATGAGTTAAGTGATAAAGAGTTAACTTACGATGATTTTATTTCAGAATCCTATTTCGGCTTGATCCGTAACTATCGCCGTTTAGTGTGGGTACTTCCTTATTTATTTGGTGCCTCGCCAGCGTTATGTAGCTCCTTTATTAAAGATCAAAAAACCGACCTCAAGTTTGAAAAAACGGGCCATGGAACTCTGTATCTGCCCTATGCCACTTCGTTGCGTATGAGTGATTTAGGCTATACCAACAAAGAGCAAGAAGATCTAAATATCAGCTATAACTCTTTGCCTGAGTATCTGGCTGGCGTGAATGCTGCCACTAAAATGCCTTCAGCAAACTTTGCTAATATCGGCGTTAAAGTCGATGGTGAGTATCGTCAACTTAATGCCAATGTATTGCAGATTGAAAACGAGTTCTACTCGCCAATCCGTGCGAAACGGGTCACACGTAGTGGCGAGAAACCGTCTGAAGCTTTGGCCCGTGCTGGGGTGGAATACATTGAAGTGAGAGCGTTGGATGTTAATCCATTTAGCCCAGTTGGCATTGAGGCGACACAAGTACGTTTCCTCGATTTATTCCTACTCTATTGTTTATTAACGCAGTCGCCTAAGTCTGAGGCGAGCGAAGAGGCGAGATTAAGCGCGAATCTTAAAGCTGTGGTGCTTGAAGGCCGTAAACCTGGGCTTGAGTTATTAACTGCAGACGGTTCACGTTCGCTTAAATCTTGGTTAGAAGAGTTGTTTGATGCCTTGCAACCTTTGGCAGTATTGCTTGATGGTGAGGGGACGGATTATCAAGTGGCTTTGGCCCATTGGCGTAAAGCGGCTGAAGATCCGAATTTAACCCTGTCGGGACAAGTACTGCAAAACGTGATCAACAAGGGCCAAGATCATGGTCAGTGGGTGATGACGTTAGCGCAGCAATACTATCAATACTTTATCGATTATCCCTTGTCGAGCGAGACCATAGCGCAGTATCAAGCTGAAGCATCCAGTTCGCTTAACAAGCAAGCTGAACTAGAGGCGGCGCAGAGTGCAGTTTCATTCGATGATTATCTGGAAGATTACTTTGGAGTGAAGCTGTGAAAGAGGGGGTATTCTCTTTCACTGGCCTACGTGCCCGCGTAGCTTTGATTGGGTTTAGTGCCTTGTTATCTGGCTGCGCCGCGTCACCTGAAGATCCACTGGGCTGTGGTACTGTGTCGGGTTATTTGCAGCCAGATGCCAGTACTCACTGGTATCGAGTGGTGGTGACCCATTTAAACGGGCAGGCAGTCGTTTCTAAGCCTAATTATCAGTTAGCGCCTGGCGAATATGAATTTACCGTTGCGGAGCTGATTGATGATCCAAGTTTGTCAGTCACGCTTGCCGCGCGGACACCCAAAGTATTCAAGCTCAATGTCGAAAGTCATCAGCGTTATCATATCGGTGCGTTATTTCACACCGATAAGCGCTATATGGGTAAAGACACTGCGTATTGGGAACCCGGCGTGTGGCAGCAAGAAGAGCATGAGTGTCAGTTTGAGCTGAGTCCCGAAACGAAATAGCCAAAGTGTTAAGTTCAAGTGGTAAGCCAGCAACATACGATTTAAGTCATATTGATTTAGCCCCTAGCGCTGAGATCTTCTAAGCGCAAAAAAGGCTTTTTATGCTTGCCTCAGCCTGAGTCTATGACATCATGGCGCGAGCTAACTCTCCAAAGAACATGATATTAATGAATAAGTCCTCCGCTATCTTACTCTGCGCAAGTCTCGGCATCTTGTCAGGTTGTGCGACATCTCCGCCTAAGTCTCCCGAAAATTTGTGTGAGATATTTCAAGAACACCGAGATTGGTACGATGCCGCTAAAGATGTCCGTGATAAATGGGGGGTGCCAGTGCATGTGCCGTTAGCTATGATGTATCAAGAGAGCTCATTCAAGCACAATGCCGCGCCACCGATGGAATACTTTTTAGGTTTTATCCCTATTGGCCGTGCCAGTGATGCTTATGGTTATGCGCAGGCTAAGACCATGACGTGGGATGATTATGTGCGTGAGACGGGAAACAGTTGGTCGAGCCGCAGTGATTTCGATGATGCCTTGGATTTTATGGGCTGGTTTATTAGCAAAACCCATAAGATAAATGGCGTATCTAAATGGGATGCGCGGGCGCAGTATCTTAATTATCACGAGGGCTGGGGCGGTTATCGCCGTGGCAGTTATAAATCTAAGGCGTGGTTAGTGAAAGTGGCGAATAAGGTGGATGAAAGGTCGAAACGCTACGCGGCTCAATATAAAACCTGCCAAGAAGATTTAGATTCATCTTGGCTGTGGCGCTTATTTTTTGGTTAAGATTACGTTTTTATATCATTGTCAGCCACTTAAGTGAGAATGGCTGACTGTCGGTGTTCAATTTAGATATTTAATCGAGATAGCTAATCGAGATAGTAAACTCAAATCTTAAACTCAGATATTCAACTCCGACGCTTACTGATTGTTGATATTAGCCTTTTGACATCGGCTGCAGCAACTGACTTCAATTGATTTATTGCGCTTTCACTGCGAAGGTTTCTAATGCCTGAATGGCTTTTTTCTTCGCACGCTTTTGCTCATACATAGCATGATCTGCAGTCTTAAAGGATTGATACCAATCGGCTTCGAAGGGGGCAATACCAAAACTAAAACCTAGGCTAAGCTCTGAACCTTGATTCAAGGTTTTGCGCATATCATCTAAGTCCTGTTCAATTTGAGCTAACGGCCCATGGCATAAAGCGACAAACTCATCGCCACCAAAACGGGAAATAATGCCTTTATTTTGCCAATAGGTGAGCATGGCGGTGGCTGTTCGCTTGATGGCAACATCACCCATCTGGTGCCCATAGGCATCATTAATGGACTTGAGATTGTCCATATCGATAATAATTAAAAAACTGCCTAAGTGAGGTTTGTGCTGCCAGTGGTGCAGTTCATCTTCAAAATTCTTTCGATTATAAAGTCCTGTTAATGGATCAAAATTGGCGAGTTTAGTGATCTGCAGTGACTTCTGATAGAGCGCAATGGCATTGCTAGCTTCGTGAGTTAGGATAGAGACAAGATTGCGGTCGTAATCGCTAAAGGCGCCAATGCTACTGCTATCGAGATTGAGCATGGCATACAGTTTGCCATCAATACGAATAGGGCTAGACAGGGTTGAGCGTATCGGCTGCTTCGACACTGAGAGTAACACTTTTTGATCATCTTCCGTTAAGGTGCTAGCTGCATTGATATTCTTCATATCATTGATGACCACCACTTGATCGCATCTCCCTTCAGTGAGTCGATATTCAAAAGTTTGCTCTAAGGTAAAATCCAGTTGTCTGAGCTTTGCTAAATCGAGCCCCACGACAGATTCAAAATACAGTTTATTATTCACCTCGTTGATTTTAATGATGCTGCCCATTTCGGCACCATTAATCACGTACACGGCTTTATTGAGTAAGGCGTCCAGAAAGGCATGCTCATTTTTATAATGGCTCGAGAGATGGGCGAGTTCATAGATGGCATCGTTGATGGTGACGACTTGCTCTAAATGCTGCCATAGTCGAGTTAAACGACCCTGATGCAAATAGTAAATTAGGCTGTAGGCAAAAATATAAATGATGCAAACAAACAGTAAGGGCAGGATAGTCCAATTTTCTGTGGGTGCATTAAAGATAAACAGCAGGATGAATAGACATATCGGCACTATAAGCAGTAGCAGATGATAGCGATAATCTAAGCGATCTATGGTCTTACGTTTGAAATTATCCCTTAATTTCACTCGACTATTCCTTTATCTGTGTCATTGCTAGTAATCATTGAATGCTATACATCACTAACGTATTCACACTGAGTTCAGTTAAGTATATAACGAAAATTGAAATATAAACTGATATGAAACTGTGAACAATTTCATATCAGTGATTTTGGTACTAAATACTGAATTAACACGAATTTTCTGCGTATTCGGCCAATATCCAAGCTAATGGTGCTTGGTATTGGATTGGCATCCAAGTTTGCAGTGCGGCTATGCTCTGGTTGAGCACAGTTTGATGTGGCACTGATAGGTTTAAATGTCCGACTTTACGACCCGGGCGAACTTCTTTGTTGTACCAGTACAACTCAGCATTGGGCAAACTTAACCAGCGAGGGTCATTATCGATACCGATAAGGTTGACCATAACACACTGAAAATTCACTTGTGGCTGTGGGATCGCAATTCCGCAAAGTGCTCTAAGATGCAGCTGGAATTGATCCATATGGGTTCCGGCTTGAGTCCAATGGGCAGAGTTGTGCACTCGCGGCGCCAGCTCATTCACCAGTAGCTCATCGCCAACACGGAAGCATTCCATCGCCATTACGCCAACGTATTCAAGTTCGTGCATAATAGCGCTGAGCATAGTTTCGGCTTGGGCTTGCAAAGGGCTTAAGCGTGCCAGTGGCGAAATCGACGCCATTAAAATGCCGTCCTGATGTAAGTTCAGCGTCAGCGGATAAAACACGCATTCGCCTTCGCGAGTACGCACGCCAACCAATGATACTTCTTCATCAAAATTAATTGCTTGCTCAGCAATCGCAAGGTTACGCCAATCGTTTGGAATATCACCCGCTTCGGCTTCTTTTAGCCAATGTTGACCTTTACCGTCATAACCCCCAGTACGGCGTTTCATCAAGACTCTAGGACCATAGTGCTGATACAGGGTATCGACTTGGGTGTTATCGTCGACTAAGGTCCAAGGCGCTGTGGGAACACTGAGCTGGTCGAGTAGACTTTTTTGGCTAAAACGGTCGGCTAAACGTCTAAATACCGGACCATTAACAAAATGGGGGTGTGAGCTGAGTTGTAAACTCAGCGCGGACTCTGGCCACTGTTCGCGCTCGGCGGTAATAATGTCGTGGGGCGCGAGTGGCAGAATGTCATCCGTAGGTGTCATGATATCGACGGCGTTAACTTCAATCGCTAATGGCTCACCAGCGTGGGTCAACATGGCGCCCAGCTGACCATTACCTAATACCCAAACCTTAGGTTTAGTGTTTGTCTGGGTCATTAGACTTCCCTCGGGTCTGGATTGTCCAGTACCGCACGGGTCTGTTCTTCTCTGAAAGCGTCAACACGAGCCGCTAATTCTGCATCGTTATTCGCAAGGATTTGGCAGGCCAATAATCCCGCATTGAATGCGCCCGCTGTGCCTATGGCTAAGGTGCCGACGGCGATGCCTTTTGGCATTTGAACGATAGACAATAAACTATCCATACCTGACAGGGCTTTACTTTGGACTGGTACACCTAATACGGGTAAGCGAGTTTTAGAGGCAATCATACCGGGTAAGTGCGCTGCACCACCTGCGCCACCAATGATGATTTTAAAACCACGTTCGGCGGCAGAGGCTGCAAACTCCATGAGTTTATCTGGCGTTCTATGGGCGGAAACCACTTCAACATGATAAGGCACTTGCAGTTTATCCATTATCTCAGCGGCGGCTTCCATCGTGGGCCAATCACTTTTAGAACCCATAACAACAGCAACAAGGGCTTGCATGATAACTCCTTAACTCACTAATTTTAATTATATTTTGACCTTGTTTCAGGTCTAGGTACAGTTGATGCTTGTCTAGCCGTCATCGGTAGCTAGCATCATGGCGCTGAATAATACCATGATCCTAGCGATTTCTGCCCGTTTTTGCGTGTGAAAAAACGTCTTTCGCTGCGATGAATAGGTGAGGTGATGGAGCAATAAAAAAGACCAACACTGAGGTTGGCCTTTGAGATAAGTCAGCAACATTAAGCCCTGAGATCGTGCTACTGGTTTACTGTGTCTGCTTATCCGCAGTGATTTCTGTTTGCTGAGTGATGACTGGCGCTTCTGTCATTGCCTCACGTAGGGTCGAGTAAAACTTCAATACACCTTCAATTGGCTGGATCTTCGCTCTCGCCAGCGTTCGGATGGGCTGGAACTGCAGATCGGCGATAATGAGCTTAGTTTTATTCGCTTTGCATTTTTCAATCAGTTTCGTCAGTGCGGCTAATCCTCCCGCATCCAGAATAGATACTCCATCGAGATAAAGCACTATCACTTGTTTATCTTCGGTGAGACTCGCGATTTCGGAGAAAATGCGGTCAGCAGCAGCGAAGAATAGCGGCCCGTTAATTTTAAGGACAGCCCAATCGGCAGGTAGCTCTTGATCCACATAACGCTTGTTGGTGCTGATATCGTAAAGCTTTGTCATCTCGGCAATTTCTTTCATAAACAGCAAGGCAGCAAGGATAATTCCCACACTGATGGCGATCACCATGTCGAAAATAACCGTTAATGAAAAACAACTGACAAAAACCATGATATCGCTGGTGGGCGCAGTTTTAATTAAATGTAGTGCCTTGTGGGCTTCACTCATGTTCCAAGCCACAACAAGTAGCAGGGCTGCCATGGCTGACATGGGCAAATAAGCTAATACGCCCGCTAAGGCGACTAAACCAATTAAGACTACTATGGCGTGGATCATGGCCGCTATCGGGCTCTGAGCTCCCGCTTTGACGTTTGCCGCGCTACGGGCAATTGCTGCAGTGGCCGGTATACCGCCAAAAAACGGTGTGATGATATTACCTATACCTTGCCCTAGTAATTCACTGTTGGCACTGTGACGTTTACCTGTCATGCCATCGAGCACCACTGCACACAGTAGCGATTCAATTGCGCCTAACATGGCAATGGCAAAGGCGACTGGTAATAAAGCTTGAAAGGTCGCGAGATTAAACTGAAACGCTTGGCCATTCGCTCCAGCTTGCAGCCAAGGCCATTCGAAACTGGGTAATACGGCAGGAATTCCCATGCCTGTGGTGCCATCACTCAGTTGATAGTGAAAACGGGTTCCTATGGTTTCTATATCTGCACCCATGGCATTGAGAACCAAGGCGAACATAGTGCCGAGTATAATAGCTGGAAGGTGCGCTGGCACGGGTGTTTTGAGTTTTGGCCAAAGTAGCATAGTCGCTAAGGTCGCGGATGCTACCAGTAGGCTAGGTAAATGCACCGAGGGTAGGGCTTGAGCTAATGTCATCAACTTAGCCAGATATTGCTCTGGCATCTGGGCTATATCGAGTCCGAAAAAATCTTTGAGCTGCAAGGTCGCGATGACGACACCTATCCCCGCGGTAAAGCCTAAAGTGACGGATTCAGGGATATACAAAATTAATCGGCCAAGTCGCAGCATTGCCATGCCGACGAGTATCATTCCGGACATCACAGTCGCGATTAATAATCCTGCTAAACCAAATTGTTGGGCTATCGGATAGAGCAATACTACGAATGCCGCTGTCGGGCCTGACACGCTATAACGTGAGCCGCCGGATATGGCGATAATAAAGCCGCCGACAATCGCAGTGTATAAACCGTATTGAGGTGCAACTCCACTGGCAATGGCTAATGCCATTGCTAACGGAATGGCAATAATGCCGACAGTGAGACCTGCAAGAAGATCTTGCCCAAAACGTTTAAACGAATACTTATCCTTCACGCAAGCTTCTGTGAGTGCGTGGGCGATTCTTAGGGAAAACAAATGAGCTGAGTGTGACACGAGTGGGTCCCATAGCGAGGCGAGTAACAAGCTTCTATTTTAGTGACCTGATACAAGACGCAGTGTGAGCTTGATTGCAAAAACGATTGAAAATACTTTGTTTTGTATAAATAGTGTGCTTGGAGGCTGTTTGATTCTCATTTAAGAGTGGTTTGTAAAATATTTTGATACTTTAACCCTTTTAGTCATTTGCGCCGTTTACAGCCTTAGGTCAACATCAAAGGCATTCAACATGAAAACAATATACTTCCAGAAAACCATTGCACATTCCTTATTACCTTGGGGAAACGCCAGCATATCGGCGAGCAATAGCGCAGCTTTATTCTTAGTCATGCTGAGTTTAACGGCCTGTGGCGGTAAAGGCTCTGAGGCTCAACAACGACAAGCGGAGCTGCAAGCCGAACAGAATAATAAAGAAGTGTCACTGCGCCGTGCTGAAATGCGTGATGCTACTAAGATTGAGATGGCCAGAGTCGCGGCGCCGATGCAAATGTCTACCCATGGTGCAGTGATGGGAATGAACATAGCCCCAATGCCGTCAGACTATGCCGCGATTCCGTTAGCACAAAATAAATTCGAGCCGCTGGTGCAAAATGGCATCATGGTGGCAGGAGAAATCCCAGTATCGACTTTTTCCATCGATGTTGATACTGGCAGTTATGCCACCTTAAGGCGGATGCTGAGGGAAGGGCGCTTGCCCGAGAAAGGTACAGTCAGAGTCGAGGAAATGCTCAATTATTTTGCCTACGATTATCCCTTACCTGCTAAAAATGCCGCGCCGTTTAGCGTTACGACAGAGCTTGCGCCATCCCCTTATAACGATGACATGATGCTGTTACGGATTGGTCTTAAAGGGTATGACTTAGCTAAATCTCAGTTAGGCGCGAGGAACTTAGTCTTTTTGCTCGATGTGTCAGGTTCTATGGCATCTGCCGATAAATTGCCTTTACTGCAAACAGCACTCAAGTTGCTGACGGCGCAATTAAGCGCGCAGGATAAAGTTTCTATTGTGGTTTATGCTGGGGCTGCTGGTGTGGTGCTCGATGGCGCGTCGGGGAATGACACTCAAACTTTAACCTATGCGTTAGAGCAATTGAGCGCAGGTGGTTCAACCAATGGTGGGCAAGGAATCACACAAGCTTATCAATTGGCGACAAAGCATTTCATCCCCCATGGTATTAATCGAGTCATCCTCGCGACTGATGGTGATTTCAACGTTGGTATGACAGATTTTGATGATTTGATTGCCTTGATTGAGAAGGAAAAAGATCATGGTATTGGCCTGACAACCTTAGGGTTTGGTTTGGGGAATTACAACGATCAACTCATGGAGCAATTAGCGGATAAGGGCAATGGCAACTATGCCTATATCGATACCCTGAATGAAGCGCGAAAAGTGCTGGTGGACGAGTTAAGTTCAAGCTTGTTCACTATTGCTAAAGACGTCAAAGTGCAAGTGGAGTTTAATCCGGCCTTAGTGTCTGAGTATCGTCTAATTGGTTATGAGAATCGTGCTTTAGCACGGGAGGATTTCAACAACGATAAGGTGGATGCGGGCGAAATTGGCGCGGGTCATACAGTGACTGCCTTATATGAATTAAGATATGTTGAAGCAGGGCAGATGGCGAATGATAAACTCAGATATGGCGTTGATGCTCAAACGGGGCAAGAAAAATACAGCCGTGAAGAAATCGCTTTCCTTAAACTGAGATACAAGTTGCCAGAGCAAACACAGAGTCAGTTACTGAGTTATCCCATCAGGTTAGACCAAAATGTTAAGCTGTTAGAACAAGCGAGTGATGATTTTAGATTTGCAGCAGCAGTTGCAGGATTAGGGCAATTACTGAATGGCAGCCATTATCTACATCAATTTGATTATACTAAGTTAAGCCAGTTAGCACGTTCTGCATTAGGGGACGATCCCTTTGGCTATCGCCATGAGTTTGTGCAATTAATGGAAACCGCTGCGGCCATAGAGCAATCTAATCATGTGCCGATTAAGAAGGTATTCGATGGTACGGATAAACCTTTTCCTCCCCAAGATAAGCTTCATGGCGAGCCAGTGAGAGACAAGAGCAATACGCGCAATGAGAGATTACAATAGTAAAAGTAAATTCGTGGGGCTAACCCCAATGATGAGGAATTTCCCGTGGCATTAGCAATAGCGCAATTATCAAACCATGAGCACTCAGATGAGCAATTGATGTTGTGCTATGCCAAGGGCGATTCAAAAGCATTTGAACAGTTATACCTGAAGCACAAAGGTGCACTCTATCGCTACTTTGTACGCCAGTTAGGTGATAAGCAGTTAGCTGAAGATTTGTATCAAGAAACCTGGGGGCGGGTGATCCGCGCTGCGGCTAACTACGAAGCCAGTGCTAAGTTTACTACCTGGTTGTATCGTATCGCTCATAACTTATTGATTGATCATGTGCGGGCGGTTAAGCCCGTGGATTTTGTCGCTATTGATGAAGATGATGTAGGGCTCGATACTTTTGTGGCGGGTGCGCAAGATAAACCCGATGTGCAGTGGCAAGAAGCGCAAAAGAGCTTATTGCTAAAGACCTGTATCGCACTGTTACCCCAAGTTCAGAAAGAGGCATTTATCCTGAATATTGAAATGGGTTTTACGGCTGCCATCATTAGCGACATTGCGGGCGTGACCTTAGAAGCGACTAAAAGCCGTATTCGTTATGCTTACCAAAGCCTAAAAGATTGTGTCAGCGCGAAATGGCAGGAGGCGGGTCATGAGTAATTCTTCTTCAAGTGCTGATGAGCGCGCATTACAACAGGAAGTGCTGGCTTGGTATCGCCAACAGGCCTTAGAGGTTCCACCGCAGCAACTTGATCAAGATATCTTACAGCTGGCGCAAACTCACTTAGCTGAAATGCATCAAAGCAAAATAACCGCCGTTGAAGCGCCAAGTTCCGTCTGGCGACGCCATCCTTGGGCGTTATCGAGCGCGGCATCGTTAGTGCTTGTTGTTGGTCTGCTGGTGCTGAATCGACCTCAAGTCGAAGATGCACTTGCTCCAAGTCCTATGGTGATGAGTGCCCCTGCGCCACAAACGATGGCAAGAATGGCTGATACTGAAGCGATGCAATCTTTAAACATGCAAACAGAAGCCGTGGCTGAACATAAAAGACAGACGGAAATGCAGCAAGCTAAAGCCGCATTGGGAGCAACTGAGCAGCAGGATGCAATTAGCCCCGCTATCGCTGCAAGGTCTATGAATGCACCAAAATTATCTGAGCCTGCTGAAATCAACCAAGTGTCATTGACTGAGTATTTACATCGGTTACAAGTCCTCATCGAAGCGAAGGAGACTGAGCAAGCATTAGTGCTTGAACAAAAACTTCTCAAGGATTACCCGTATCTTGCAGTTAAGGATGTCGATGAAGCGCAGCAAATCGAATCGCAGCAAGTATTAAGACTTGAGTTTAAAAAGCTACAACAGCAATTACATCAGCTTGCCAAATGACTATGTGGTTGTGGTATTTACGAATAAAAAAGTGATTAGAAATCGCAAAGTGGTGAGATAAACAGCTAAATTTCCCTGAAATATGCCGAGACGTGCTAATGTTTGTGGTCTGTTTACTGTTTGGTATGTGATTTACTTGATCAACATCATAAAGTGAACAGGTTTTAGCCTGTTATATTGGTGTTAGTTCACGACTTGGCTAGTATCAATCGTCAGACCCATATTCAGGAGGCATTATGCTTAAAAGACTCATGCATGATCATAAACATATAGCTGTATTGCTAAATGTTTTAAAAAACAAGCAGATGAAACTATCCGAAGGTGAGTCAATCAACTTCAGCGTCGTGCGCGATATTGTTGAATATATGCAAGGATATGCTGAACGTTGCCATCATCCCATTGAAGACATTATTTATGCCTACTACCTAGCCCATAAAACGAACGATACTATCGATAAATTGAGTGCCGAACATGAGTCGGTGATCCAATCCTCGGCCACCTTGATGGCGACTTTAAACTTGATCCTCAGTGATATTGTGGTTGCCCGCGAGAAACTGATTGTTGATTTTGCAGAGTATGTCGCATTGCAAGAGCGACATATGCAGATGGAGGAACGGGAAATATTTCCTTTGTTAGCCAAAAGTTTAACTGAGCAAGATTGGCAAGTTATTGAGTTAGAGTGTCAGAAATCGCTAATCGATGATCCTTTGTTTCTTGATCGAGAGCAGAAAGAATTTGAAGATTTACGGGTTTATCTCACAGCATCTGACTAATACTCTTTAGTTTATTGGGTCCATGTTGTGGGCTTAAGCTGGTGTTTTTATACGGCTGAGGAGCACATTTTTGATTCTGACGGCGATGTCTCGTGAGCCAAAGTTGGTTGGGATTTGTAAAGTATTATCGGTGTCGATGACGTTGGTTTTTATCGTAACTTACTGGTTTTTTTATGTGTTTTTTTAAAGCTCCGGCTCGTAAGGTCATACCCCGCTTATATTCTGTTTGCTCCAATAGTTGTAAGTAAAAAAGCGCCGAAGGGCGCTTTTCTATTCATGTTTGAAATGATAACTAGCTCATATAAACATGTAATTACAACTGGATAGCATCAATGTCGTAGTTAAAGTTATTATCGATTTCTTGGAGTTCTTTGAGCAAACGATGCTTATCTTTTAACGCTTCGATCTCACGCCATTTACGCTTTTTATTGGAGCCTCGCGAACGATCGGGTCTTTCAACGACTTCATCTAGCGCACAACCATAATCTAAACGATCCATGGCAACCTCCTGTTGTTGTATGTTTTGTCAGCGATTAAATAACATATTTTTAAAACAGGGTGCAAGAATTATGTTTCATTTGTGTTAAGTTGAAATGAACTTTGAGTGATATGTCATTGATGTTATATGCAGAAGTAGAGAGGAGTTAAGCAGAAAAATTTAATAAAAAGAACGGGGTAGAATTAAAAAGCCAGCAATTGCTGGCTTTTTGTTCGATTAGATTTTGCCTTGTCGATAAAGGTTAATCAATGCGTTGCTTGAGGCATCTAAAGCATCGGAATCTTGCTCTGCGCCAATGCGTGCTAACACATCGTTACCGAGATTCTTACCGAGTTCTACACCCCATTGATCGAAGGAGTTGATATCCCAAATAGCACCTTGAACGAAGGTTCTATGTTCATACAAGGCAATTAAAGCGCCTAGGGTACTTGGAGTGAGCTTATCCATAAGTAAGGTATTGCTCGGCTTGTTACCAGGCATGACTTTATGTTGAGCGATCAGCTGCTTCTCTGTGGTGGATAATGCGCTATTAGCAAGTTCGGCTAAAGCTTCATCAAAAGTACGACCTTGCATTAAGGCCTGGGTTTGACCGAAGCAGTTTGACGCTAATTGGTCATGGTGCTCACCGATAGGATTATGGCTTTGCAGCGGCATAATGAAATCGGCAGGGATCAGTGCGGTACCTTGATGTAATAACTGGTGGTAGGCATGCTGGCCATTAGTGCCTTCGCCCCCCCAAATGACGGGACCTGTGCTGTAGTCAACATCAGTACCATTTAAGGTGACTGACTTACCGTTACTTTCCATATCGAGCTGCTGGAAGTAAGCGGGTAGGCCTCGCAGATAATGATCGTAGGTTAATACGACATGGGATTGAGCATTAAAGAAGTTTCCGTACCATAGGGAGAGTAATCCCATGATAACTGGCATATTCTCAGTCAGTGGCGCTGTGGCGAAGTGCTCATCCATCTGATGCGCCCCCGTGAGTAGAGCCCTGAAGTTATCCATACCGATCAAAAGTGCAATCGGCAAGCCAATCGCTGACCAGAGAGAGTAACGGCCACCAACCCAATCCCACATAGGGAAAATATTGTTTGCATCGATGCCAAAATCTGTCGCTTTTGCCACGTTTGAAGTGACTGCGACAAAGTGTTTTGCCACATCAGACTGCAAACCGCCTTTCGCTAGGAACCAGTCTCTTGCGGTGAGGGTATTGGTTAAGGTTTCCTGTGTCCCGAAAGATTTGGATGACATGATGAACAAGGTCGTTTCAGGATCCAATAACTTCAGCTTCTCACTAATAGAAGTCCCGTCGACGTTTGCCACAAAGTGACAATTTAATTCGGGGTTCCAATAAGGGCGCAATGCTTGAGAGACGATTTTGGGGCCTAGGAAAGAGCCGCCAATACCAATACTTACAATATCGGTTATCGCTTTACCTGTGTAACCTTTCCATTGACCTGATGTCACTGAGCTCACAAACCCTTGCATCTTATCTAGAGTTTGTTGAACTTCAGGAACTATGTCTTGACCCTCGGCAATAATCGATTGTTCTGCAGTACTGCGAAGCGCTGTGTGCAGTACGGCGCGCTTCTCTGTGGTGTTAATGATTTCACCTGCAAACATCGCTTTGATTTTTGCTTCAAGTTGGCTATTGCTTGCCAACGCAAATAACAGATCCAGCGTTTCCGCTGTTGCTCTGTTTTTAGAGTAATCGAGTAATAAACCACAGGCTGATAGCGACATTTTATTGAAACGTGCCGCGTCAGTTGCAAACAATTCCCGCATATGCGGAACATTTTTACTGTGTGCTGATAAAGCTTGCCATGTTGAGCTTTGGGTCAAGAGTGTCATTTCACCGTCTCCAGAGTGCTTAGTTCGCGAGCTTAGCCGTGAGCATGACTTCGAGCTTACCTTGGTCTATCGCAAAGTTTCGAATGCCTTCGGCAAGCTTATCAACCGCCATTGGATCTTGGTTAAAGTCCCAACGGAATTGTGCTTCAGTCAATGGGGGTTCTGCAGCGACAGTGGTCGTTGCTGCAACCAGTTTAGGTGTGATGTCAACTTGCGAATTAGCCAGTTCTTCTAATAGAGAAGGGCCAATGGTCAGACGATCGCAACCTGCTAGCTCAATAATTTCACCGATATTACGGAAACTTGCACCCATAACAACAGTGTCAAAACCGTGTTGTTTGTAGTAGTTATAAATTTCAGTCACTGAAATGACACCAGGGTCATTTACGGCATTGTAATCTTTACCCGTATCTTTTTTGTACCAATCAAGTATGCGGCCTACAAAAGGAGAAATGAGATAAGCACCCGCTTCGGCACACGCACGCGCTTGAGCAAAGCTAAATAGTAGAGTTAAGTTGCAGTTGATGCCTTCTTGCTCTAGTTCTTTAGCGGCACAAATGCCTTCCCAAGTTGAAGCGAGTTTGATCAGGATGCGTGATTTATCTACACCCGCTTCTTTATATAGGCGAACCAATTTATGGGCTTTAGCGATTGATTTTTCTTTATCGAATGATAAACGGGCATCAACTTCAGTTGAAATACGGCCAGGAACGAGTTTCAGTATTTCTACGCCGATATTGACCGCTAGTTTGTCGCTGGCATCATCAAGTTGCTGCACGAGATCGGTACTTTGTGATTTTGCCCAGTCGATAGCGTTAACTATAAGGGATTCATATTCAGGAATTTGAGCCGCTTTCAAGATGAGTGATGGATTAGTGGTCGCATCTTCAGGTTGGTAGCGTTTAATCGCTTCGATGTCGCCTGTGTCAGCGACGATAGTGGTATATAACTTGAGTTGCTCTAATGTATTGGCCATGAAAAACATCCTTCTCAGGTAGCAGTTTTAACTCGGAATTCACTGATGACTATTAGAAGCGATTTTGCCAACTTTTCCAACCTTGAATGTAAAAAAATTACAAAAATGACAATTTTATGTCTATTAAGGTATGGCTCGAGCTACGGGCTATCATCTTGGCTGCAGTAGAGGGCGTCGCTTGTCCTAGTGTATACCCCACAAAAACAAAAAGTCGCTGCAAGCAGCGACTTTTTTACTTCAGTAAGTACTATTACTTCAGAACAGGTTGTTTTGTTGTGGTAGTCACGATAGCTTCGATGCGACGGTTCGCAGCGTGAGCTTCTTTTGAATCACCAGCAACCAATGGCTGAGTAACACCGTAACCGTTAGAAGTTACGCGGCTTCCGCTGATACCATATTTCTCTACAAGAATCTTGGCAACGGCGTCAGCACGTTTGTCAGACAATTCCATGTTGTATTCTGGTTTACCTACATTTGAGGCGTGACCTGCGATTTCAACAGTGAAAGCTGGGTTTTTGTTCAAATAGTTAGCTAATCTTTCGATGTCTTTGTAGTAAACATTTTTAACTACAGCAGAATCGTTAGCAAACTGGATTGAACCTACGTCTTCTTTGTTCTTCACGTTTTCATAGATAGTACAGCCAACAGAGTCAACTTTGTGAGTTGCTGGTGTTGCTGGACATTGATCTTTGTCGTCGTAAACGCCATCGTTGTCAGAATCAACAGGTGCTGCTGCAACGACTGCTGCGGCAACTGGAGCTGCTGCAACTGGAGTTCCGAAACGGTAGCTCAGTTCTAGACCCCAGTAGTTGCTATCAGCTTCAACAATATTGTAATCATCATTTAAGTTTTCATAACGACGATATTTAGCTTGTAATTTTAAGTTGTCAGTGAAGTTATAACCAACACCAGCACCTAAATATGGAGCAAAATCATTTGTACTGTATTTGCTCGAAGTTACACCATTGTTTTGGCTGTTTTCGAGTGAATAGTACATTGCCCCAGCTTCAGCTGATAGGCTCCAGCGGTTAGCTAGTGGCCAAATACCAACTAGACCAAGTGTAGAACCTTTTACGCTTGCATCATTGCTGATACCCGCTGCGTTCCAATCTGCATTACCTAAATCACGGAAGCCGATTTCAGCACCGAAGTAATCGTTGAACATGTAGCCTGCGAAAACATCCCAAGCGTATGGACTGTCTTCACCGTTCTGAGTGGCAACGTGCTCATAGTTATTAACGCCTAAACCGGCACCAACATACCAAGGTGTAAGTTCCTGAGATGCGCTGGCTGCGAGTGGAAGCAGAGATGTCAGTAATACTACTTTTAATGTGTTCTTCATCATTTTATTTACGTCCATTGATTATGATTCTCCACCAATATGCTTTGCTGGTTTTGTGCAAAACATTGCTAGCACTTAGTGTGGGGATCCTTTGATATTTTAGCCAGCGGTTAATTATCACTTGGTTTGTTAACTTTTTCCAGTATTAAGATCAACCTTTTAAAGGTTGCCATTCCGTAACTGGTATTTTTAATGCAAAAAAGGCACTCCGAAGAATGCCTTTAAATTACAACCTAATGTTAATTAGATGTTTCTATTAACGTGTCCATACCCAATTTTCGATTTCTACTGGGTCTACACCATTTGCTTTAATATAGTTGCGGTGGTCAACTAATCTTTGCAGCATATCAGTGGTAATAGAGACGTGCATAGTTTCATCAATAACGCCCTGTTGGAACAGCTTGTAAGCCATATCAATTACAAGGTGATAGCGTGATGTACCGTTACGAACACCCATATCAAATGGCGTTGTTGTTGAACCTTCTTCTTCGTAGCCTTTAATTCTGAAGCGACGGCTGCCTTTGTAATCAAAAATTAACTTTTTGATTGTATTTGGGTAACCATGGTAGTTGAATACCACGCCTTTATCTTGAGTAAATATTTCGTCCATTAACCAAGGTTTTTCTTTAAATTTACGGCTACCTAAGCCATCACTGCTTAATTCAGTGACACTAACGAAGCGGATTTTCACTCTTGGAAGGAGTTCTCTGATTAATACTAAAGAAGCCATACATTCTTGAGTGACATAATCACCACAACCTGCCAGCACAATATCGGGATTCTCATCTGAGGCAAAATCCCACACCATTACGCCGTCTTTCGTTTGTTTACGCGCTTCTTCCAAGCTTAGCCATTGTGGTAACTCTTTTTTACCTGCAACCAGAATATTGAGTTTGTCACGGTCAGCGAAGGCTCGTTCTGTATAAACCAATGTGCTGTTGGCATCTGCGGGTAAGTAAGCCGAGATTATTTTTGGATGTTTCTCCAGCATAGCCCCAAGGAAAGATGGGTTTTGATGTGAATAGCCATTATGATCTTGGCGCTCAAGTAATGAAGATAATACGACATTACAGGCTGGCAGTGGCTTACGGAAATGTACGCCTTGGCTGGCGTAGACATATTTACAGTACTGATCGGCCATCGATGAGATAACTTGTGAGAATGCTTCGTAGGTGGGTAGCATGCCGTGGCGGCCTGTTACTGTGTATCCATGTAGCATGCCAAAAAGCAAGTTTTCAGAAAGCAGTTCAATGACTCGACCTTCACGGGACATATCTTCATCCCAACTCTCAATTGGCCACTGCCATGCACGATCGGTTTCTTCAAATACAGCTTGTAGTTGATTTGAATAGGTTTCGTCAGGACTAAAAATACGTAGATTACGTTGGTCGCGGTTTAACTTGAATGCATCGCGCATCCATTCGCCCATTTTTAACATTGAATAGCCACGTTGACCACGTGGTACTTCTGGTCCATAGCTGAGTTTTTCAAGATCTGGATTGGATAATGCTCTAACGACTTCTCCGCCATAGGTTAAATGTTGACGGCCACAGGCAAGTTGCTTGGGCGGGATTAATGAACAAATGTCGGCATCAAAAATCAGTTCGCCTTTTTCATTCATTTGATAGAGTTCTTGGAAGTCGTAACTGGCAAGCCAATTATCCAGTGCATCTAAATGGCCCTTATCAGTAGCACATTTATTGACGATTACTTGATGCGATTCGCAGTTACCTTCTAATTTCTTACCTTTATATTCACTGACACCAGTCCAACCTTTGGCTGTGCGCATTAAAATGACTGGCCATTTTGGTTTAACTACATCTTCGCCACTGCGTGCTCGACGTTGAATGTCATTGATCATGGTATAAGCGGTATCCATGGCGTTTGTCATCTGCACATAGATATCTTCTTCTAATTCGTTATCAACTATGATGGGGAAATAGCCAAGACCACGGAATTCAAGATCCAGTTCTTCATGGCTCATACGTCCCATGCGGGTAGGACCGGAAATCTTATAGCCGTTAATATGCACAATTGGCAATACTGCACCGCTGGTCGCAGGTGAAACTAAGCGGTTTGCATACCAAGATGCGGCTAATGGTCCCGTTTCTGCTTCGCCGTCACCAATTAAGACGGTTGCGATCAGATCTGGATTATCTAATACTGCCCCCCAGCCTACTGAGAGTGAGTAGCCTAATTCGCCACCTTCAAGAATTTGTCCAGGTGCTTCAGGGTTTGCATGTGAAGGATAACCATAAGCGGCAGAAAACTTCTTACAAATATCTTCGATGCCAGTTTCATTGTAGGGAATAGTTTCTGGGTAGAAATGACTTAAAGAGCCTTCAATGAATAAGTTTGCTTGTACAGCGGGAAAACCATGGCCTGGACCGACTAAATAGATAAAAGAGCGGTTATGCTTCACTATCAAGCGGTTAATGTTGGCATAGACAAAGTTAATGCCTGGGCAGGTACCCCAATGGCCAAGTAAACGTGGCTTGATATCAGTATGGGCAAGTGGACGTTTATGTAAGACGTTTTGTTTGAGGTAAATTTGCGAGGTCGCAAGAAAGTTTGTCGCTCTGACGTACTTTTTCAGAGCATTGATTTCATGTATTTGTGTCATGTTAAGCCTCACTAAAACAAACAAGAGATGATTGAAGTTTCTATGGGGTTACTATATTTGTAGTTTTATTACAAAAATGTGCCCTACATCCAAATTTTAAAAGTTGTTTTTGCTGTTAAAAATAATAGCGCAACTTAGACCTTTTGTTAATCTAGCTTTAACAGTAGCTTAGCTAGTGTTGTAAGACGTGATGTCAATGACGTTTAACTGTGCAAACGCGAGCTTGATCACATGAGCAATTTCGAATACTGTGCTATTTTGCTGCGTTGAATTCGGTAGCCGTGATGTTGTAAATTCACGGAAGGATAATTTGAAAAAATAAATCTACCGAAATTCTTACCTTTAACTTGGAAGGATTCATTCACCACAGATGTTGTACCTTTAATTGCAATTAGAGGAGCATTTGCTACGGGAAGAAGTAAAATAATATGTTAGAAACCATAGTTAATTTTTTGAATGCGCTACTTTGGGGTAAGTTGTTAGTATATGGACTAGTAGGAGCTGGTCTCTATTTCACCATTAGACTTGCCTTTATTCAGTTAACCCACTTTAAACATTCCATCAAAGTTATGACCATGAGTCGGCAAGGTTGCGATAGCGGTCTTTCTTCATTTCAAGTCTTTTGTACGAGTATGGCAGCCCGTGTCGGTGCTGGTAATATGGCCGGTGTTGCTGTTGCTATTGGTGCAGCGGGTCCAGGTGCAGTATTTTGGATGTGGCTTATCGCTATTTTAGGTATGGCGACTGCTATGGTTGAATCAACCTTAGCGCAGGTTTATAAAGTCCGAGATCATAATGGCCAGTTCCGCGGTGGACCTTCCTACTACATGGAAAAAGGATTGGGTCAGAAGTGGATGGGCATTTTATTTGCTGTCTTTTTGATCATTGCTTTTGGTTTAGTATTCAATGCAGTACAAGCTAACACTATTACCGGTGCCATGGAGCGAGTATTTGGTTTTAATCCAACCTATGTAGGGATTGGGCTAGTTATTGCCAGTGGATTTGTGATTGTCGGTGGTCTACGTAAAGTCGCGCGAGTATCTGAATTTCTTGTCCCCATTATGGCCTTAGCCTACATTCTTGTAGCCTTCATTATCGTTATTTTCAACCTAGAACAATTACCTGCGATTATTAGCTTAATTGTGAAAAGTGCTTTTGGTTGGCAAGAGGCTGCCGCTGGCGGCGTGGCTTATACTGTCGCGCAGGCAATGCAAGCGGGTATTGCTCGTGGACTTTTCTCGAACGAAGCGGGTATGGGCAGTGCGGCGAATGTCGCGGCAAGTGCATCGCCTAACCCTAATCATCCAGCATCCCAAGGTTTTGTGCAGATGATGGGTGTGTTTGCGGATACTATCGTTATCTGTACTGCAACGGCTGCGATAATCCTGCTATCAGGGGATATTGGCTCGAGTGATGATGGGATTCGATTAACCATTAATGCCATGTCTGCACATGTTGGCGACTGGGGTGGCGCATTTATTGCGGTGGCTATTTTCTTATTCTGCTTTACATCCATCATAGCCAATTACTCATACGCTGAAACAAATGTGATGTATTTAATGGGAAATAGTACCAAAGCACTGCCTTTATTCCGTTTGTGTGTGCTTGGCATGGTCATGTTTGGTGCCGTCGCTAAGATAAGTTTAGTGTGGAACTTGGCTGACGTTTCGATGGGGTTGATGGCGACGGTAAACATTGTTGCTCTATTACTATTATCGGGCCTGGCAATTCGCGTTATTAATGATTATCGCGAACAGATCAACGCGGGTAAGACTCCAGAATTCGATCGTAGTAAATTTCCTGAGTTGATGGATCAGCTTGATGATGATATTTGGCAAGATACCAGTCTCGTGCCGGCTAAAAAGCTTTAGTTAGCCTAGCGCATCGAGAATAGGCATTACTGATTGTTGTAATCGAAAAGACCACGCTGTTAAAGCGTGGTTTTTTTATGTTCGTTCAGTATCATAGGCATGTATTTTTGTTTCTGTTGGGAGTTTTTGATGTTGATATTGGTTTCGCCGGCGAAGACCTTAGATTTTGAACAGCCGCCACTGACGCAGGTGTATTCACAACCTGATTTTTTAACTTATAGTCAGGAGTTGATCCAAGTGTGTCGGCAATTGACCCCTACAGACATCGCCACTTTAATGAAGGTGAGCGATAAAATTGCGGGTTTAAATGCGGCACGTTTTGGGGAGTGGCGGCCAGATTTTAGTTTAGATAATGCAAAACAGGCCATTTTTGCTTTTAGAGGCGATGTGTATACTGGCTTTGATGCTGATACATTGTCTGAAGATGAAATTGCTCGAACTCAGTCACAACTACGTATTTTATCTGGACTTTACGGTTTGCTCAGACCGCTGGATTTAATTATGCCTTATCGTTTAGAAATGGGCACGGCACTTTCTAATCCTAAAGGTAAAAACCTATATGAGTTTTGGGGAGAGACGTTAACTCAAGCGGTAAATGAAACGCTTGCTGAAACGAGTAGTGATATTATTGTCAATCTTGCATCTAATGAATATTTTAAAGCAATAAAGCCTAAAAAACTTCAAGGGCAATTAATTTCACCCATATTTAAAGATTGTAAAAATGGTCAATATAAAGTGATCAGTTTTTTTGCTAAGCGTGCTAGAGGCATGATGGCGAGATATCTCATTACGCATCAAATTGACACTTTAGATGAATTAAAAGCATTTAATGTTGCTGGTTATTATTATAGTGAAGAGCAGAGTTCCCCAACAAATCCAACGTTTTTACGTGAAGAGCAATAGCGAAATATCGATAAGATGTTAATTGATAGAGAACAGCTAATGCTGTTCTCTATATTATTGATGGCCTATTTTTCAGATTGAGTGACTAAAGGCGTTAATGTCACCGTTGAATTTGCCATGATATAAGCAAATTGTGCGTAGGCGGCGACGTTTTGAGCCAATGCGGCAGGGTCGATTTTATCTAAGGTATCATTCGGTGTGTGATGGTAATCGAAATAATCGTGGCCATCTTGCCTCAAGGATGCAACTGGAACACCTAAGGCAGGGAGCATAGACACGTCTGGCCCGCCAGAAGCTTGGTTATTGCCCAGTGCAACGCCATTGAATGACATAGGGCTGAGCGCTTGCTGTACTTCGGTGAATATGTTCTCATTCACTTTAGTATCGATTTGATAAATTCTACCGGCCCCAAAATCAGACTCTGCAGCTATGTAGTGCAGCGGTAATTCAGCTTTATGAGCCTCTGCATACGCTTTACCGCCAACGAGCCCAACTTCTTCAGCGGCATATAGCACGACTCTAACAGTGCGAGCGGGTTTTATGGGGAGATCTTGAATATGCTTGGCTGCAGCCGTCACAATGGCGACACCAGCGCCATCATCAATCGCGCCAGTACCCTCATCCCAGGAATCTAAATGAGCACCAATGAGCACTATTTCATTGGGCTTACTACTGCCCTTTACTTCGGCAATGACATTGTAGGAAGTATTAAAACCTAAGTTTTTTGGCGACATATGCAATTCGAGCAGGGCATTAGGATCGCGTTTTAGTAATGCACCAACCAAATCAGCATCGGGATTTGACATGGCAGCCGCGGGGATTTTAGGCACGCCATCTTGGTAGCGCATGATGCCAGTATGGGCCATGCGGTCATGATCTGTGCCAATAGAGCGGATCACGATAGCAACTGCGCCTTTTTGTGCTGCAGCGACTGCCCCTTTCGAGCGGCCACCAACGCTTTTACCATAACCTTCACCAGTGATATGGCGCTCTGTTTTTTGGTCAATAAAAACAATCTTACCTTGCACCTCTTCAGGCTTGGCTTGTTGTAATGCCTCTAGGCTATCAAAGCGCGCGATTTTAGCTTGTATACCTCCAGCAGGAGTCGCAATACTGCCACCAAGCGCAGTAATGACCAACGGCTGTTCTACAGGGACGGTGATTTTGGCTTTGGCTTCACCGCGCTCCCAAATTGGCACTTGTACGGCTTCTTTATAAACACGGTCAAAACCAAGGCTGGTCAGTTTATTTATCGCCCAGTTAACGGCGAGGATATCTTTTGGGCTTCCAGCAAGTCTTGGACCCACTTCAACCGTGAGTGACTCGACTAAGTCATAGCTTAATTGCGAAGATAATGCTGCCTGTTGTAATTGAATGACTTCACTAGGGGCAGTTTCTACTTGAGTTTGGCACGCACTTAAACTCCCGATTAAAAGACTCGAGAGAAGTGTAGTTTGATAGGGCTTCATTAGATTTCCTTTATTTTTATTAAGCATGTCCCATTTTTAAAAACAATCTAGCAAAAAGTGTGCTTTATGTCCCGACTATATCCGTAAGGCGACGCTATATTAGCGCAGGGGTTAGTTTTAGGAGAGAAAGTGCGTAATGAATATTGAATTAATGCAGGAGCGAGCCGATCATGCCGTAGTGCTATTAAAGGCACTCGCGAATGAACGCCGTTTATTTATTCTTTGTTATTTATTGAATGAAGGAGAAATGTGCGTTGGCGAAATGAATAAAAAATTAGGCTTAAGTCAATCGGCACTATCACAACATCTTGCTTGGTTACGCAAAGATAATTTAGTAACCACACGCAAAGAAGCGCAAACGGTATTTTATTCACTCAAGAGTGATGAAGTACGGGAGATGATTCACTTATTGAACAACATTTATTGTCATTAATAGTGTTTTTCAGATATAAAAAAACCGGCAATTGCCGGTTTTTTTCATTTGCTATTTTATAGATTAAGCAGCGATTGCTTTGATCTTAGCGTTCAAACGTGCCTTTTGACGAGCGGCTTTATTCTTGTGAATAAGACCTTTAGTCGCCATACGGTCAACGATTGGTTGTGCAACAGCAAAAGCTTCTGTTGCTGTTTTGTGATCGCCTGCTTTAATTGCAGCGATTACTTTTTTAACGTATGTACGTAACATTGAGCGACGGCTGGCGTTATGCTGACGACGCTTTTCAGATTGAAGCGCGCGCTTCTTTGCAGACTTGCTATTAGCCAAGGTGCAACTCCTAAAAACTGGATTTGATACTTTTAAAGGCCGAGGAATATGCCTGCATTTAGTCACTTTGTCAATGACTATGATTGAATATTCATCATAAAGATAAATTAATCCAACCTGCCTTGGCTATCTTCGACCCAACTCGTGTAATATGTGGCGCAATTCTAGCAGCTATTACTGCAGTGTGACAGAGCCTGAATCGATTTTTTGAGATGTATCACCTAATCAATTCGATATGGGTCTGGGGGACGTTTGAGTAGAAAATTATTAAAATCTGGCCTGATTGTTAGTGCTATGACATTGATATCCCGAGTTTTAGGTCTAGTTAGGGATGTGGTTGTTGCTAATTTGATGGGCGCAGGGACAAGTGCTGATGTGTTTTTCTTTGCAAATAAAATTCCTAATTTTTTACGCCGTTTGTTTGCTGAAGGGGCTTTTGCACAGGCGTTTGTACCTGTTTTAACTGAGTACCAAGAGAAACATACCGCAGAAGAGACTCGTGATTTATTGAGTAAAGTTGCGGGCACATTAGGTTTACTAGTGACAATAGTGACCCTTTTGGGGGTGGTTGCATCACCTGTGTTGTCAGCTTTATTCGGTGGTGGTTGGTTTATCGCTTGGCTTAACAACGAGCCAGATGGTGCTAAATTTGAACTCGCTACCGTTGTGCTTAAAATTACTTTTCCTTATCTGTGGTTTATCACATTTACGGCATTAGCTGGCTCAATTTTAAATACCCGAGGCCGTTTTGCGGTATCGGCTTTTACACCCGTTTTTCTCAATGTGGCAATTATTGCGGCGGCTATTTTCTATGCGCCTACATCGACCCAGCCTGAGATTACCTTGGCTTGGGGCGTTTTTTGTGGTGGTTTGATTCAGTTCCTATTTCAAATTCCCTTTTTATTGCGAGAAAATGCGCTCGTCAAGCCTTCTTGGGGCTGGCATCACCCAGGCGTGGTGAAAATCAGAACTTTGATGATCCCAGCATTGTTTGGCGTGTCTGTCTCACAGATTAACCTGCTATTTGATACATTTATCGCCAGTTTTTTGATGACGGGTTCAATAAGTTGGCTCTATTATGCCGACCGTTTACTCGAATTCCCCTTAGGATTGTTTGGGATCGCGATTGCTACTGTGATTTTACCTGCGTTGTCACGAAACCATGTGAATGACGAAGGTGCGGGCTTTGGCAAGACGATGGATTGGGGGGTTAAAGCGATTCTACTGCTAGGTCTACCGGCTATGATGGGGTTGATCGTGCTCGCAAAGCCCATGCTGATGGTATTATTTATGCGCGGCGCTTTTTCATTGCATGATGTTGAAATGGCTTCCTATAGTTTGATGGCTTATGGCAGTGGTTTGCTTAGCTTTATGTTGATTAAGGTGCTTGCTCCTGGCTATTACTCTCGTCAAGATACCAAAACACCTGTGCGTTATGGCATTATTGCCATGATCACAAACATGGGCTTTAACTTGCTGTTTGCTATTCCTTTTGGGTATGTTGGACTGGCGATTGCGACTTCGATGTCAGCATTGCTTAACGCCACATTACTATACCGAGGCTTGCATTTAGCTGGCGTTTATCGTGTTTCTAGGCCGACTATGGTGTTTTTTGCTAAAGCCGTGGTCTCTACAGCCTTGATGGTGGTAGTCTTGTATTACTTTTTGCCTTCACAACAAATTTGGTTAGATTGGCATTTGTTCGATCGTGCGAAAGCCTTGATAGGCTTAATTTTAGTTGGGGCAGTCAGTTATTTATTGTGTCTGCTTTTGCTCGGAATTCGTCCTTGGTCAATTAAACGAGGAGCTTGATTGCTGATTCTCATCGCTAGCTGTTATATAATCAGCCGATTTGCGCTTGGCAGTTGTCTAACGTTATGGAATTAATCCGCGGTATACATAACATTTTGTCATCCCACCACGGGTGTGTATTGACTATAGGTAATTTTGACGGCGTCCATCGTGGTCATGCACAAGTGATTGCGAATTTAGTGCAGAAGGCGAAGCAGTTATCGCTGCCATCGACATTAATGACGTTTGAGCCTCAGCCGCAAGAATTGTTTAGCGGCGACAACGCGCCGGCTCGTTTAAGTTTATTACGTGATAAAGTCATTTTACTCGATGAACTCGGGGTTGAGCGGTTAGTGTGTGTTAACTTTAATCGCACTTTTGCTAATCAACCTGCAGAGCATTTTATTGAAGAATTGTTGGTCCGCAAACTGGGTGTCAAATACCTCGTCGTCGGTGATGATTTTTGTTTTGGTCAAGGCCGTAAAGGCAATTTTGAAATGCTAGTGCAGGCGGGTATCCAATATGGATTTACTGTGGTCAGCACTCAAAGTTTTATGCTGGGCTCGCAAAGAGTGAGCTCGACTGCTGTGCGTGAACAATTGGCGAAGGGCAATCTTGAACAGGCGAGACGCCTATTAGGACATCCTTTTACCTTGAGTGGCCGTGTAGCGCATGGGCAAAAAATTGGCCGCACAATTGGTTTTCCCACCGCGAATATCGCCTTAAAGCGCAATGTTGTGCCGGTACGCGGTGTGTTTGCGGTTAAATGTTATTGGGATAACAGCGATATTTATGAGGGCGTAGCCAATATTGGGTTTCGCCCGACAGTGAACGGTCAAGTGTGTCAGCTTGAGGTGCATCTTTTTGATTTTGAAGGTGACATTTACGGCAAACATGTTGAAGTCGAGTTGGTGGCTAAACTCCGAGATGAGCAACCTTTTGACTCATTGGATGCGCTAAAAAAACAGATTTTAAATGATGCAAATGAAGCCAGAGCTTTATTTGGTAATGATGCAGGCTGAAATTTATCAGTTTAATTAACGGTATAGGATCAATGAGCGACTATAAATTTACTTTGAATTTGCCGGAAACAGAGTTTCCGATGCGTGGTAATTTGGCAAATCGCGAGCCAGAGATGTTAGAGCGCTGGACAAAAGACGGTTTGTATCAACAGATCCGTGATAGCCGAATTGGCCGTACTCCCTTCATTTTGCATGACGGCCCACCGTATGCGAATGGCAGTATTCATATTGGTCACTCAGTTAATAAAATCCTCAAGGACATTATTGTTAAGTCAAAAACCATGTCTGGTTTTGACGCACCTTATGTACCAGGTTGGGATTGTCATGGTTTGCCTATTGAGCTGAAAGTTGAGCAAAAAGTGGGTAAACCAGGTCAAAAAATCTCTGCGGCAGAATTCCGTGAAGAATGCCGTAAATACGCTGCAGAGCAAGTTAACGGTCAACGTGAAGACTTTATCCGTTTAGGTGTGCTGGGTGATTGGCAAAATCCGTACTTAACGATGGATTTTTCAACGGAAGCTAATATCGTTCGTTCTTTATCGAAAGTGATTGAGAGTGGTCACTTGCATAAAGGCGTCAAACCAGTGCATTGGTGTACTGATTGCGGTTCTGCCTTAGCTGAAGCTGAAGTGGAATACGAAGACAAAACATCACCTGCTATCGATGTGGCGTTTGTGGCTGCCGATAGCAAAGCTGTTGCGGTTAAGTTTGGGGTAAGCGATTACTCACATCCTGTCTCTATGGTAATTTGGACGACCACGCCATGGACGCTACCAGCGAACCGCGCCTTGTCTTTGAGTCCTGAACTGGATTACAGCTTAGTCGAATTCGAAAAAGACGGTGTGACGCAAGCGCTTATTTTAGCTGAAGTCTTGGTTGAATCTTGCCTGACTCGCTATAACATCGAAAGCCATACAGTGCTTGGTACAACCAAAGGCGCTGCGCTTGAGCTTGTCCGCTTTAATCACCCGTTCTTGGATTTTGATGTGCCTGCAATTTTAGGCGATCATGTTACTACTGATGCGGGTACTGGTATCGTTCATACTGCCCCTGGTCACGGTCAAGACGACTTTGTTGTTGGGCAAAAGTACGGCTTAGAAGTCGCAAACCCTGTTGGCGACAACGGTGTATACAAGCCTGATACTGAGTATTTTGCTGGGCAACATGTTTTTAAAGCTAACGATAACGTCGTAGCTTTACTGAGAGAAAAAGGTGCCTTGCTGAATCACGTGGCTTACCGTCACAGCTACCCACATTGCTGGCGCCACAAAACACCAATTATATTCCGCGCGACACCGCAGTGGTTCATCTCTATGGATAACCACGGCCTACGTACGCAAGCATTGAAAGAAATCGAACAAACCCAATGGATCCCTGATTGGGGCCAAAGTCGTATCGAAAAAATGGTTGAAAACCGCCCTGACTGGTGTATCTCACGCCAACGTACTTGGGGTGTGCCTATCACGCTGTTTGTGAACCGAGAAACCGAAGAGTTGCACCCTGATAGCGTGTCGTTAATGGAACGCGTGGCGAATCGTATCGAACAGCAGGGTATTCAAGCTTGGTGGGATCTTGATGCCGCAGAATTGCTGGGTGATGAAGCGGAACAATACCGTAAAGTCACTGATACTTTGGACGTTTGGTATGACTCAGGTTCAACCTTCTCATCAGTGGTAGCCGCACGTCCTGAATTCCACGGACACGGGGTTGACTTGTATCTTGAAGGTAGCGATCAACATCGCGGTTGGTTTATGTCATCTTTGATGATTTCAACCGCAATGAATGGCAAAGCACCGTATAAGCAAGTACTTACCCACGGTTTTACCGTCGATGGTAAAGGCCGTAAGATGTCAAAATCTATTGGTAACGTGATTGCACCACAAACGGTAACCAACAAATTAGGCGCCGACATTCTGCGTTTATGGGTTGCGGCAACAGATTACAGCGGTGAGATGACGGTTTCTGACGAAATCTTAAATCGCAGCGCCGATGCCTATCGTCGTATTCGCAACACTGCGCGTTTCTTATTAGCCAACTTAAACGGTTTCGAGCCCGCTAAGGATTTAGTGGCCGTTGAAGATATGGTGGCGTTAGATCGTTGGGTTGTTCGCCGTGCCGCTGCGCTACAACAGGAAATCATCGAAGCCTATGATCAATATAACTTCCATATAGTGACTCAAAAACTGATGCAGTTCTGCTCGGTTGAGTTAGGCAGTTTCTATCTGGACATCATTAAAGATCGCCAATATACGGCTAAGCAAGAAGGCCATGCACGCCGTAGTTGTCAATCGGCGCTGTATCTGATCTCTGAGGCCATGGTGCGTTGGATTGCGCCAATTCTAAGCTTCACTGCTGACGAAGTATGGCAATTACTGCCTGGCGAGCGTGATGCTTATGTCTTTACCCAAGAGTGGTATCAAGGCTTGAAATCAGTCACCTTAGCGACTGATTTGAGTGATGACTATTGGCAGCAGTTGCTAACCGTGCGTAATGAAGTCAACAAAGTGATTGAACAAGCTCGCCGCGACAAACGTATCGGTGGCTCATTAGAAGCTGAAGTGACCTTGTTTGCGGATGCTACCTTGACTGAGCAATTAACCCATATCGGCGATGAGCTGAGATTTGTGTTGTTGACCTCTGAAGCCAAAGTATTGCCTTTAGCCGATGCGACATTGGAAGCGGTTGAGACTGAGTTGGCATCACTGAAATTAGTGGTTGCTTCAAGCACTGCCGAGAAGTGTGAGCGTTGTTGGCACCACAGAGAAGAGGTTGGCACTATTGAGGCTCACCCAACACTTTGTACTCGCTGCGTAACCAATATTGAAGGTGACGGCGAAGTTCGTCAGTTTGCGTAAAGGATCTGTATGCCATTAACTTGGAAAGACAGTGGCTTACGTTGGTATTGGGTAGCTGTATTGGTGTTTTTAGCCGATCAGCTATCTAAGCAATGGGTCTTAGCCAATTTTGATTTGTATGAATCAGTGAAATTATTGCCCTTCTTTAATTTCACTTATGTACGTAACTATGGTGCAGCTTTTAGTTTTTTAAGTGAAGCTGGAGGTTGGCAGCGCTGGCTGTTTACGATTGTTGCGATTGGATTCAGTACGTTATTGACTGTGTGGTTGCGTAAGCAATCGTCTTCTTTGTGGAAACTGAATCTAGCTTACACCTTAGTGATTGGTGGTGCTTTAGGTAATTTAGTCGATCGATTGATGCATGGTTTCGTGGTTGATTTTATCGATTTCTTCTGGAATAAGAGCCATTATCCAGCATTCAATATTGCCGACGCTGCTATTTGTATCGGTGCAGTGCTGATTATTTGGGATGCATTTGTAAGCGATAAGTCTGAAGCTGATAGCGCTGAAGGGGTTAAAAAGTGACTGTGACACGTTCATTATTATGCCACATGAACATTGTGCTTGCTGATGGCTCAACTGCCGATAGCACTAAAGCCTCGGGTAAACCGGCTCGATTAAATGTGGGTGATGGTACTTTAAGTCCTGCATTTGAGGCGCAGCTGGTGACGCTTGCTGAAGGTGATAAGCACAGTTTCACGCTTGAAGCGATTGATGCCTTTGGCGAATCCAATCCTGATGCTATCCATTATCTAGATCGAAGCCGTTTTCCGGCTGACATGAGTTTAGAGGCTGGCGTGATTGTGAGTTTTGCTGGCCCTGGTGGTAGTGAGATCCCTGGTATTGTCCGTGATGTTGCGGGTGATTCCATCACAGTCGATCTTAATCATCCTCTGGCAGGACACAAGATCACTTTTGAACTGGACGTAGTAAAGGTATTTTAAGATGAAACTCGATCCTACTAGCCCAAGTTTAAATATTATGCTCGCTAACCCGCGCGGTTTTTGTGCGGGTGTTGATCGTGCTATCAGTATTGTTGAACGGGCGTTGGAATTATTTTCGCCTCCTATCTATGTTCGCCATGAAGTCGTGCATAACCGCTATGTCGTGCAGAATCTGAAGGATCGCGGTGCGGTTTTTGTCGAAGAGTTAGATCAAGTGCCGGATAACAACATTGTTATCTTCAGTGCCCATGGCGTATCTCAAGCGGTGAGACAAGAGGCTAAGGCGCGAGGGCTGAGAGTCTTTGATGCGACGTGTCCTTTAGTTACTAAAGTACATCTTCAGGTGACGCGTGCCAGCCGCAAAGGTATTGAGTGCATCCTGATTGGCCATGAAGGGCACCCTGAAGTCGAGGGTACTATGGGTCAATACGATAATCCTAATGGTGGCGTTTATCTGATTGAGTCGCCTGCAGATGTTGAAGCTTTGGAAGTGCGCGATCCCAATAATCTTTGCTTCGTGACACAAACTACTTTGTCTGTAGATGATACTTTGGACATTATTGTTGCGTTACAAAAAAGGTTTCCCTCTATTGAAGGTCCGCGAAAAGACGATATTTGTTATGCAACGCAGAATCGTCAAGATGCGGTACGCAATTTATCTGCAGACGTTGATTTGTTGATTGTTGTTGGCTCAAAGAACAGCTCTAACTCTAATCGTTTACGCGAGCTAGCATTGAAAACAGGAACCCAGTCTTATCTAGTGGATACTGCAGATGATGTTGAGTCTAGTTGGTTTGATAATGTTACACGTGTAGCCGTCACCGCTGGAGCTTCCGCCCCCGAGGTTTTAGTCCAACAAGTGGTTCAAGCAATCGCTAAACTTGCTCCTAGTGTTGTGACTGAAGTTGAAGGGCGTAAAGAAGACACTGTTTTTGCTGTGCCAGCCGAATTACGTTAAATCTGTGTACTGTTTAATCGTCAATAAAAAAGAGGCTATAAGCCTCTTTTTTATTGTCTCAAATTCATTCAAAGCATAATGATGTCAATGCTTATGTGCTAATGTTACTGGCTACTTACATTTTACTCATCTATTATTAACTGTTGGTAGTTTTTATCGTAATACTAAGATTTTTAAAGGTAAATAGCTGAAAAGCTTGTCAAAAATATGACTAAAATCGAAAGGTTGACACAAAGGGAATTTCAACGGGGCTTCTCATTAATTGAAGTGCTTGTTGCGTTAGTGATCTTAGTCATTGGCTTAATTGGTATTTTTAATCTGCATATTGTTGCAAAGCGTGGCAGCTTTGAATCCTTTCAGCAAACTCAAGCCTCCTATTATGCAAACGATATAATTAATCGAATGAAGCTGAATAGAGCGCAGCTGGGTAATTACGCTGGTGAGTATACTGGCTCTCTTAATAAACCAGGCAATGTTTGTGACGTTGCTGTTGGCGCAGTGAGTATATGTACTCCAGAAGAGACTGAAGCTTGGGATCTTTACCAGTGGGAACAGAGTTTTATGGGGGCTGCCGAAGTTATGGATAGCCAGAATGTTGGTGGGTTAGACTCTCCAACAGCTTGCATTAATGTAGATGGTTCAACTGTAACGGTCGCAATTGCGTGGAGAGGGATCCGAGAGGGCGCGGGTACAAGTTATTCTGGGAGTGAATGTGGAGAAGATATTGGTACGCGTAGGCGGCTTTTTATTCTTTCGACAATGATTATTTAGGTTAACTATGTATGGATAATTTAAAAAACTGTGAGAAAGGGATGTCGCTGGTTGAGCTAATGGTTTCTATGGTCATTGGCTTATTTCTCACTCTTGGGCTTTTTGGCATGTTTAGTATGTCTTCTTCCAATGTGATCACAACGAGCCAGTTTAACCAATTGCAAGAAAATGGACGAATAGCTTTGTCGCTCATGGAAAAAGACATTAGTCAGTTAGGTTTTATGGGGGACATAACGGGAACTGATTTTGTACTTGGAACCAATATGACCTTGAGGGATGGTGTTGCAAATGATTGTATTGGTGCAGGTGTAAATAACGGTACTTTACCTAATGCTGAACCTGCACACTTTAGGCGTCTATGGGGATATGAAGAGGGCGAGAGTGGGGATACATTAAGTTGCTTATCAGGTGTGAATCAGAATACGGATGTCATTCAAATTAAAAGATTAGTTGGCCCACCAGTGACTAATCCCAATGGCGAGCGTTTTTATATGGCTGCAACTTCGAGTGAAGCTGTGATGTTTAAAGGCGGTAATCCTCCCAATCCAGTACTCGAAAATGCTCGTTTTTGGGAATATCAGCATCATATTTATTTTATTAAAAATGATGGTTCTGTACCTGTTCTACGCCGAAAAACATTAACCAAGAATAATGGCATGAATAACGAAGAGCAGTTAGTTGAAGGCATTGAGAATATGCGTATTCTTTATGGTTTTGATAGTAATGGAGACGATACCGCCGATAGTTTTATGCCAGCAGAAAATGTAACCACATTAATGTGGGACAACGAATTATTTCAAAGACTTGTTGCCTTAAGGGTTTTCTTGTTGGTTCGCGCTATTGATGAAGATAAAAGTTACACCAATGAAACTACTTACACTCTGGGCGATAAGGAAATTAAAAATTTGAATGATCATTATCGACGCAAGATAGTTTCGACGACTATGGTGCTTGCAAATCCAGTGTTAATTAGAAATTAGAAGGTTGGTAAGATGAAAAAGCAAAAAGGAATTGTATTATTTTTTGCACTTATCATATTGTTGCTTATGACTATTATTGGTGTCGCTTTGGCTGTTAATTCGACCCAATCTATGCGTATGTCTGGAGCAGGCTCTGAGCGGATTGAGGCTAAATCAATTGCTGATGGTGGTCTACAACAAGTAATTCTCAAATATCAAGGCATTTTATTTGCGAATCTAAATGTTGTTACTACGGAAAAACTTTTTAATGGTACACAGCGGCTCACACCATACCCTCTTACAGGAGCCAGAAATGTAGGCTGTCAGCGAACATCAAATGCAACGGGGGCTAATTTAGTGAATTGTCGCCGAGTTGAAATTAGTAGCACAAGAACATTTGGTCGAGATGATTTAGGTCAACTAACAGTTGTTGCTGGTGTAGAGCAGCAAGTCTTGCCTTAATAGGATGAATATCATGTTAAACAAATTGCTCATAGGAATATTAACAGTTGTCACATGTACGGCTGGCTTGACGTTTGCTGATGATACGGAACTCTATTTGGTGGATTCTACTGTTAGAACAGGCAAACGCCCACAGGTATTATTTATTTTCGATAATTCTGGCAGTATGTCTACAGTGGAAGAAAATGCGGTAACTTCTTATTGCTCTGAGACCGATAGTAATGCAGGAGTTTGTAGTTATCCGGATGGATTTGGAACTTTTTTGGAGAGTTATTCAGGTTATATTAACGACAAGGGGACCTACTGGAATGCAGGGGGGGTTGATAATACCAGTAATATGCCTACTCCAGATAAATCTAATGATGGACGGCGATTTTATAAAGATAATAATAACTGTAATACAGCTGCAAAGGCTTTAGTTTCTAAGGGGCGTTATACTGGTTACTTAAGAGAGTTTAGTAGCAACAGAAACACATGGAATAATCTTGCTGATAATAATGGTTTTAATCAGAATGATATTGTTGATTGCTATGAAGATATTTTAAATGCAGATCCTGTTAATCCTGGTAAATTGAAAAGTAAGTCTTTTGCCAATGGTTATCCCATAAACAATAAATCGATGTATACGACCAGTGCTACCGAAGCGGACCGCTTAAATAGTTTGAACAACACTCAATTTGGCTCTGGACAACCTGTGACTCTTTACACTGCTCATTATCTGGTTTGGCACAAGTGGGTTACAACAACTAAAGAAGGGCAAGAGAGTGGTGGTGTTGGAACTCGTTTGGATGTTGCCAAAAAAGCATTAATTTCTGCTTTAGATTCACTTGCTGTACCAATTGATGCTAGTTTGGCTGTATTTAATCTCAATTTTCCTGATGAGTCTAATGCTGATGGTGGCCGAGTTGTTTATGACTTGGCTGAAATGAATTCGGTGAATAAAACAAGTTTAACCAATTTAATCAAAGGGATGCCGGCACAAACAAATACACCATTATGTGAAACTCTTTATGAGGCTTACATGTACTTTAGTGGTGGTCCTGTGACCTTTGGAAATAAAGATACTGATTCTAAATCTTTAAATTATATAAAAAATACACCGCCAAGTATTTTAATGACGGGAAATTATGCAACTCCTTTTAAAAAGTGTCCTGATACAGCTTATGTTATTTATATTACCGATGGTGCACCAACAGTTGATAAGTCAGCTGATTTGTTAATTAAAAATTTAACAGCAACAGCTAAAAATAAAGATGCTGATTATAATATATTTAACTTCAAAAACCCTCAGAATCAGAATGATACTAGTTACATGCCTGCTCTAGCTGCTTATATGCATAATAATGATGTGGTTATTGGAAATAAAGATTCTATGGGAGTTGATAATAAACAAAATATTCGTATTTTTACTATTGGTTTTTCTGACGGCGCTGATGCCGCCGCAGATTTATTGGAAGAAACAGCTTTTAGAGGTGGAAATCCGCGCAATAGTGATGGCATATCTAAAGGATACTATGTCGCAAAAAATGGTCTTGATTTAGTAACGGCTTTGGACGATGCATTAAAATCGATTTTAACGATTGACTCTACGTTTACATCTCCAAGTATTGCCAGTAATAATTTTGATAAAACTCAAACCTATAATGCCGCATACTATGCTATGTTTCTCCCTGGAAATGGTCCGCGTTGGAGTGGTAACCTTAAAAAACTTAAGGTGAACTCGGCTGGTGAGATTGTCGGTCCTGGTGGTAGCGCTAATGCTATTGACTCAAATGGTAATATTTCGATTGGCACTTGTACCTATTGGAATACTTGCTCCGGTGCAAACGATGGTAATGAAGTACTCTCTGGTGGAGTATTACCGACATTAAGAAGCCAGCTTAAAAATCGTAATATTTATACTAATAGTGGTACCAATTTAGTTAATTTAGCGGCGTCTTCCTTCGTTTCTAGCTATTCACAAACTGATTTAGATTGGTTGTATGGTGTTGATGTCGATGATGATGATAATGACGATAGCACTTCCGATTCTAGGGAAGATATGATGGGCGATCCTCTGCACTCTAAGCCTTTAGCTATTAATTTTGGCTCTGCTACCGCTTTGGATGTGCGGATTATTCTGGGCACTAACCAAGGTTTAGTGCATATGTTTAAAGACTCCGATGCGGGAAGTGCTGATTACTCAGTTGGTTCTGTTTCTGAATCCTGGGCTTTTATGCCTAATGAACTTTGGAGTAATGTTCCAAAACTGCGAGAAAACCCTGCAACAGGTGTTCACTCCGTTTATGGTATGGATTTATCTCCAGTCGCCTATACGAAAACGAAATCAGATGGAGAAATTGAGATCGCATGGGTGTTTTTAGGTATGCGAAGTGGTGGTTCTTCTTACTATGCTTTGGATATAACTAAGCCTGATTCTCCATCCTTAAAATGGGTGATTAATTCTGATTCGGGTGACTTTGAAGATTTAGGACAAACTTGGTCGGAGCCCGTAGTTACATCTTTGAAAGGTATTGCAGATCCCGTACTAATTTTTGGGGGTGGTATGGCATCATCTCAAGGCTCAGGCAAATCGGTATATGTAGTTAATGCTAAAACTGGAGCTTTTATTACAAAATTTACTGATGTTGGCATGGGAAGTATAGCTAGTAAAGTTGCCGTATTAGACAGTGATAATGATGGATATACCGACCGAATTTATGCCAGTGATATTATGGGCAATGTATGGCGTATGGATTTAGCGGGAACAGAGAGTGCTAAGTGGACATTATTTAAATTTGCTTCAATTGCTGGTGTTGCACCTGATAATCGAATGTTTTTCACTGGTCCAGTGATCGCTCAAACCGAATTTAATAATGTACATTCTGATGGTAAAGTTTTGAGCTATCAGAAAGTTCCCTATGATGCTGTGACTATTGGTTCGGGTAATCGTGATAACCCACTTGGTTTAAGTATTAAGGATAAATTTTATGTATTCCAAGACCGCAATGTTGTTACGCAAAACTTTGCTACAAAGCCTGTAACATTGACCCCAATAGATTTGTATGATGTCACCAATTCAGCACCTAGTGATAAAGATGGGGATATTGCATTTGGAAAAATGAAAGGCTGGCAGTACAGTTTTACAACTATTGGAGAAAAGAGTTTATCAGCCTCACTAATTTTTAATGGTAAAGTCTATTTTACCTCTTTTGTACCGCCTACCAATCAATCAGTGGATTTGGATTCAGGCGTGTGTGGTTTTTCTGGACAAGGTCGGTTGTACGTGTTCGATTTACATAAGGGAACTCGTTCTTATAGCCAAGTTTATTATGAGGTCGGTGAGCGAGTGCCGGATACGCCACAAATAGTTATTCCTAAGCCAGAAGATGGAAAAAAAGCTGAAGCGTATATTATTGGTGTGGGGAAGGGGGAGTGTAACAATGGTGAATGTAAAGGGACCATTGGATTAGGTGGTGGTTTAAATACCAATAAAATTTATTACCATATAGATGAGTAAGTATTTTTATATGAAGATTAAAGATAAAGGTTTTACCTTAATTGAGGTGATGATTGCTGTCGTGATCATTGGTATTTTGGCATCGATTGCCTATCCATCTTATATCGACTACATCATTAAGAGTGGACGCTCGGAAGGTGTTGCTGCGGTAATGAAAGTGGCTAATTTGCAAGAGCAATATTATCTTGATAACCGTGCTTATACTACTAAGATGACAGAGTTAGGCTTTGCTAGTAGTCCTTTCATTACCGAGCACGGGTACTACTCTGTCTCGTCTGATTCATCGGGAAATATCACTGCGACTGTGGTAACGGGAAGTAGTCAAGAGAGAGATGGATCATGTAAAAAAATTAGCGTATCTGCAGCTGGTGAACAGACGCCTAAGGAGTGTTGGAAATGAAATTAATGAACCTCATTATCGCAGTTGTCTTATTGCCTAGCTTAGTTTGGGCGGACTCTGGCGTTACTGTCAGCGAACAGGACTTTAAATGCTATATTACTTCGAAGAAAAGTGCTGAGATTTCCTTTTATCGTTGGAAGAGTAGTGAAATGAATGTGAGAATGGCTAGCCTTGTTGGTACTACTCGCCAATCAAATGATGGATCGAAATATTACATCTATAGTGTTGAGGAGTGTGTCGCATTAAACGCTGAATTTACTAATACTAAGGCGCAAGTTTTGGATAAGTTAACACCTAGATAAACATCAGTATGTATTTTTAAATGTTAACAACGAACGATTTAAGGATAATATTATTTTAGGGTAGTGAACGGTAGATTTAGTCTCCCATAGTTTATGTGCAGCTTTTCCCATCTGCGCCCTCTTTTATTAAACCTGAAGTGCTAATGTTGATGCTTTTAGAATTGTCACTTTGCCCATTTGAACAATAGATAATTGATGTTTCAACTGAGACTAAACCATCGGGTGTAAAATCAATTTTTTTATCGGCGGGCCCTGATAGGGAAATTACATCGTGTGTATTGAAACTATCGATCACTTTCAATACATTCTTGGCACCTCCATTGTCAATATATACACTGAACCCTTTATTCCAGTCTGTGCCGCATGGTGATGCCGCGTATGGGCAGACTGTTACTGTTGCGCCATAGTTGACAGCTTGGTTTCTTGCAAAAGCAAACACATCACTAATTTTTCGTATTTCATTAGCGCTGCGTGTCCCTTCGTATAGCGACGTAAGTGATGGAACCCCTATGGCTAGTAGGATTGCTGCTACGGCAATTGTGACCATCAGTTCGACTAAGGTAAATCCTCTTGAAATAATTAACATGTAGCTATCCTCGTTAAAACTTAGCTAAGTATATGCGAGGAGACTCTAATGGTCAGTATCTATTCTATATTTTCAATATACCCAATAAATTGATTTTCTTGCTTTTATATAATTAAATTTAAATAGGGAGTATATATTTAAATTTAATCGCAATTGATATTCTTTGCGGTAGAAAGGCGAACTCTACCCGCCTGATTAACAACGATTGCACGGGAATTTTTGCTATCAATTGTTCGTGGGCAATACTTGAAAGTACCATTACTTCCAGAAGCTAATCCATCAGGTTGAAATTTTATCGAACTTTTATTGTATGTTAAAAAATCTTTCGAATCGAATTCATCAATGACCCTAATAATTTTATCGTTAGCATCGAAGCTTTCGACTACACCTGTATCAATGAAAATTGTTAATCCCTTTTGCCAATCTTGAGTGCATTTTCCATTTACGAGTGGGCATACTGTGACCCTATACCCATAACTAATAGCTGTATTTCGCGCAAATTGAAGTGTCTGCTGGATAGTTTTAATATTAGTATCAGCTCTTATTTGATCGCTGAGCTCCGTCAAGGAAGGAGCTCCAACTGTTAACAAGATTGTTGAAATCGATATCGTAGTGATAAGTTCTATCAGGCTAAAGCCTTTTTGATGAGTGTTCATAACAAATCCCTGTTATTTTGCGCTTGCATCCCGCAAGCGAGTTAGTTTTGGCTAGAATGTAAGTATAAAATCTGACGCGATAGTCATAGTGTTTTTCTTAGACTTTTATGTGCTAAAAGCGATTTTGTAGAAACTGTGTTTTATGAGTAAAGCACTACATTCACTTCAATATTGACCTAACCCCGTGTAAGCTAGTGTTATTCTGTTTGTTTATGTTATTGCAAGGGATGAGGAATTTTTAATGAAAAAAGTTGAAGCCATTATTAAGCCATTTAAGTTAGATGATGTGCGCGAATCACTTGCAGAAATTGGTATCACTGGGATGACGGTACTGGAGGTTAAGGGCTTTGGTCGTCAGAAAGGGCATACAGAGCTGTATCGTGGTGCTGAATACATGGTGGATTTTCTGCCAAAAGTAAAAATAGAGTTAGTGATCCAAGACGATCTTCTCGACCAAGCAATTGATGTCATTGTTGAAACGGCCCGCACAGGCAAAATTGGTGATGGTAAAATTTTTGTCACTGATGTTGAACGTGTTATCCGTATTCGAACGGGTGAAGAAAACGAAGAAGCGGTATAAACAGCTTACGAACGATTCTAAAGGGCCTAGTGGCCCTTTTTTGTTGCCTAAGCATATGGAAAAACTAAATAGTACTGCTGGGTTTCTGAAATATCTTTAATGGAAAATAGCCTGTTTTACTCAACTAATGTAGTTATCTCTTATCTGTAACATGGTATAACTTAGCCTCGCAAATGGGTTTTATGAGGTTGTCATTTTGGCTACAAAAAGAATAGTGATCGTGGGTGGTGGTGCTGCTGGTTTAGCGCTTGCATCGAAGTTGGGCCGTAAATGGGGCGGTAGTGATGTCGTCGATGTGTGCTTAATTGATAAAAGTCCTATTCATATATGGAAGCCTAAATTACACGAAGTCGCTGTTGGTGTGATAGATCAATCTATTGAAGGTTTACTCTATCGCGATCATGGACTTAAAAACGGTTATCGCTATATTCGTGGTGAGATAGAGCAGTGTGAGCCGGATGCTAAATCGATTCAGTTAGCCGCAGTCTATAATGATGAAGGTGAGTTGCTCCTAGAGCAACGACAAATCAATTACGATTTTTTAGTGCTTGCATTGGGTGGAGTTTCTAATAGTTTCAATACATTAGGTGCTGATGAACATTGTATTTTCTTAGACAGCCTTGAAAATGCCAATTTATTTCATCATAAATTACTCGACGCTTTACTCCAATTAAATGAAACGCAAGAAAGAGTCAGCATTGGTATTGTCGGTGCGGGTGCGACAGGGGTTGAATTGGCAGCAGAGCTTCATCATGTCATTGAATCTGTTAAAGAGTACGGCTATCTGAATATCGCTAAGCATCATCTTGATGTGCATTTGATTGAAGCGTCACCCAAAATCCTTCCTCAATTACCAGAGCGTGTAAGCGCTAGGGCTCAAGCTGTTCTTGATCAGATTGGTATACGTTTACATATCGGTGTTCAAGTTAAAGAAGTGACTCGTGATGGTTTCATTACCCAAGATGGCGATGTGATTAAAGCAGGCTTAAAAGTATGGGCTGCCGGTGTAAAAGGGCCAAAAGCATTTCAGCATTTTGCAAAATTGCCCATTACTCCGCGAAATCAGGTAGAAGTTGATGATTGTATGCGAGTTAAAGGTCATCAAGATATCTACGCCCTTGGCGATTGCGCTCTATTGATCCAAAGTTCTGGCCAGCCTGTTCCACCAAGGGCGCAAGCAGCAGCTCAGATGGCTGATACCTTGTTTGATAATATCGTTAATCGATTACAAGGTAAGCCTGAAAAGGCCTTTATTTATAAAGATTACGGCTCATTAGTTTCTTTAAGCCGCTTCTCTGCGGTAGGCAATTTAATGGGGAACCTACGCTCTGGCACTTTCTTTGTTGAAGGCCATATAGCAAGATTGATGTATATCTCTTTGTATCAGAGGCATTTAGCCAGCCTTTATGGTTGGTTTTCGGCAATTGTGTATCGAGTGGCACAAAAGTTATTGAAGTGGCAGCGTCCGAAGCTCAAATTACATTGATTTCTATGTGATTTAGGAGATAGAAAGAGAGCAAATATGCTCTCTTTTTTTATTGTTTAGGAATTGCCGACGAGTCACGAATGATAGGTTCAGGAGTAAAGGTTCTAGAATATATGGCATCTTGCTCGCGACGTTTTGCTATTAATAATTCAGTAGCAACCTGAGCTATTTCTGCGTTTGGCTGATGTACTGTGGTAAGTTTAGGCCAGGTTTGACGTGAGAATGGGCTATCTTCGAAACCGACAATTGATAAATCAACGGGTATGTCTAAACCCGCTAAACGAGCCGCAAAAAGTGCACCAGCGGCAATTTCATCGTTACAAGCAACAATCGCCGTCGGGCGATTTTTTAGTTTGATGAGCTTGTTAGCACCATCAACACCGGACTCAAATGAGTACTTCCCTTCAATTATGTAGTTTTCATTCAGCTTTAGGTTGTTTATTGTTAATGCCTGTTTAAAACCAAGTAATCGCTCTTTGGTAGATTCATGGTGTAAATCTCCGCTTAAAAAAGCGATATGCTTGTGGCCTAAATCAATCAGATGTTGGGTGATTTGAACTGCACCGAATTTATCGTTGACTAAAATAGTCAACCCATTCTGATCGTTGTCCTTTTCTCCCGCAATAATGCGCACATAGTTAGCATCAATTTCAGTGAGTGCTTTGAGTACTTTAGGATCTTCTGACAAGGGAGGTGTCAGTACTAATCCTGCGAGCCTAGAATATTTGACTAGTGCTGTAAGCTCATCACATATGGTCTCTGATTTGGCATTGCAAGGGTGGATGACAAGTTCATAGCCCTTGTCTTTACAGGCTGACAAGATCCCATTTTGCATATCAATAATATAGTAAGCGTTTGGATTATCGTAAATAAAACCAATAGCATAGGATTTAGTTCCTGCTAGATTTCTTGCCGCTAAATTAGGTTGATAGTTAAGTGCTTTTATCGCCTCGTTTACTTTGTCAACGGTGGCCTGCTTCACTGAAGGTTCGTTATTGGTTACACGGGATACTGTCTTGATAGACACTCCAGCATATTTAGCTACGTCGTTGATAGTGACTTTCATTGATGTAAAAACTCTTTGTCTAAGGTCGCGAGGGGTTAACTGTTCTATGATCTATGAACGTAAATTCTTTACCTGCAATTTACAAGCTTACATTTTTTATCAGTTTTTTCTGACTTATACATCTTATAGTGCGAGCTTTTGATGTGCTTAGCAATCCTGAATTGTTACAAATTGGCGTTAATTTATCATTGTTACAATTATGCTGGGAGTTGTAAATTTACGTCATAATATTAAAGCTCATGTTTTATAATGGTTTTTAATAAGACTACTGATTCAAAATTCTGCTTTATGACATTTTTTTGCTTCCATCGTTATTTTGTTGTGGCAAGGCTGTTAATTATTGTGTAATGTTTGCACTAGACATGACAGCGTTGTCATTCCGCAGGGAATGGTTATGAATACTAAAACGATAATAAAGTTATGGAAGGGAAACGAGATGCGACCATCAACCTTTAAGAAAACCGTACTAGCTACAAATATTGCTATCCTACTTGGCAGTGCTGTATCCATCAGCGCTGTTGCTGCAGACGCCGTGGCAACCACCGCAGCACCTGAAAATATTGAAAAAATTGAAGTTCGCGGTATTCGCGCTTCCCAGCAAGCTAACTTAAATGCTAAACGCTTCTCAGACAGTACTGTGGATGCGATTACTGCTGAAGACATTGGTAAATTTCCGGATAAAAACGTTGCAGAATCTCTGCAACGTATTCCTGGTGTCACGATCCAGCGTCAATTTGGTGAAGGCGCGGGTGTTTCAATTCGTGGTGCGGGTCAAGATCTGACTTTGACAACTCTGAATGGACAAAACGTAGCTTCAACAGGTTGGTTTGTTCTTGAGCCTGCAAAACGTTCATTTAACTATGAATTATTACCATCTGAATTAGTTGGTAACTTAGAAGTCTATAAATCATCTCAAGCGGACTTAGCTGAAGGTGGTGTGGGTGGTACTGTTGTAGTTAATACCCGTAAGCCATTGGATATGGATTCAATGACTTTCTTTGCTTCTGCTGAAGCTCAATATCAAAGCGATTCGGGTGAAACAGATCCACAATTTTCAGGCTTAGGTAGCTGGAAGAATGATGATGAAACTTTTGGTGTATTAGTTTCTGGCGTTATGCAAAATCGTAGCTTGCAGCGTCAAGGCGATGAAGCTTTTTGGGAATGGGGTGCAGGCCCTGTCGCATTTGAACAAGAGCGCGAACGTTCAGCTATTGCTGCAACATTCCAGTATGCCCCGTCTGATTCATTAAACTTTGTGTTTAACGCGATGGACATGCAAATGGCCGCGGACAACACCAACTACGCATTATGGTTTACGCAAGCTGACACTTCATGGTCAGGAGCTCCTGGTTCTGGTGCTTGGGATAATACGGAATGGATAGGTGGCTGCGGTTTATGTGGTGGTGATAAGCCAGATGCATCGCAGTCAGGTTCTCAAGTTGCAGGCCCTGTTAACTTGGCATATTGGCAAGCTCGCCCTCGTGAAGCGACAATGAAGTCTCAAGTTTTCGACTTGAAGATGGAATATAGCGGTGATGGATACCAGTTTACGACTCAAATCGGTGATACAAGTTCTACTGGTGGTACCGATTTTGAAATGGTTGTTGAAGATGGTCTGGGTGGTACAGCATTAAATGGTGCGACTTATGACTTTACCAATGGTCATCAAACTTGGGATTTAAATGGTTTTGATACAGCCACTTATGATCCAGGTTCGCTTGCAATGGGTACTGGCAGTAACTTTAATAAAACACCAAAAACAGATGATGAAACTTATATTCAAGCAGATATTAAGTTTGATGTAGATCTAGGTGTGGTTAATGCCATTAAAACGGGTCTGAAATATGCGAAGCATAATACAACTAGTCGACGTTTTGACTTTGTACAAGCCGATGACTTTAATCCTGTCATATCAACAGCAGGCTTAAATACTGGTACTTTTGCTGTAGGTACGAGTGAATACGATATTATTCGTTTTGATCCAGATGCACTAAAAGATTGGGCTAAATCGAGCATCATCGGTGAGACTGAAGATTTTGGTTCATACCGTGAAATTGATGAAGATAACTATGCTGCTTATGTGATGGCTAACTTTGCATCAGAAGGTGTACGCGGTAACTTTGGTGTGCGTTATGCGGGTACTGAAGCGACCTCAACGTACTATGTTGATGGTAAGAAAGCCGATGCTTCAGCTAATTATGGGGAATGGTTACCAAGCTTAAACGTAGCATTCGACTTAGCACCTGATCTCATATTGCGCGCATCAGCGGCTCGAGTTATGGCTCGTCCACAGTATGATGACATGTATGTTAACCCTAACGTTTTAGGTGCAAATGATGATGTGCCTAATAACCAAAAATGGGTTGTTGGTAATATCGGGTTAAAACCATTTATTGCTAATCAAATAGACTTAGGCATTGAATGGTATTTCAATGAAGAGTCATTACTTTCTGCGGCTTTGTTTATGAAGGATGTTAAAAACTTCGTAACCTTTAGTGAGTACCATGCAGATAGCGCCGATATCCCATTTACTGGCACGTTAAAACCTGATGAAGTTGCTGGTGGTTGGACTGTGCAAGAGAAAGCCAATGGCGAATCGGCGACAATCCAAGGTTTAGAGCTGCAATATCAACAAGACTTTGGGAACGGCTTCGGCTCAATTGTTAACTACACTTATACTGATAGTGAAACTAGCCCAAATACATATACAGATCGCAACCCGTTCTTAAGCGATAGTTCAAAGCACTCATATAACTTAACTGGTTATTTTGAAAACGATTTGTTCCAAGTTCGTTTAGCATATAACTGGCGTAGTGAATATATGATCCGTGAAACTGGTTCATACGGTAATCGTTTACACGATGCATTTGGTAGCTTGGACTTGAGTGCAATTTGGCATGTTACTGATTATATGGATATTAAACTTGATGGTAATAACCTGTTAGAAGAAGGTTCACGTCAGTTTGGTAACAATCAGTTCCAATCTAATCTAAGTGGTTTTACGGATGGCTTCCCTGTATTTGAATACAACATGGCCCGCCGAATTACATTAGGCGCTAGCGTACGATTCTAATCTCGATTTAACTCATGTATAAATGAAAAAGGGAGCTTGCTCCCTTTTTTTATATCTCAATAATATTCAATCAGAAGAAGCCCTCAAGGAGCTCATATGACTAATTCAATCACCCCACTTGACTCAGCAAAACATGCGCACCTGAAAGTGACTCCTACCACTTATGAACATGTTGCTGCGCAACACTTACTACCCATTTCAATTTATGAGTTTGCCTTTGCTGCTGTAGATGCTCCTGTTGTTTTTGTTAAACATAGTGAAACAGGAGAATATCAGTCCGTAATTATGCTTGGATTAAAACCTGGACAGAATTTGAAGCAAAAAGATGGCAAATGGTTAGGGCTGTATATTCCAAATATACTTAAAAACTATCCGTTTGGTTTAATGTTGAGTGCTGAACAGCAGGATAAAGTATGGGTGGGGATACGAGAAGAAAGCGCTCATGTGAGCACTGATAAGGGAAATGCATTGTTTGAAGGAGGAGAGGAAACTGCGTTTTTAAGATTGCGTAAAGACAGTATTATAAAAAACTTCGAACAAGAGCAAATGAGTAAGGCAATTATTGCATTTTTTGCTCAAAAAGAATTATTTTCTCCCCAAAGTCTTACCGTTGACATTAAAGGCGAAAAACGCGGCATAAATGGTATCTATTTCATCGACGAAGCTAAGTTAAATCAACTCAACTCAGATGAGTTCTTAGATATCAAGCAACGGGGCCTTTTAGCGCCGATTTACAGCCATTTGAACTCATTGCATCAAATTAATCGCCTAGCGAAAGAAGAAATCGAATTGAGCGTTTAAGTAATCAGCAGGCATAGATCATGACTTCAAGAAAAGAAATAAAGAGTGTCGTCATTGTTGGTGGCGGAACTGCAGGTTGGATTTCTGCCTGCCATTTAGCTAAAAAGTTGAATGTTAGAACACCTAAAGTACAAGTTATGTTAGTTGAGTCCCCGAATATTCCCACTATCGGTGTTGGTGAAGGGACTGTACCTATGTTACGCGAAACATTAAAGTATTTTGGTATTCAAGAAGATGAGTTTATTCGTTGCTGTGACGTAACATTTAAGCAGAGTGTTAAATTCATTGATTGGAATAAACCCAATTCAGGGGAGTACTATCACCATTTATTTGATTATCCCTACTTTAAAGACGTTACTTCAACTTGGCTTAATAAATCTCTTTCAGATAGAGGCCGCTACGCTGATCTTGTGTCAGTTCAAGGTCATTTGATTGATGCGGGACTTGGACCTAAAGTGATGACACAGCCTCAATATCGAGGTGCTATGCATTACGCGTATCATCTCGATGCTGCAAAGTTTACCAAGATGTTAACCAAATTTGGTGTTGAACAGTTAGGCGTTAAACATCTTCTTGCAGAAGTCATTGATACAAAAATGGACGCTCAGGGACATATCTTAGAGTTACATACTGATAATGCTGGTGTATTGAATGCGGACTTGTATGTTGATTGTACAGGATTTAGTGCTCAACTCATTGGAGATGCATGTAAAGTTCCCTTCGTTGATAAGAGTGACATCTTGTTTGTCGACTCAGCATTAGTTGTGCAGCTTCCTTATGAAGATAAATATACGCCTATCCCTTGTTTCACTAAATCAACAGCACAAGAGGCTGGCTGGATATGGGATATCGGTTTGTCTGAACGTCGTGGTGTTGGTTATGTGTATTCCAGTCAATATTCATCAATAGAGCAAGCTGAGAGTGTATTACGGGAATATCTAGGTAAAGCAGCTGAAGAAATCTCGTTTCGACACATACCGATGAAGGTGGGGTATAGAGAGAAATCGTGGCAAGGTAACTGTGTTGCGATTGGTTTGTCGAGTGGTTTTGTTGAACCTTTAGAAGCGACTGGTCTTCTTATGTTTGATGCGACAGCCAGAATGTTAGCCGAATGTTTTCCTGCTAATACTGACGTTATGCCACTTGTGGCTAATCGTTATAATCAGCGGGTATCGAATGCTTGGAATCGGGTGATTGATTTTATTAAACTTCACTATGTCACAGCCAAACGAATGGATACGCCTTTTTGGGTTGATAATAAAAATGAAATAAGTATTCCAGACTCATTAAAAGAACATTTAGAATTGTGGCGCTATCACATACCGACTGCCTATGACTTTACTTCTACGCTAGAATTTTTCAATTTAGAAAACTATTTATATGTACTCTATGGCTCAGACTTTGAGTCAACATTAAAGATGACATTAAATGATGAAGAGGAACGGCTTTTCTCGGAAATGACCGACAAACTAGACAAGCAGGTTACATTACTCAAATCGCAATTATTACCCCATAGGGAGTTAATTGAACGCATCAAGTTGTATGGCATCCAACTTAATTAATGGTTGAATTAAACGGTAAGTAGAGCAAGATTTTTAATCTTGCTCTTTATGATTTTAAATATTTTTAATTTTCGCTAAGAATTCTTGATGTGATAAAGATTGCTCTTTTGCTCTAAACTGTTGTGTTTTTAAGTTGTCGAGTATTCTTGATATTTCAGTTTTGGGACAAGGTATATGGATTTCAGGAATATGCTGCATACCATAAAGTACGTAGCGATAATTCTCATCTGTAAAAACTGAACTATATCCATTGGCAAGATCGACATACTCACAAACCTTGTCTTTCCATAGTGTCATTTTTTGTTCTAGAGCAGGGATGAATACTGAGCTTTGTGCTGCTTTTTGCCAGAATTCATTATCATCTCTATCAGTTAAACAGTAATGAAGTACGATAAATTGTCTAAGATCGGTATACAATCCGTTCATTGCGATATTATATGACGTCCTTATCGCTTGGGAGGGATTAGATGAAGTTAAATGCGTCGCTAGCAATCTTGCTCCTAAGTTTATAAGATGCAAGCCTGTCGATTCTAAGGGTTCAATAAATCCACCTGCGAGCCCCATTGCAATACAATTTCCAACCCAAAATTCACGTCTACAACCTATCTTCATATCTAAGTGAACAGTTCTTATGATCTCTTGTTCATCGCCAAGATAAGCTTTTAATTCAGCCTCAGCTTGCTCCCTCGTTAGACTATGTCCATCGTAGACATAACCCGTTCCTTGACGATTCGTTAGGTCAATTTCCCAAGCCCAACCATGACTAAGCGCTGTTGCTGTCGTATAGGCTCTTGGTAGCTGGTGAGGCAGATATTCCCGCTGCATTGCAACGGCTTTATTGCAAGGTAATTCGGTTTCGAATGATTGCCAGTTATCATTCTTTAGGCTTTGAATTAAAAGCCCTTTAAAGCCTGTACAGTCTATAAATATGTCACTCTTGAATGAGCCTTGATCAGTTACAACCTCTATGATGTTGCCATCATTAACCAGAACGTCCGTTACATTTGCTTCAACATGATCTACCCCTGCTTGGGTGGCTTTGCGCTTTAAAAAGGCCGCCATGAGCGTCGCGTCTAAGTGGTAACCATAGGGGACAATACCTTGATATTGATTCAAGTATTGTGTTTTAGGACTTAAGTTATTTCTCATTAAACTAAATGAAAGGCTTGTTGCTTCAGCAAAGGAAGTGCTGTTTGATTCATTAATCTGATTATTTAAAATCCAAGCACTTGCATTATCAACTTTTCCAGATGGTTTTTGTTGCTCAAATGGATGGAAATACTCATGAATTTTGCCATCGACTGGTTTCATCCAGTTACGAAATAAGATGCCAGTCTTTAATGTTGCGTTAGTTTCTTTAAGTAGTTCATTTTCATCTAATCCCATAGCTGCAAAGAAGAATCGTAGACTATGAACTGTAGCTTCGCCAACGCCAATAATACCAATTTCTTTACTTTCGATAAGTCTAATATCTATGATATTAGATGAGTGGTTATATAACTTACTCAAGTAGAGAGCCGTCATCCAGCCTGTGCTACCGCCACCGACAATCGTGATACTTTTTAGCGGAGAATTATTCATCTTAATGTTTCCTATTAACTCGCCAACATGACGCTACCCGTCAAAATGATCCAAATGGAGAAAAAGTGTTTTAATACTTTTACTGGGAGAAAGAGCGCTAATTTGCGAGCAAGTAATCCCCCGATAACGGCGCCCGGGCCTGCGAATAACACTAACTCAAAGAGGGCTTGGCTATTTGTTGAAAAGATATGAATAGGGCTTGCCGACCAGACTGTAATCGCAGAAACAACAACGCCAGTGGCGACCGCCATTTTGGCGCATAATCCCCTTATCATGAGATAAATGACGACTAATTCGCCGACACCTACCGATAACCAAGCTGTGATAATACCGCCGAAATAGCCAATGAGAGCGAGCCAAAGAAAATCGACCGGCATTATAGAGTGAGTGATTTGTGTGCTTTTTTTGCTACTGATAATGATGGCGATACCAAGCACTATCGAGAAAATGCTAAAGCTGGTGTGTAGCGAAGAGGGCGAATTGAGTTGTAGTAATTGGCTACTCCAGAAACCTAAGACAGAAAAGAAGGCTGCAAGTAATGATGCTTTTACAAAACCAGACCATGCATCATCTTCTCGATGGTGCTTTTTATAATGCAGTGACCATGAAATTGCGCCTGCTGTCATGCCAAAGCATTGGATCATAAATGAAGTCGAGACACTTTGAGACTCACTAAAGTTGAGGCTCGAAAATACCGGAATAAAGATGACGCCACCGCCAGCTCCCGTCGAGTTTGCAAATATCGCTCCTGTGATGCCTAGAAAAACGAAGCGTCCAAATTCTTGGATAAGATCAAATAGCGAATGAAAATGGTTCGCCCAAAATAACCAAGCTCCACAGAGTAGTAATACCAAACTGAGGTTTAGGTAATACCGATTTAAGCGCGGAGCAGGCTGGGTATTATTGCGCACAAGTGTGTTAATGGGATTCATCAATAACTACCGTGATCTTTGTCATGTTATCGCCATGTTACCAATGAAAGACAACGTTGTCACATAAGCTCGAGTAAATAAATTAAACATTTTAAATCATTGAATAATAATGATTAATCGTGTCTATTCATAAAAAATAACAATAATTGTCAAAAAAATGTAGAAATCCTGTTCTTTCTTGTGTACTTTAATAATGACAGCGCTGTCATCTGCTTGTGTGATACGTTGTTTGTAAGGTCTGCATGAGAGGATGAGGTCTCCTTATCATGTATTTGGCAGGAGTATTGCTGTCGGGCGGCGATACGTTTGTCTTTGATATTTTGATAGTCTCTCCCCAGAAACTAGCGTGGGCTGGGTACTGTAAGCAGTGCCCAGCCATTTTTTTAGGGTGTTTTTACAATATGACTTAAATGCCTACCTCAGCATTTGAACGTTAGCGGCATAGATAAATAAAACTCACTGGTAAAAACCAGATAATAAAAAGAGGCTGCAATTTATGGCGATTCATTTAACGGTTGCGATGCGCGTCATTGCGATGGGTATGACGAGTGTCATTCGTTATGTTTTTACACTAACGACCACATTTATCATCACTAAACGAGCAGCTTGCTGGTCACTGTTTATCATGGCTCTGACGGGGCTTTCAGCCTCATCCTTCGCTGTGTTTGCCGCCGATATTGCCTCAAGTCATTTTGCCGCTAACTCAAACTCAAACTCTAATTCCGGTTCCTCTGACGCCATTAAGTCTGACGTTTCTCACATTCAGGCGCCGATTTCAAAAACAATCGTCACCACCATACAGCAGACTTGGCAGCTAAATTTGCTTAAGGAAGCACTGCGCCGCTCGGATAGCGGCTATCAAGTGCAGCAAATGTCGACTCAAATGAATCAAAAGCGCAAGGTTGAAGAAGCTCTCGCTGGGACAGTCGACGTGTTTTGGAGCATGACCTCAAAAGAATTGGAAGAAACAGTGCTTCCCGTACGCATTCCATTGTTTAAAGGGTTACTCGGTAATCGGCTGCTGATTATCCGTAAATCGGATGAGGCACGATTTGCTAATGTGAAAACCATGGCGGACTTTAGGCAGTTAAAGGCGGGGCAAAATCGTTATTGGCCCGATGCTAAGATTTTAGAAGCCAATGGATTACCCGTCGTCACTAGCTATCAGTACACCAATTTATACTCCATGTTAGAAGGCGGGCGTTTCGATTATCTTGCCCTCGGCGCTCAGGAAATTGGCGAAGAACTCGCAAATCACCCCGATCCCGCACTTAAGGTCGATAGTCATATCCTGCTGCAATATCGCTCGCCAGCTTATTTCTTTGTTTCCCCTAAGCGCCCCGAACTTGCTGCGGCCATTTTAGCCGGGCTTGAAAGTATGGTAAGCGACGGCTCTTTTGATGAGATGTTTAATCGCGAGCTTAAAATTGAGCAACTGTACCGTGAGGCTAAGTTTGAACAACGGGTGATTATCCGTCTTGATACACCTGATTTAAGTCCATTAACACCAATAGAACGCACAGAATTATGGTTAGATCTCTTTAGTATGCAAGGTGCAAAATAATGAAAACATTAGCCTTAAAAGTACAGATTGGATTAGCGGCAGCAATTTTTATGATTGTTAGCGTTCTGTTCGGTGCATCATACTGGTTGGCGAGCGATAAATTGGCTGCCAGTGAAACTGAGTTTGAAGAAAATACCGTCGCCAATTTACAAGTCACTATGGCGCAGCCCATCTTCACCTACGACTATGAGCAGATCCGTGCAGTGCTATCTGTGATGCTTAAATCTGCGCAAATTTATCATATTGTCGTGAGTGACCATCGCGGTAAAGTGTTAGCCGAGAGTCAACAGGCTCAAACAGTGGCCGATGAGTATCTAGTGAAGCGTGAAATTCAATTTGCTGAGCAAGGTAACCCAACGGGCCAATTGGTCATTCAGTTTTCAATCTTGCCTATTCGCGCTCAGTTGTCAGATTTACTCTTAGGTTATTTCTTGCAGGCGTTGTTAATTCTCGGTGGCAGTTTAATTGTTATCTTCATTATTCTTAAACGTTTAGTAATTAATCCACTTGGGAATGTGGTTCGCGCCATGGAAGAAATTGCCAGCGGTGACGGCGATTTATGCCACAGATTACCCGTTGAGAGTCAGGATGAGATTGGCCAGCTCGCTAAGGCATTTAATGGTTTTGTAGAGCAAATTCACGCCACGATTTCCAGAGTGCACGAAACCTCAGGGCAATTACTGGGCGATGCCAAAGCGCTGGGGTCACTGTCGCAAACCAACAATGATCGCGTGCAAACCCAACTAAAAGAAACCGAGGCGGCAGTGACGGCTGTAACTCAGCTAAGTGCCAGTGCTAACGAAGTTGCCATTAATGCCAAGCGCACCGCGGATGCAGCGAGTCAGGCCGATAAAGCGGTCGATGACAGTCAGCGGCAGTTCGATTCTGGATTAGATATTACCCGTAAGTTGGCATCTGAATTAGCCCGCTCGGCACTGTCTATTTCACAGTTACAGCAAGAAACGCAAAAGATTGATGAAGTCGTTGTAGTCATCAACAGTATTGCCGAGCAAACCAACTTACTGGCGCTTAATGCTGCCATTGAAGCGGCAAGGGCGGGTGAACAAGGGCGCGGTTTTGCTGTGGTTGCCGACGAAGTGCGTACGCTGGCGAGCCGAACCCAACAGGCAACTGGTGAGATCCAGAAGATGATCCAGCAGGTCCAGAGCCGAGTGGCCGAAACAGTCACTGTGATGAAAGCGAGCCAAGCCCTCTCAACTCAGGGCGTTAACCGCTCGGAAGAAATTAAGTTAGTACTCACTAAAGTGACTGATTTAGTCTCAAATATCAGTAATATGAACATCGAAGTTTCCCATGCGGCACAGGAGCAAACCTGCGTCACCGAAGCGATTTCTCGCACGTTAAATGATCTTGCCAATGTCTCAGGTTCAGCCTCACTCGATAGCGAGCACTTAGCGCACTCGAGCGAGCGACTGTTTCACCAAGGGGAAAGACTGCGGACGTTAGTAACTTCCTTCAGATTGTAGCCATTTCTGGAGCTAGATAAGGATAATCATGAAAAAAACACTCTCAGCAAGCGCCATTTTACTGGCTTTAGGATTAACGGCCTGTTCCGAGGCGCCTGTGACGCCTTCCGCAGCGTCAGCCGATAAGGCTGTGGTTCAAACACAGCAAGCTCAGGACGCATTAACTCAAGCGCAGTTACAACAACTCGGGGATTCGTTAGTCGTAACTTACCGTGTTGTGACGAATGTGCCAGACGATAAGTGCCTAAAAGATAAAGCCGATGGCCGCTGTTTTGTCGCTCAAATTGATTTCGTGCCCGGTATGGATTTAGCCAGCCAAGATTGGGAAATTTATTTAAGCCAAATGCGCCCAGTGCAATCGGTTGAAAGCGGTGAATTGACGATAACGCACGTTAAAGGCGATTTACATCGTATTACGCCAACGGCCGCTTTTAAGGGATTTGTTAAAGGCGAGAAAAAGCAACTGACATTCCGTGGTGAGCCGTGGCAATTGGCTGAAACTGACGCTATGCCAAACTATTACCTCGCAGCAAAAGGATTAGAACCCGTCATTATCGCCAGCACTCAAGTGGGTAAAGATGCCGAAACGGGTTTAGAGACGCGTCCGTATGTTGAAGGGTTTACGAATTTTAAAACCCAATATCAACGCACTGAAACGGATAAACTCGCGCCAGCCGATGCCGCGCAATTATTTAAAGCTAATCAAAGCGTGAGTGAAGATGCTGCCTTTGCTGTGGATACCATCATCCCAACGCCACAAAAGGTGAAGATCTATTCAACCGATACACCAGTATCCCTTGCTGGTGGTATTAAGCTCGAATATCAGCAAGATAACCCAGAGCAAAAGAGTCAAGTTGCGGCGGCGGTGGTACGTTTAGCTCGCCTGGGTGTGGCTGAATCTGCGAGTGGCATTACGGTGAAATTTGCCAGCCAAAAAGGGGATGAGGGCAGTTATCGCTTAGATATTCAGCCAACTGAAATTGTGATCGCTGCCAATGATGCGGCGGGCTTCTCTTACGGTTTGTCATCATTAGCAAGCCTTGTGGATGTGAATTCGCTGAAAATGAATGCCATGACCATCGAAGACAGCCCACGCTATCCGTTCCGTGGCATGCACATTGATGTGGCTCGTAATTTCCACAGCAAACAATTGTTGCTGGATTTGCTCGACCAAATGGCGGCTTATAAGCTCAATAAACTGCATTTACACATGGCTGATGATGAAGGTTGGCGACTCGAAATCGACGGGCTACCTGAGCTGACCGACATCGGTAGTAAACGTTGTCATGATCTTGCTGAAAATACCTGTCTGTTACCGCAACTGGGCAGTGGTCCTTTTGCGGAGTCGAGCGTTAATGGTTTCTATACTAAACAAGACTATATCGACATAGTGAAATATGCCGAGGCGCGTCAAATTCAAGTGATCCCATCGATGGATATGCCGGGTCACAGCCGCGCCGCGATTAAAGCGATGGATGCGCGTTTTCGTCGATTACAGGCTGAAGACGTAGAGCTTAAAAACACGGGCAAAGTGCAGGTTGTCCCTGTGCAGGAAACGGCAAATCAAGCTAACACAGCGGTAAAAGCGTTAGATGCGGGCGCTCGTCAATTGCAAGCTGAAGGGAAAACCACTGCAGCTGAGCAATATTTGTTATCCGATGCAAACGACAAAACGGTTTATTCTTCAGTGCAATATTACGACGACAATACGCTTAACGTGTGTATGGAGTCGACTTATCATTTTGTCGATAAAGTGATTGATGAAATTGCCAAGTTACATCAAGCCGCTGGCCAGCCATTAACCCGTTATCACATTGGTGCCGATGAAACCGCAGGCGCGTGGAAACAATCTCCGCAGTGTTTAGGATTTGTTGCCAATAACGATAAAGGCGTTAAGTCGATAGATGACTTAGGTGCTTATTTTATTGAACGAATTTCGACTATGTTAGCGGCCAAAGGCATTGAAGCTGCGGGGTGGAGCGATGGCATGAGCCATGTTCGCCCTGAGAATATGCCCGCTAAAGTGCAGTCTAATATTTGGGACGTGATTGCCCATAAAGGTCATGAGCGCGCCAATCAGCAGGCGAATCTTGGTTGGGAAACCGTGCTCTCTAATCCTGAGGTGCTGTACTTTGATTTCCCCTATGAGGCCGACCCTAAGGAGCATGGTTATTACTGGGCGAGTCGTGCGACCAACAGCCATAAAGTCTTTAGCTTTATGCCTGATAACTTAGCCGCCAATGCCGAGCAATGGACTGATATTGAAAATCAGCCGTTCGAAGCGGACGACAGAATAAAACTTGATGAAGCGGGTAACAAAGTCTCGAGCCCGAGGGAGAAAGGCAAACCTTTTACTGGCTTGCAAGGGCAAATTTGGAGTGAGTCGATTCGCAGTGACGATACAATTGAATATATGGTGTTCCCGCGTTTGTTGATGTTGGCCGAGCGTGCTTGGCATCAAGCGGCATGGGAAGTACCTTATCAATATCAAGGTGCTGTATATAATCAAAGCTCGGGTGCTTTTACTTTAGCCATGCGTGATGCACAGGCAAAGGAGTGGCAACAACTTGCGAATACCTTGGGCCACAAAGAGTTTATCAAGCTAGATAAAGCGGGGATTGATTATCGCGTACCGACGGTCGGCGCCGAGATCCGTGACGGTAAACTGTTTGCTAATATTGCCTATCCCGGGCTCAAACTTGAATACCGAAGTCTAAATGGCCAATGGCAAGTTTATCAAGCGGGATTGGCGGTCACTGCACCGATTGAGATCCGCGCCATTGCGGCCGATGGTATTCGTAAAGGCCGAAGTTTAATCGTTAACTAAATCGTTTTTATATCTGGCTGTATTTTAAAGATAAAATACAGCCTTTTTGTTTTTCTATGTCGGTGATTTTCGAAATTTTATTTTAGATGAAGAATTGCCTTAAAAAGTAAATGACAACGCTGTCATTTTTGCTGTAACATTGAGTTAACTAAAGTTGAGCGCTGTATTAACGGCAAATAATAAGCAACGGTAGCGCTGCATTGATAGGTGAAGAGGGGTGTCATGGGGTTAGTCCAGACAAAAGATCAACCACTGTTTATAGGTGTAGATGGAGGCGGTAGTAAATGCCGAGCCACCATCTACTGCGCAGACGGTACCGTTTTAGGGACAGGTGTTGCAGGACGTGCAAATCCACTGCATGGTCTCACACAAACATTTGAATCCATTGAAGCATCGACTCGCCTAGCGTTGCTGGATGCGGGCATGAACGAGAGCGATAGTCACTTGCTGGTGGCGGGTCTTGGTCTTGCTGGCGTAAATGTCCCTAGGTTATATCAAGATGTTATCAACTGGCAGCATCCTTTTGCGGCCATGTATGTCACCACAGATCTGCATACGGCTTGTATTGGTGCCCACCGCGGTGCCGATGGCGCGGTGATCATCACGGGTACTGGCTCTTGCGGTTATGCCCATGTTGGTGATACCAGCTTGAGTATTGGCGGTTATGGTTTTGCATTAGGTGATAAGGGCAGCGGTGCTTGGCTGGGATTAAAAGCCGCCGAACACGTGTTGTTAGCACTCGATGGCTTTGCCGTACCAACCCGATTAACCGATATGCTGCTGAGCTACTTTAACGTCACCGATGCGCTCGGCATTGTCGAAAATCTAGCCGGTAAATCATCAAGTTGCTACGCCGCATTAGCCAGACGCGTACTCGATTGCGCCAATGAAGGTGACGCGGTAGCGGCTGCTATCGTACAAGAAGGTGCTGATTATATTAGCGAAATGGCACGTAAGTTATTTAGCTTAAATCCGGTGCGTTTTTCTATGATCGGTGGTCTTGCTGAGCCTTTACAAGCTTGGCTCGGTGCCGATGTGGTCGCTAAGATTTCAGAAACCTTAGCACCACCCGAACTCGGTGCTATGTATTTCGCCCAGCAAGAATTTAATAAGTCGTTGTCAGTGCACATAGGCACTGAAGCCAAATCCTGTATTTGAACGTGAAGGTAAAAGACATGACAAACACTATTATGGAACAAGAAGCACGCACTGCACCGCAAAAAATTGCGGGTCAATTAGAAGCTAACGCTGACATCATGCAGCAGTTAGGTGAGAAACTGCGCGCCTTCGCCCCTCGTTTTGTGATGATAGTAGGTCGCGGCTCATCGGATCATGCGGGAGTGTTCGCTAAATACTTATTTGAAATTGAAGCGGGTGTACCTACCTTCGCCGCCGCACCTTCAGTGGCGAGTGTGTATGGTAAAACCTTGAAACTCGAAGGCGCGTTAGTCATTGTGATTTCACAATCTGGCCGGAGCCCTGACATTTTGGCGCAGGCGCGTATGGCAAAAAATGCCGGTGCTTTCTGTGTTGCCTTAGTCAATGATGAAACCGCACCGATTAAAGATATCGTCGATGTTGTTGTACCTTTACGTGCCGGTGAAGAAAAAGCGGTTGCCGCGACTAAGAGTTATCTCGCAACTTTGTCAGCGATTTTACAACTTGCCGCCGCCTGGACTCAAAGCGAGTCGCTTGCTAGTGCCGTAGCGTCTTTACCCCAAGCGCTGCAAACGGCGGTGGACGCTGAGCCGCAGCTCACGCCAGAATCCGTTGCCGACGTGAAGAACTTAGTCGTACTCGGCCGTGGTTTAGGCTATGCGGTATCTAAGGAAATCGCACTTAAGTTAAAAGAAGTGTGTTCAATCCATGCTGAAGCATTCAGTAGCGCCGAGTTCCTCCACGGTCCTGTGACCTTAGTTGAGAAAAAACTCACTATCGTCGATGTGTGTATTGGCGATGAATCTTACGCTAGCCATATTGAACAAATTGAAAACGTGAGCCAACGCGGCGCCGATTTAGTGCATCTGAATCAAACCTCGACTGACATTCACCCACGTGTGGCGCCGTTAGCGTTATTACAACGTTTCTATATCGATGTGGCTGCGGTTGCGATTGCCCGCGGTATCGATCCCGATCAACCTGCTGGCCTTAAAAAAGTGACCCAAACGCTCTAAGTTGCTTAGCTTTAAGCGGCAAAGTGTAAGAGGTCTAGGTAGGCTGCACGATTAAACATCTGCAGCTAAGTCAGCGCAGTTAACTTAATTAAAGACTTAAGTCACTCGTGTTATTTATTGAAAGAGGGTTGCGATGAAAATCACCTTGATCGCCGAGCGTATTTTTGATGGTGAGTATTTCCATCAAGATGTGCCTGTGACTGTCGAAAACGGGCACATTCTGGCGTTTGATACGGTTGTTGGCGCGAAGGAAATCCGCCAAGCTGGCATGCTGGTGCCTGGTTTTATCGATGTGCAAGTGAACGGTGGCGGCGGGGCGTTATTCAATGCCGATCCGAGTGTTAATTGCATTGAGACTATCGGCCGTGCCCATGCGCGTTTTGGCACGACAGGTTTTTTACCTACGCTTATCACCGATGATGTCAGCGTGATGGCCAATGCGGCCGATGCCGTGGCCGAGGCTTTAGTCAAAGGTTGTGCTGGCGTTTTAGGGGTGCATTTTGAAGGGCCACATTTATCTGTGCCTAAAAAAGGTGTGCATCCACAGGGTTTTATTCGCGAAATCACAGAGGCTGAACTCGCGGTATTTTGTCGTCAAGATCTGGGGCTTAAAGTGGTCACGCTTGCACCTGAAAATGTGTCGCCAGAGGTGATCCGTACGCTCGTTGCCTCGGGCGTGAAGGTGTGTTTGGGTCATTCTAATGCTGACTACGATACAGTTATTGCGGCATTAGCGGCAGGCGCGACGGGTTTTACCCATCTTTATAATGCTATGTCACCACTGGGTTCCCGCGAGCCGGGCATGGTGGGCGCGGCGATTGAGAGTGAAACCGCTTGGTGTGGGTTGATTGTCGATGGTCACCATGTGCATCCCGCGGCGGCAAAGGTCGCACTAAGGGCAAAGCCGAGGGGAAAAATGATGTTAGTCACAGATGCTATGCCGCCTGTCGGTATGGACGGTGAGACTAGCTTCGAGCTCTTCGGTACGCAAGTGCTGAGAGTCGGCGACAGATTAAATGCCGTGACCGGTGAGCTGGCGGGCTGTGTGCTCGATATGGCGACTGCGGTCAATAATACCGTCAACTTGTTAGGTTTACCTTTGGCGGAAGCCTTGAGAATGGCGGCGTTATATCCCGCACAGTTCCTCGGGATTGAGCATAAGGCTGGCCGTTTAGCACTGGGATACAGGGCTGACTTTGTCTTGCTCGATGTGCAGAACAAAGTGCAGGCAAACTACATTGCGGGACAAGCCGTTTATGCACACCCTTAATTTGCATTTACATTTGCAGTTTAGGTGATTTTTAACATCTGGCCCTTGTCGTATTTTGATGACAGGGGCTAAGTTTTTTTATTGTACAGCACTAATTTTAAACAGTATTAGTTTTGTACAGTATTAGTTTTGCTCAACTTTTATAAAAGCTTTTAATAACAATAATAAAGGATGATGGCATGGGGACGACACAGACAAACGCAATTGCGCCAGTAAAGGTGAATAAACCTAGGTTGATGTCGCTGGATGCACTGCGCGGCTTCGATATGTTTTGGATTTTGGGCGGTGAGGCTTTGTTTGGTGGCTTGCTTATTCTAACGGGCTGGGCAGGTTGGCAATGGGGCGATGAACAAATGCACCATAGCCAATGGCATGGTTTTCACTTCTACGATTTGATTTTTCCGCTGTTTATTTTCCTCTCTGGTGTGGCCTTAGGTTTATCCCCTAAACGTTTAGATAAATTACCTATGAAGGAGCGATTACCTGTGTATCGTCATGGGATTAAACGACTCTTTTTATTGCTGTTACTAGGCATTTTATACAATCACGGTTGGGGAACTGGCGCGCCTGCCGATCCTGAAAAAATTCGTTATGCTAGTGTGTTAGGTCGAATCGCCTTTGCATGGTTTTTTGCCGCATTATTGGTGTGGCACACGAGTCTACGAACCCAAATTATCGTCGCCTTGGGCATTTTGCTTGGTTATGGCGCAATGCAACTTTGGTTGCCTTTTCCCGGTGGACAGGCAAGCGTGCTCTCGCCAACGGAATCCATCAATGCCTATGTCGATTCGATTTTATTACCCGGCGTGAGCTATCAGGGACGCACGCCCGATCCAGAGGGTTTACTGTCGACTATTCCCGCCATCGTCAATGCGTTAGCGGGTGTGTTTGTCGGCCACTTTATTGTTAAATCCCATCCTAAAGGTGAGTGGGCCAAAGTGGGATTGCTCGCCGCTGCGGGTTGCGTTTGTTTAGCCTTTGGTTGGCTGTTGGATCTTGTCATTCCGGTCAATAAAGAGCTGTGGACCAGTTCATTTGTCCTAGTGACGTCGGGTTGGAGCATGATACTGCTGGCGGTATTCTATGCCTTAGTCGATGTGCTTAAGTGGCAAAAAGCCGCATTTTTCTTCGTGGTGATAGGCACCAACGCCATTATTATTTACTTAGCGTCGAGCTTAGTGGATTGGAAATATATCGCTCAAAGCGTGTTTGGCGGCTTAGTGCTGGCCTTGCCTGAAAGCGCTCAAGCGTTAGCTGCGGTTATCAGCTTGCTCGCGGTGCAGTGGCTGGTTTTATATTGGATGTATCGCCGCAATATTTTTGTCAGAATTTAGTCAGTTGGCTTAATAGCTTGAGATCAGCCGCACGCACTCAGTGTCTGCGGCTTTTTTTACATTATTTTATGGATGTGAGTTACAACTTAGCTATCGGCCAATTGATGATTACGAGGGAATATTCGCGAGAATTTATTAAATGACAGCGTTGTCTTTTTGTGTTATTTGTTTTAACATCACTGAAACAATGGTGCGTTTGGATGATAACATTAGCCATTGCGGACGAGTCGCGATACGGATATTCGGGAACTTAGGCATTAATTTAAACCCCGTTATCACCTAAATAATTAATTACTATAAGAAGCAGGTTTATGGAAATGACACTCGATAAAAGCCAGCAGAAAAGCAGCTTTCTCCCCATGGCCATAGTGGCCGCTCTCTTTTTCATCCTCGGATTCGCCACTTGGTTGAATGGTTCTTTGATGCCTTATTTGAAACAAATATTGCAACTCAATCCCTTTCAAGCGTCGTTGATCCTGTTTTCTTTCTACATTGCAGTGACCTTTACTGCCTTGCCATCCGCTTGGCTTATTCGCAAAGTTGGCTACAAGAATGGTATGGCGATAGGCATGGGCGTGATGATGTTGGCGGGCTTACTGTTTATCCCAGCTGCGGAAACACAAATATTTGCCTTATTCCTTTTCGCCCAATTAGTGATGGGCGCAGGCCAAACCCTATTACAAACTGCGGTTAACCCTTATGTGGTGCGTTTGGGGCCTGAAGAATCTGCGGCCGCGCGTGTCAGTGTGATGGGTATTTTGAATAAAGGTGCGGGTGTGATTGCGCCTTTGGTGTTTTCGGCGTTGATTTTAGACAGCTTTAAAGACCGTATTGGTACTGAGTTAACTCAAGTGCAAATTGAAGAAATGGCTGACGGTTTAGTATTTCCCTATTTAGGCATGGCAATTTTTATCGGTATCTTAGCGCTCGCGGTAAAAAAATCACCTTTGCCAGAGTTGTTGAATGAAGATGAAACTGCTGAAAATACGGATAAAGGGCAACTTAAAGCGGCATTATCTCACCCTAACTTAGCCTTTGGCGTGTTAGCGCTGTTTGTTTATGTTGCTGTAGAGGTTATTGCTGGCGATACCATTGGCACATTTGCTTTGTCTTTAGGCATAGAGTCATACGGTGTTATGACTTCCTATACTATGGTGTGTATGGTATTGGGTTATTCTTTAGGTATCCTGTTAATTCCTCGTTTTATTTCACAGCCTAAGGCTTTGATGGTGTCGGCTATTCTGGGTTTGTTACTGACGTGCGGTATTTTGTTTGGCGACAATAATTCCTACGCTATTGCTAATGTTTTGTTAGTGCCTTTTGGCGGTGTGGCGCTGCCCGATACTTTGTTGATGATTGCTTTTCTTGGTTTAGCTAATGCGATTGTTTGGCCTGCAGTGTGGCCGCTAGCTTTGTCTGGTATGGGGAAACTGACCAGTACAGGTTCAGCATTACTCATCATGGGGATTGCAGGTGGCGCCTTTGGTCCAGTGTCTTGGGGCTTAATGAGTTCGGCGACAGATATGGGCATGCAGGGCGGTTATATTGTGATGTTGCCATGCTACTTGTTCATTCTGTTCTACGCGGTGAAAGGCCATAAAATGCGTAGTTGGTAGTCAAATCTGTTTGAACAGCTAAAAAGAAGCCCTCGATGATGAGGGCTTTTTTGTGTCTTAGTTGGACCAAGCTAAGGCGAAATTAGAACGCGTAGCTTACGCTCGCAAGCACGGTATCTGAGTTTTTAAATGCACCGTCAGAGACCTTTTGGTCACCGCTGAGATCTGTGCCTAACCAAGCGAGAGAAAGCCCAAAGCCTGCCAATTCGGTCGATACGCCAACAGAGTAATCTGAGTAGCTATCAAAACCTTCACCGTCATCTAATGCATCACCAACGTTATAGCCGTAGTGCAGATCGAGACTCCAGTTTTCAACAAATTCGTAGGAGTAGTTTAGCTCTCCATAGTGATAGTCTAAATCAGTACCACCGTAATCATTGGTAAACCAATAGGCTACGCGAAAGCCCTTAAATTCCATACCCGTAATCACTTCGAAATAACCTATATCACTCTCGCCTGAGTAGTTATAACGGTTAAGGGTGATGTCGTAGGTCAGATCTTCGTTGATCTCACCACCATAGGCGACATAGAAATCGTATTCGATCGCTGGGCCGTTATAACCTGGCTCATCAAAATCCACGTTACTTGCCCAAGCGCCGACAGAGAAACCTGAGTCGAAGCTCCAATCAATACCACCTTGCAGGGCAGGATCGCCAGCGGTTTGTGATACGCCGCGAAAACGATAGTCGTTAGTAAGACTAATTTCCCCAGTCACTTCGGCGGCGGCAATGCCGGAGAATAGGGTCGTGGTTAGCGCGAGTCCGACAAGCTGTACCAGCCGTTTTTTTTTCAGATTGTTATGCACGGTATTTCTCCCATTTTCTTTGTTGACTCGGACGTGTTACTGGCGACCATGGTTATTCAATCGCGCCAGTGCATCCGTTGGTTTGCCAAACAACAGCCTAGGAAAACCCGTTGCTGTGACCTCATGGCGAGTTATTGCTAAGATAACTTAGCTTTTTTGAGGCTAACATCAGCCTCGTTGATCTCACTTTTGTTCGAAAATGACGTAAACCTTGCGGCAGGGCTCTACGACTTCCCAAGTGCCTTGAAAACCCGCGGGTATGATAAACCTGTCACCCACAGTGAAAGTCTGCGATTGACCTTGAAGATCGGTGATAACACTTATTCCTTCGAGGATTTCGCAGTACTCGTATTCAGTGTAGTTTATTTTCCAAGCGCCTGATTCACTTTGCCAAATTCCACTGTGAAATTGATCACAAGGGCTAGAATAATGATTCTCTAACCCTTGAGTTGGATTGCCTGCTAACAACTTTTCCGTCGGTAACTGATAGGTCTCGACGGCTGTTTGCGCCGTAGCAAAACGAATAATGGCGTTGATGCTCACAGTCATTTGCGATTTCCTTGTTGAGCTGACATTCGGCTATTTCATCGTAGGCATCACAAACTCGGCTTGAGTCTGTTTACCCACGGGCCAGCGGGCAGTAATTGCCTTACGCTTGGTATAAAAACGCACGCCATCGGGACCATGCATATGCAGCGGCCCAAACAGTGAGCGCTTCCAACCGCCAAAACTGTGGAACGCCATTGGTACCGGGATCGGCACGTTCACTCCAACCATACCGACTTGCACGTGGTGGCAGAAATGCCTTGCCGCTTCACCACTTTGGGTGAAGATCGCCGTGCCATTACCAAATTCGTGTCGGTTAATCAGCTCAAGCGCCGTTGGGTAATCTTTCACGCGCACAATCGCCAGCACTGGGCCAAAGATTTCTTCGCGGTAGATGCTCATTTCAGGCGTGACGTGGTCGAACAAACAGGCGCCGAGGAAATAACCCTGTGGATTTTCTTCAACACTCAGTTTACGGCCATCGACCAGCAGCACTGCACCTTCTTGCACACCGGCTTCAACATATTGGGTGACCTTGGAAAGGTGTTGTTTTGAGATCAGCGGACCCATTTCCATCTCCGGCGTTAGGCCGTTGCCGACTTTTAAGGTTTGGATTTGCGGTAGCAGTTTTTCCACTAACGCGTCGCCCACATCGCCTACCGCGAGTACGACTGAAATTGCCATACAACGCTCACCAGCACTGCCGTAAGCGGCACCCATTAAGGCGCTAACGGCTTGATCTAAATCTGCATCTGGCATGATTAACATATGGTTTTTCGCGCCGCCTAAGGCTTGCACGCGTTTGCCATGTTTAGAGGCTGTGCTGTAGATGTATTCGGCAATCGGCGTTGAGCCTACAAAGCTCACCGCTTGCACATCTTTATGGGTGAGTAAGGTATCGACGGCTTCTTTGTCGCCGTTAATCACGTTAAACACGCCATCGGGAAGACCCGCTTCTTTAAGCAATTCGGCAATACGCATCACCGAGCTTGGGTCTTTTTCCGAGGGTTTCATAATAAAGGTGTTACCGCAGGCAATCGCGATTGGGAACATCCACATGGGAACCATCACGGGGAAGTTAAAGGGCGCAATGCCTGCGACAACACCTAAAGCTTGATTAACTGACCAAGAATCGACGCCGCCACCCACTTGCTGTGTGTGTTCACCTTTAAGCAAGTGCGGAATACCACAGGCAAATTCGACCACTTCGAGACCTCGGATCAACTCGCCCTTAGCATCGTCGATCACTTTGCCGTGCTCACGGGTGATAAGTTGCGCCATTTCATCTAGGTGCTGCTCAACTAAGGCTTTGAATTTAAACAGCACTCGAGCACGGTTGAGCGGCGTGACTTGCGACCAGGTTTCAAAGGCGGTTTTAGCGATCGCGATGGCTTCGCCGACTTCGGTTTCGCTTGCCAGTGAGACTTGGCCACGTAGCTCACCCGTAGCGGGTTCAAAAATATCTTGGGTTCTTATACTGGCAGGGGTGTGCTGACCATTAACAAAATGAGTGATCTTGAGCATAGTTAACCTTTGAAGTTCCCCGCCGCAGCGGGGTGTTAAATGTGAGAGTGGAACGAACCGCTGGTGCTATTATCCAACGGCGTTAATGGCATCGCTTAGGCTATTAACCATTTGGTCAATCTCGCGTTTATCGACAATCAGTGGCGGTGACATGGCAATGATGTCGCCCGTGGCTCGCACTAAAGTGCCGTGGCAGAAGCAGTGTTCAAACACGCCGTAACCCCGTTTACCCGCGCCTTGAGCGTTAGGGGAGAATTGAATCCCCGCCACTAAGCCTGTGTTGCGGATATCAATCACATTCGGCAACCCTTTGAGGCTGTGCACTGCGTCTTCAAAGTAGCGCTCAAGCTCAAAACTACGTTCGAATAATTGCTCATTCTCATAAATCGATAGTGTGGCAAGTGCGGCGGCGGCTGCGACTGGATGACCTGAATAGGTGTAACCGTGGAAAAACTCAATCAGTTCTGTGGGGCCTTGCATGCAAGTGTCGTGGATAAAATCTTGCACAAACACTGCGCCCATAGGGATGGCGCCGTTATTGATGGCTTTAGCAGTGGTGATCATGTCTGGAATAACGCCCCAACGTTGACTCGCAAAAGCGGCGCCAACGCGGCCAAAAGCGGTAATGACTTCGTCAAAAATCAGTAGGATGCCGTGCTTTTTAGTGATTTCACGCAGACGTTTTAAGTAACCTTGTGGCGGCAATATCACCCCTGCTGAGCCTGACATTGGTTCAACGATCACGGCGGCAATATTCTCGGCGCCATGCAGGGTCACTAGTTGTTCTAATACTTCGGCTTTTTCAGCGCCAAAGTGCGAGAGTCCACGGGTAAATGCCGCATTTTGGATATCTAAGGTGTGCGGTAAGTGATCGACGCCTTGCAATAATTGGCCACTAAATGCTTTGCGGTTATTGCTTAATCCACCGACAGATATACCGCCAAAACCTACACCGTGGTAACCCATTTCTCGGCCGATAAAGCGGGTGCGTGAGGCTTGACCGTTGGCTCTGTGATAGCAAAGTGCCATCTTAAGTGCAGTATCGACGGACTCAGAACCTGAGTTAGTAAAGAAGACCTTGTTCAATCCCTCAGGACTGAGCTCGACTAAGCGCTCGGCAAGTTCAAAGGCAATCGGATGACCCATTTGGAAGGAGGGCGCGTAGTCCATCTCTTTAATTTGTTTGCTGACCGCTTCGCTGATTTCTTTGCGACCATGGCCTGCGTTACAACACCATAAACCGGCGGTAGCATCTAATACCTTATTGCCATCAATATCCGTGTAATACATGCCTTCCGCTTTGGTGAGTAACCGCGGGTTGGTTTTGAATTGGCGGTTGGCGGTAAAAGGCATCCAGAAATGTTCAAGTGAGGGATGCTCAGTTGAAGATTGATGTGAAGCATCACTTGAGGAATTGAGCGGCAAATCGGCCATAGTGTCTACCTTGTCCTGTATTTTCAGGTCTTGTTTTAGGGTGGCTAATATTTGCTATGCTATGTTAGAAATAATGAACATGGAAGAGCTGTGTGCAGTTATTTGTGGCAAAAAAGCTATTTTTGTAAAAAATATTGAATTTTATTGCTCAAACAGCGTAATCTGAAGCTCGGATTACGACTGTGATGATGTGTAGCATTTGCGCTAATGTCGTCACTGAACACAATTTCTTGTCGATGAACGATAAACCACACCTATGCGAACTATTAAGAGGTCATCATGAGCACACCGAAGAAACGCAGCGAATGGGAAAGTCTGGCTGCCAGCCTGTCTATTAATGGGAAGGCGTTTATCAATGGCGAATACCAAGATGCCGTTTCGGGTAACACCTTTGATTGTATTAGCCCTATCGATGGCCGCTTGCTGGTAAAAGTGGCGAGTTGCGATCTTGCGGATGCCAATCTTGCGGTTGCCAATGGCCGCAGCGTATTCGATTCCGGTGTTTGGTCGCAGCAGTCTCCAGTAAAGCGCAAACAAGTGATGATACGTTTCGCAGAATTACTGGAAGAAAATGCCAATGAACTCGCATTGTTAGAAACCCTCGACATGGGTAAACCTATTCGTTTCTCTAAAGCGGTGGATGTGGCGGGCGCCGCCCGTGCGATTCGCTGGTCTGGCGAAGCGATTGATAAAATTTACGATGAACTCGCACCAACCGCTCACAATGAAATTGGCATGATCACCCGTGAACCTGTTGGTGTTGTCGCTGCAATTGTGCCGTGGAACTTCCCTATGCTGATGGCGTGTTGGAAGCTCGGGCCTGCACTTGCCACGGGTAACAGTGTGGTATTAAAACCCTCTGAAAAGTCACCCTTAACGGCTATCCGTATGGCGCAACTGGCTATCGAAGCTGGGATCCCACAAGGCGTATTAAACGTGTTGCCAGGATTTGGCCATACCGTAGGTAAAGCCTTAGCCCTGCATATGGATGTGGATACGTTGGTGTTTACAGGTTCCACCAAAATCGCAAAACAATTAATGATTTACGCTGGCGAGTCGAACATGAAACGCGTGTGGTTAGAGGCGGGAGGCAAGAGCCCCAATATCGTCTTTAATGATGCGCCAGATCTGAAAGCCGCTGCCGTTGCCGCGGCCGAAGCCATTGCTTTTAACCAAGGTGAAGTCTGCACTGCAGGTTCACGTTTGCTGGTGGAATCAGGGGTGAAAGATGAGCTTATCGCGCTTATTGCAGAGGAGCTAGCCTCGTGGCATCCGGGTCATCCACTCGACCCTGCGACTGTGAGCGGCGCCGTTGTTGATAAACAACAGTTAGACACAGTACTCAGTTACATCAAATCAGGTAAAGATGAAGGCGCGACCTTAGTCCACGGTGGCAGCCAAGTTATGGCCGATACGGGCGGTGTGTATGTGCAGCCAACGGTATTTTCTAACGTAAACAACCAAATGAAAATTGCCAGTGAAGAGATATTCGGCCCTGTGTTATCTGTCATTGAATTTAATGGCATGGAAGAAGCGATATCAATCGCCAACGATACTATTTACGGTTTAGCCGCTGGCGTGTGGACATCGGATATTAGCAAGGCCCATAAAACCGCTAAAGCCCTGCGCGCTGGCATGGTGTGGATCAACCATTACGATGGCGGCGACATGACAGCGCCATTCGGTGGCTATAAACAGTCAGGTAATGGCCGAGATAAATCTCTGCACTCCTTCGACAAATACACAGAACTGAAAGCGACTTGGATCGTGTTATAAGCGTTCTGTTTTTATAGCCGCTCTTTTTTGTCTATATAAGAGAAGGAGCCACTTTCGCTCAATACTAAAACCTCTTTTCATATTACATGGAAAGAGGTTTTTTATTTTTAGGGCGTCTTTACCCCAAGCAAGCTCATTGAATCGTCAGTTGTGCTGCATTAATTGCCATTGTTTCCCCTGTGATTCGCCGTCTTTAGATTTAAAAAGAAGAATCCCTCTAGGCTCGACGGCAACATCTACAGCACACGGAAGTGTATATGCCGTGTTCGCAGGGATGTGAAAAAGCGGCCATGTCGCTAACGGTCACTGTTACAACAATGCCAATCCTAACCAACCCTCTCGCTGCCGTTCTGCGAAAAAGCTATTGCCCCAAAGCAAGATAACTTTGTTGTCAGTTTGCAGCATGAATTGTCATTGTTTCCCCTGTGACTCGCCATAAACTCGTCCCTGAGGGCTCGACGACGGCATCCATGCCGCCAACGGTCACAGTTGCAACAATGCCAATCTTAACTAACACTTCTGCTGTTCGTTTAGCTAAAAAAATATTGCCCCTAAGTGCGCCACGGCTCGAAGATCAGCCCTTTGTTATCTGATAATTTGAGATACTTAAAGTAATGGGTACCCAAAAGAAAGACCTGACCATGAGGGATTGCAAAAATCGTTACAGTGAATCAGACTTACCTAGTCTGATTCACGCGCCAATGCCCGTCTGTTTGCGTTGGCTTCGGGTTAACGCACTTTTGCACTAAATTCAAAATATGTGATTCTTAGTCAATTTACGTGCGTATTATTCCAATGCAGTAAAGATAAAACTATAAAATTTAATAGCTTAAATTTTAGGTAGGTTAGATAATCGGTTTGAAAACGCGCATGTGAACTTTACAATGGTTCTGGTTATACGATATTCAAAATGAGGAGTTCTAATCTTATGGCGAAGCTAGGGGATGATCTTGAAAAAATAGTGGAGCTAATAGAAAGATCTATTTCTCCATCTTCAGTTATTAGTCAGAATGTTATGTTACCAGTGTTGAATTCACAAACGGGAAGAACTAGGCAATGTGACGTTGTCATTGAGAGTGGTCCCGAATTTCGTCGTAACGTGACAATAGTTGAGGTTCAGGATCGAAAGTCGCAAGTTAATATTGCCACTTTCAACGATTGGTTACAGAAGCTAGATGACGTTGGTGCTAATGGCTTAATCTGCATTTCGCGAAATGAATTTCCTGAAAGTGTAAAAGAGGTTGCAAGATTTGAAGGTAATAGGGTTCTTCTCGTTAATCTAAAGGAGGAAACTCCAGAGTCGCTTCCACTAAATTTTTTATCATTTTATGTATCGTATGAAAACGTCTGTATTACTGGCATTGATGTTTTGAGTTGTTGTGTTGAGAAAGGAAGTATTGATTTAAAGTTAGTAGATCGCCAACTAATACACTCAAATGAGAAAATATGGTCTAGAGACAAAATTTATAACATGTCTTTTGTTGAACTTATTTCTCCTTTAATAAAGGAGTTGCATGAAGGTTCAAAAGGTGTAGTAAAAGACGTAGCTACTTTTACGTTTGAAAACGACAGGCGTTTAGTTCTTTACTGTTACATAAATGGCGAATATGTCCGAGTTGGGTTAAATGTTACTGCTCGATATACTTACGATAATCATCTTCTTTCAATGGCTGTATCCAGTTACGAACAAATCGAGCACGGTACATTGGCTTGGGTTTTTGAAATAGACCATGAAACAAGCAACGGCAAAATTAAAACCAAAGTTCCCGTAATTAAGCATGGTAACAATGCATATAAAATGTTGGGAATCATCAACTCAAGTGATTTCAACTCTCAAGTGACGATAAGTGAGTTAGGGGAAAAACCTGTTATATAACAAAATCTTTAAGATTGACTACCAATGCGTGACACTCTCAGTTTAAATAGACATTTGTTGTTTCGGTTGTTATTTTGGGTTCAGTGGTTTTGCTTTGTCAGCCCCTAAACCCAGTGTTAGCACGTAAGAGTTCATCATCTAGCATTCATCACATAAGGAAAGTTAATGGCACTTATAATGGAACCCCCAATAAATATCGAAGACCTGATCAAAAATGCTAATTGTAAACACAGCTGGGAAACTCGATTTTTAGCTTTAGAAGAACTAAGAAAGTATGATTGTCAGCAATCCAGAGATGTTATAACTAGACTGGCGTTGCACGATAAAGTTTTCAAAGTTAAAGAGGAGGCTGTTCGAGCTGCTCAAGCACTTGGAATTACTAAAAAAGGAAAGCCTATTAGCCTAGGCAAAAAAGATATAGGGTTTAAAGCTAAAGATTTCACTAAATCATTTCTCAGAGTTAAGCGGGAGAAAGAAGTTGAAGTGTTTAATCTTGAAATATTCAAAGCCGGATTTAAAGAACTAAATCCTGAAATGTATGATGTCATGAGCTTTGATAAAGGCAGTAAATTTGATTCATGGATTGAGAGTGTATTCACAGGTTTACCTAAAAAATAAGCGTACTAACCTTTTACACTTAAATAATGACTAGTAGAATCACTCTACACCAGACTGATTCACGCCAACCGCTAAAACCCGCTCTAGCGCCCCATTTGCGGCTATTCTGGGGCGGTTTGTTCCCTTAAGATGAATCAAATCTCTAGAGAACTGATTCATGTCCCTGTTATGCCTATTCCGACTGGTTATATCGTTCATTGATTAGTTTGTAGCCAAACGAAGCATTACTAATAGAATAGCTAATCCGAATCTGGCTCATAAGAGTGAATTATCTAACAAGGTTTTGTTCCAAAGCGTGCTGCGTAAAGCTTTTAAATCTATAGGTTACGCTAATGCAAAAAAGGTGAGCCATGGTGATTGGCGAGACGACCGTCCGCCCCATGGATGGGGCGGTCGAGCATCCAGGGAGGGACTTGCTGCGTGTCGGTGAGTGAACATCATGGCTTGCCCATTAGTAGGGGCCAGCATTTAAGTTACCAAACAAGTTATTTAGTCGTACTAGGCCTCTATTTTTAACGCTATTCTGTCTGTTTTTAAGTCAGTATGTCCGCAACCTTTTGACTTCAAACAGAGAGCATTCACCTGTAAGTACGTGATTTTAGCGTGCAACTGCTGTAGCCTCGTGGAAATTTATTGTTTCTTATTTTGATCTTTTAGGATGCAAGCTTCGAGCTTTGCCATCTAAGGTTGTTCGTTATTTTCCCCGTGACTTTTGCTGAGTCTATTGCTCGTTAGCAAAGCGTTCACTCATTAGAGAGGGTGTCATGTGAATGCACTTCAAATGAATGCACTTCAAAACCCAATTAGGCAGTTCAATTTCGTCAAACTATCTGTACTGGCATTGTTAAGTTTTTTGGCTGGCTGTTCTTCAATGCAGACGGGTGAAAATGGTAACTGGGTGGGATTCACTGAATCGGGTCAAGCTTCCTTTTATGGGGATAAACATCAAAATAAGCAGACGGCCAGCGGTGAGTTTTACAAACATAAGTTAAAGACGGCGGCGCATAAAAAGTTACCCTTTGGTTCGAGCGTTAAGGTCACCAATGTTGATAATGGCAAAAGTGTGATTGTAAAAATCAATGATAGAGGGCCTTTCGTGCGTGGCCGCATTATTGATCTGTCTAAATCGGCGTTCAGTAGCATAGGCAACACTTCCTCTGGTTTGATTGACGTGAAAATAGAAGTGATTAAGTAGCGGCTATTTTGAAAGCAGCTGTCTAGAAAAGGACTGTTGCGAAAAAGGCTATCTCGAACACGGTCATATCGAAAAGATCGTTTTGAAAGCAGCATCATTAAAAATGAGCAGTTTAAAGCACTCTCTTCAAAATATGGCTTCGCCGCAATTTAATGATTGAGTGCATGAAATCGAGTCGACGCTTTTAAATAAAATCCCACAGCAGACAATTTGTTAAGCCGATATTTGGGCTTTACGGCATTTGGTGAGAGACTAGCGGCAGACTTGGATAACAGTAAAAGGACCCGCTATGGAATACCCACTTGTTAGTACGCAGTGGCTCGAAGCACATCTCACCGATCCCCATTTAGTCTTGCTCGATGCCAGTATGGAAACCGTTATTGGGAAAGAACCTCTGGTTTACGATGAGCCTATTTGTATTCCGCGCTCACGTCGATTCGACTTGGAAAATGTGTTTTGCGATAAAACTTCAACTCAAATCCATGCCTTGCCGACGTTTGAGCAATTCAGCCAAGGGATAGCGCAACTTGGGATTGAGGCCGACAGTGTTATCGTTATCTATGATAATCAAGGTATTTATTCAGCTCCACGGGCGTGGTGGACCTTTAAAGTCATGGGTTTTAATCGAGTCTATGTGCTCGATGGTGGCTTGCCTCAGTGGATTGAAGAAGACCGCATTACCTCATCGCGTTATCAAGCCGAAGGCGTAGATTACGGCCCGACGGATGTCGATACTTTAGTTGATGTGCTGCAATACCACCCCGAGCGCGTGATGGATGCCGAGGCCGTGTTATCACGTATCGAAGATGCCGAAACCGCGATTGTCGATGCCCGTGGTGCGCCACGCTTTTTAGGCCAAGTGAGTGAGCCGCGCCCCGGTGTGCGCTCAGGACATATTCCACGCTCGGTGAACTTACCCTTCGCTCAAGTGCTTGATGGCAATAAAATCAAAACGGCCAGTGAGTTACAGGCGATTTATCAAGGGTTAGCAGCGGATAAGCCCGCACGGATATTTAGCTGTGGCTCTGGGATTACGGCGTGCATTTTGATTTTGGCTTCGGTTGCGGTAGGGCATACACATCCCATCCTCTATGATGGCTCGTGGGCGGATTGGGGCAGTCGTACCGATCTGCCAATTGAGTGCTAATTGTGCCGTGCATTGATTGAGTCAGTACAGTTTTGAGCATTATGTCATTGCGGTGTCGTAACCGCTGCGTTGTTTGGCTAGATCACCAAGGAGGATCCCTTGATTGGCAGATTGATTGATAAGTTGGTTTTTGGGTTGATTCTGGTGATTGCCTTGCAGTTGCCGCAACTGGCTGATCATTATCAGCAATTTCTCGCTGGACTTTATGCATCGACCCAATGGCAGGTAGAAGGCTACGAGGCAACGGCTAAGGAATATCATTATGCCGATGCTGAGGCCATGATTGCCCGTCACCAGCAAAATGAGGAGCCTAGCGTGCGTGCCGACGCCGAGCAAAAGGTACAGACAATCGAGCTTTATAAAGAGTTAACACAAGGCTTGGCGATGTTTAACACGGGCAATTTGTTTGAGAAAACTGCCTACATGTTTAATCCCGTTCGCTTTGATTATCTTGAGAAAACCGTCAGTAACTTTAAGCCAGGAATACCTTTAACCACCAGTGGGATTGGCTTTGGGGTTGTGGTGGCGTTAGTCGTGCATTATCTCGGTTCTATCCCTTTTATCCTGTGGGGAAGGCGTAGAAAGCGGCAGAGATTAGCGAGAGCAAATTAGCTTTTAAAAGTCGTTATGGTTCTCAGACCGAGGTTATCTCTTAGGCGAGGCTTAGCGTTGTTGCAGCCCTAATTGTAAAGAATGACTTGCAGTTGAATGACTCGTATCTAAATAGCGAGTGGTTAAATGGCTCGCGCATATGACAATGATGCCCATCTGATTGTTTATCCGATGGGCATCATGCGTTATGGCTTCAAACCAGTCCTTAAAACAAGTCTTTAAATCTGTGATACAGCATGCCAGCCGCGAGCATAGGTGAGCGGAATGTCGGGCCGCCGGGGAAAGTCATGTGTTTGATTTTTGCGAACACATCGAAATGTCCCGCTTGTTGGCAAATGGCCTCGGCCAGTAGTTTTGCCGCCATGTGAGTGGCATTCACGCCATGTCCTGCATAGGCTTGGGCGTAGAAAATATTATTGGCATCGGGCAGGCGACCAATTTGTGGCATACGGTTAGCCCCAATGCCTATCATGCCGCCCCATTCATAATCGATACGTACCCCTTTTAATTGCGGGAAAACCTTCTCAAGATTCGGTCTCAGTGCCGCTTCAATGTCTTTCGGATCTTTACCCGAATAGGTACAAAGGCCGCCAAACAGCAAACGACGATCTGCCGATAAGTGAAAGTAATCTAGGGCAATTCGCATATCTGCGAAGGCCATGTTTTGCGGGATAATACTCGCGCATTGGGCCTCAGTTAAGGGCTCTGTTGCCAATAAATAACTGCCTGCAGGTAATACTTTCCCCCCTACAAAGCTATTAAGTTTGTGGCCGATATAGGCATTGCCCGCCAGCACTAAGTATTGGCATGTGACTTCGCCCTTAGCGGTAATGACCTTAGGTTTGGCGCCTTGAATGATTTTTTCAGCAGCGCTGTACTCAAACAACCTAGCGCCGAGATTGCGGGCGACGCGAGCTTCACCGAGGGCAAGATTCAGCGGGTGTAAATGGCCGCTACCCATATCAACTAGCGCGCCTTGATAAAAGTCTGAGCCTATGACTTCACCTAATTGCGCCTTAGTTAACAGCTTGATTTCTTGCTGATAACCCATGGCCTTGAGTGCGCAAAATTCTTCTTCAAGCTCATCCATGTGACGAGGTTTTACCGCTAAGTCGCAATAACCCATTTGCAGATCACAGTCGATACTGTGTTCTCGTATGCGATTTCGCACTATCTCGACGGCTTCAAAGCCCATCTGTTGAATTGCTTGAACACCTTCAGTGCCTATTTCACTTTGAAATTGTGCAGGGTCATGGCCTATGCCGCGAATGAGTTCGCCGCCATTACGCCCCGATGCGCCCCAGCCAATTCGCCTCGCTTCTAACAGCACAACACTCATACCGCGCTGTGCGAGTTCTATGGCGGTATTGATACCGCTAAAGCCGCCGCCCACTATGCAGACATCGGCACTGATATTGCCTTCGAGTTGTGGGTGCGCGTAAATTTCTTTAGCAGTATCAACATAATAAGAGTGTGGATACTGTTCGCTGTGCACTGGAGGTTTGTTTGCCATTATGGCTCCCAAAAATTGTTTTTATTGTAAATTGGACTTGTCTCAGTATACTCATCACACTTTTAACATGACGCAAAAAAGTGTTCGTTTTATTTAACACGCTTTTTATGTAGAATACAATGAAAGCAGTAAAACACGCGCTTTTTGGGCGAAAATGCGTTCTGGATGGTGTTTATCCTGAACAACCTGTTCGTCATCTATCGGGATTGACCCGAGCCTTTAGGGGGATGTGAAATTTGGATATTGGAGCCAGCCTCAAAACTGTTCGAAAAATGAAAGGCTTATCTCAACGAGAATTAGCCAAACGTGCTGGTGTGACTAACAGTACGATTTCAATGATCGAGAAAAACAGTGTTAGCCCGTCAGTCAGCTCTTTAAAAAAAGTGCTGTCGGGTATCCCGATGTCTTTAGTGGACTTTTTCTCCATTGAAGCCTCAACGGATAGTGAGCAAAAGGTCGTCTATCGATCCAATGAATTACTGAATATCGGTACTGGGCCACTTGAATTTAAACTGATTGGCCGTGATTACCCGAACCGTGCAATGTCAGTGATGAATGAGATTTACCCACCCGGTTCAGATACGGGTGAAGAGATGCTAAAGCACGAAGGTGAAGAGGCCGCTATGGTGATAGAAGGTAAATTCGAACTCACTGTTGGGGATGAAGTGTATATTTTGGAAGCGGGTGACAGTTATTATTTTAACAGTGAATTACCCCATAGATTCCGCAATCCCTTCGATGAACCTTGTCGCCTTGTGAGTGCGACTACGCCTGCAAACTTCTAATTAAGTCATTAACTTACCCTATTATTCAACATATTAGGCCACTTATTAGCTAAAGGTGAGTGGCGTAATACTGTTATTCAACATTCCTGCGGATTTATACCAATCACATTAAATATCTAATCAGTTCAGAGCCTCACAGGCATTTCAATCCAAGGCGCATTGACGCAGAAATGGTCATTCCCTTTTAAGTCAATGCAACACGGGAGTGGCATGCCTGTGAGGCTCCCGAAGGGCGGCTGATGTTCACTACATGGCAACGCGCTTTATACTACGTTCAAGGCTTTCGACAGAGCGCCACTATGCCTTCAAGCCTTCGCCTTGTCTAAAGCGCGTTGAACTCCCGCTGAATGAACAGATATTTAATACGATTGGTATTACCTACTTTTTAACCCTGTCATATTGGTTATGTATCCTCTTCTTTGTGTAAATAATATTGGTTCAAATTTGCTTCGAATACGGTTTAATTTACTCGGTAACAAGTGAGTTTTATGCTGGTGTAACTGCCGGTTTATATACATGAATTAGCCTGAAATGGGGTAAATATATATTTAACTACATGTTATTTATGCTTATTAAGAATAAGTGGATTAAATAACCTTTAACAAGTGTTTAACCTCTTGCCTAGTGCTAAATTTCGGTGTACTGTGTGAAAAAATGAACATTTAAAGGCAAAGTGTTCGTTATGCTAGTAAAATCAATTCTAAAGGTGAGATATGTCAGCCGATTTACCCCTCATAGGTGTTATTGCATGCAATCAACAATTGGGATCACACCCCTTTAATATTGTTGGTGAAAAATACCTTTTAGGCGTAGTTAATGGCGCGAAAGGCTGGCCGTTAGTGATCCCATCTTTAGGTGGCGATTTACCGATAGACGCTATTTTAGATCGTCTTGACGGTATTTTGTTTACTGGCTCTCCTTCTAATGTAGAACCCCATCTTTATGCAGGCCAGCCGAGTGAGCTTGGTACACACCATGATCCTAAACGTGACGCGACAACTTTGCCGCTGATCCACGCTGCTATTGCTGCTGGGGTACCTGTATTAGGTATTTGTCGCGGTTTTCAAGAAATGAATGTGGCTTTTGGTGGCAGTTTGCATCAGAAGCTCCATGAGGTGGGTGGCTTTATTGAACATCGAGAAGATAAAACCACATCCTTAGATGTGCAGTATGGGGCTTCTCACAGTATTACTGTTGAGCCCGGGGGGCTTATTTACGAGGCCTGGGGCCGTAACTCTGCAGAGATTAACTCTGTACATACTCAAGGCGTGGAGCGCCTGGGTGTTGGGTTGCGGCCAGAAGCTTATGCTCCAGATGGGTTAGTGGAGGCTTTCTCCGTAATTGGTACTAAAGAATTTGCCCTCGGTGTGCAATGGCATCCAGAGTGGAAGGTGAGCGAGAATCCGTTTTACCTCTCCATTTTCAATGCCTTCGGTGATGCATGCCGACGTAGGGCTACAACTCGAGTGAAATAATAATGAATAAGCTAATCGCTTTTTTAAAAGAACGAAAAATCACAGAAGTCGAATGTGTTATCAGTGACATGACTGGCATCGCCCGCGGCAAGATTGCTCCAGTCGATAAGTTTCTCGATGAAAAAGGCATGCGTTTGCCCGAAAGCGTGCTGTTACAAACCGTGACCGGTGATTTTGTCGACGAAGAGATTTACTACAGTTTGCTCGATCCCGCCGACATCGATTTTGTTTGTGTACCCGATGAAAATGCCGTCTTTATGTTGCCTTGGACCATCGAAGCCACGGCACAGGTTATCCACGATTGCTACGACAGAATGGGTAATCCGATTGAGCTGTCACCACGTAACGTGTTGAAAAAAGTCTTGTCTCTCTATGACGAACAGGGCTGGGAACCTGTTATCGCTCCCGAAATGGAGTTCTATTTGACTCGTCGTAGTGACGACCACGATTTACCCTTAAAGCCTCCAATTGGTCGTTCAGGTCGCCCCGAAGCGGGTCGCCAGTCATTCTCTATTGATGCTGCCAACGAATACGATCCTATGTTTGAAGACATGTACGATTGGTGTGAGCTTCAAGGTTTAGATATCGATACTTTAATCCATGAAGATGGTCCCGCACAGATGGAGATTAACTTCAGCCATGGCAACGCATTATCTTTAGCTGATCAAGTGTTTATCTTCAAACGCACTTTACGGGAAGCCGCGCTGAAGCACGATGTGTGCGCCACTTTTATGGCAAAACCCGTGACGGATGAACCTGGCAGTGCGATGCATATTCATCAAAGCGTGATCAATAAAGAGACGGGCAAGAATATTTTCACCAATGAAGATGGGACTAAGAGCAAGCTATTCTTGGGATATATTGCAGGTCTACAAAAATTCATTCCTGAGTTGCTGCCACTGATGGCGCCAAATGCGAACTCGTTTCGTCGTTTCCTCCCGGGCACTTCGGCACCTGTAAACTTAGAATGGGGCGATGAAAACCGTACCTGTGGTTTACGCATTCCAGAATCTTCACCACAAAACCGTCGCATTGAGAACCGCATTCCCGGCGCCGATGCTAACTGTTATTTGGCGATTGCCGCGAGCTTGTTGTGTGGCTATATCGGCATGGTTGAGTCGCTAAAACCTTCGACTCCTGTGCAAGGTAAAGCCAATGAAAGTCGTAGCAATAATACCCATTGTTTACCGCTGACATTAGAGGAAGCATTAGCGGCGATGGAAGAAAGTGATGCCTGTAAGCAATATTTAGGCGAATCCTTCACCACTGGATTTGTGGCGGTAAAACAGGCTGAACTTGAAAACTTCCGCCGTGTTGTCAGCTCATGGGAACGTGAATTCCTATTACTCACTGTGTAATGTTTTGGATTGATTGCACTGACCGTGTTGCCGCGTTAACCCAAGGAATAAGGGGTTAACGTTGGCCATAACGATACTGATGCGTGCACTGTTTTAGTGAGGTTGCACTTAACTGGTGCAACTCGCTTGTTAAATAATATGATGGTTTTTAATGGCTTGTCCGTTAAAGTGATTATTCAATTCCATTGCTTGTCTGCAAGGGAAGTAAAATAGGCTTAACAATTTTAGGTTGTTCGCTTGCTAGCGTTACTAACTAATTGTTAGTCATATTTAAAATGTGTTTATCTAAGTGTTTTTTTGCGATTGCTTAGGGACTTGAGGCATTTGCCTTAATGTTGCAAAATGTACAAGCAGTGTCATATCTAGTCTATTTTTTTTGAGTGTTAATGCAATACCGATGCCTCGAAAATTTGGCACGAAACCTGATACTTAACAAATTGCAGCAAGATATAAAGTAGGCATGGTTATCATGCCGTAGAGACTGCCGATGCGGTTTTTAAGGTGTAGCATTGGTCGAAAATAACAACAATATCCGGGCAGCCCGGTGACACAATGTCAGAATTTGCTTAAGCAGTTCTGCTACCCGAGAAAGGAGAAAGCATGAAGCTATTTAATAAGATGACCACATTAGCGCTGGTGACTGCGAGCGTATTTGCGAGCGCAGTAGCCCAAGCGGAAGAAGTGGTTCGCGTGTATAACTGGTCAGATTATATCGCGGAAGATACCTTAGAAAACTTCAAGAAAGAAACGAGCATTAGGGTAATTTACGATGTATTTGATAGTAACGAAGTGCTTGAGGCTAAATTACTGTCTGGTCGTAGTGGCTACGATATCGTTGTACCTTCTAACCACTTTCTCGCTAAGCAAATCAAAGCGGGTGCTTTCAAACCTTTAGACCGCGCTAAGTTACCTAATTTTAAAAATTTAAATCCAGCCCTGATGAAGTTGCTTGAAAAAGCCGATCCGGGTAACCAATATGCCGTGCCTTATTTATGGGGAACCAATGGCATTGGTTACAACATAGATAAAGTGAAAGCCGCTGTGGGGGAAGATGCGCCATTTAACTCAATGGAACTGATCTTCAATCCTAAATACGCTGAAAAAATTTCTAAGTGTGGCTTTGCTATGTTGGACTCTGCCGACGATATGGTGCCACAGGCGATGATTTATTTAGGCTTAGATCCTAACAGCACTAAGGCTGAAGATTATGAAAAAGCGGGTGAGTTACTGGAAAAAATTCGTCCTTATGTGACGTATTTCCATTCTTCACGTTATATTTCTGACTTAGCAAACGGTGACATCTGTGTTGCTTACGGTTTCTCCGGTGACGTATTCCAAGCGAAAGCCCGTGCTGAAGAAGCAAAAAATGGCAATAAGATCGGCTACTCCATTCCAAAAGAAGGTGCCAATCTGTGGTTCGATATGTTAGCTATCCCTGCTGACTCAACGAACGTCGATAATGCACTGACGTTGATTAACTATTTTCTGCGTCCAGAAGTCATAGCGCCTATCTCTAACTATGTGGCCTATGCTAACCCGAACGATCCCGCTCAACCTCTGGTTGATGAGGCTATCCGTACCGATCCTGCGATCTATCCACCACAAGAAGTGTTAGACAAACTTTATATCGGTGAAATTCGTCCTTTGAAAATTCAGCGCGTATTAACTCGTGTTTGGACCAAAGTGAAGTCAGGACAATAGTCGATAGGGGGCAAGCCTAGCTTGCCCCCAGCTTGGCAAACTTCTATGTCCAATCCTATGCATAGTTAATCCACGTATAGGATTTGACACAGTTTGTTTAACCACTTTTCATTTATTAATCGTGTTGAACCTAGAGTTTGAGCGTATCTACGCCTCATTTTCGGGTGGAGAAGTACTATGGCAATCACCTCGAGCGTCACCAATAAACCGACAACAAAGACGCAAGAAAAAGTACTGCTCAAGATTGAGCGGGTAAGCAAATTATTCGATGACGTGCGGGCTGTCGACGATGTGTCATTAACTATCAATAAAGGCGAAATTTTTGCCTTACTTGGCGGGTCAGGCTCGGGTAAGTCAACACTACTGCGCATGTTGGCGGGTTTTGAAAAGCCCACCTCTGGCCGTATTTTCCTTGATGGGGAAGATATCACTGATTTACCGCCATACGAACGTCCCATCAATATGATGTTTCAATCCTATGCTTTGTTTCCCCACATGACAGTGGCACAAAACATTGCATTTGGTTTGAAGCAAGACAAGCTGCCTAAAGCCGAAATTGAACAGCGTGTGCAAGATATGCTGAAACTCGTGCATATGGAGCAATACGGTAAGCGTAAACCGCATCAGTTATCCGGTGGTCAGCGCCAGCGTGTTGCACTGGCCCGTTCATTGGCGAAACGACCTAAATTATTACTGCTCGATGAGCCTATGGGCGCATTGGACAAAAAACTGCGTACCCAAATGCAGCTAGAAGTGGTTGAAATCCTTGAGCGTGTCGGCGTGACCTGCGTGATGGTGACCCACGATCAGGAAGAAGCCATGACAATGGCTGGTCGAATTTCGATCATGAGTGATGGCTGGATTGCTCAAACTGGCTCGCCAATGGATATTTACGAAAGCCCTAACAGCCGCATGATAGCCGAGTTTATCGGTACTGTGAATTTGTTTGGTGGCGCGATTGAAGTGGATGAAGTCGACCATCTGATCATTAAATCTAATGATTTGGCTCAACCTTTCTATGTCGGTTATGGCGTCACGACTAACGTTGAAGATAAGAATGTTTGGCTAGCAGTGCGTCCCGAAAAGACCATTATTAGCCGTGAACAGCCTGAAGGTCAGTATAACTGGGCGAAAGGAATCGTGCATGATATCGCTTATTTAGGCGGTATTTCAGTCTATTACATTCGTTTAGAGAATGGTCAAATCGTACAGTGCAGTATGACTAACCGTGAACGCCGCGCCGATCATGCCACATGGGATGACGAAGTGTTCATTAGTTGGGAGGACACCAGTGGCGTGGTGTTGAGATCATGAAGAAACCCATTAAATTAAAGTGGCTTAAGGGCCGCTTCTGGACCATAGGTATTCCCTACGCTTGGCTGCTGCTGTTTTTTGCCTTACCGTTTGCGATTGTCCTTAAACTGAGTTTTTCGACGGCGGCGATTGCTATCCCGCCCTATGAAGCAACATTCCAATATGCTGACGATGTATTAAATATCTTTCTGCATTTGGGTAACTATTTGATGTTGCTCGATGATTCGCTATATTACATGGCTTATCTCAGCTCATTGAAAATGGCGTTAATTTCGACCTTGGGCTGCTTGATTATTGGCTACCCAATGGCCTATGCCATTGCCCGTGCCCCTGCGCGGTTGCAAACCGTGCTGCTGCTGTTAGTTATGTTGCCTTCTTGGACCTCATTTTTAATCCGTGTTTACGCTTGGATGGGGATCTTAAGTAACACTGGTATTATCAATAATTCACTGATGTGGTTGGGGATTATTTCTGAGCCGTTACAGATCCTCAATACCAATATTGCCGTGTATATCGGCATTATCTATGCGTATTTACCCTTTATGATTCTGCCCTTGTACGCCACCTTAGTGAAACTTGATATGAGTTTGATTGAAGCTGCGTCTGACTTGGGTTCAAGCCGTTTGAATACCTTCTGGAAAATCACCTTCCCGCTGTCAAAAAGTGGTGTGATTGCTGGTTCTATGCTGGTGTTTATTCCTGCCGTGGGTGAGTTTGTGATCCCTGAGCTACTCGGCGGTCCCGATTCCTTAATGATAGGTCGAGTGTTATGGCAAGAATTCTTCAATAACCGCGACTGGCCTGTGGCTTCGTCACTGGCGATTGTGATGTTGGGTCTATTGATTATTCCGATCACTTTATTCCATCGCTATCAGGCGCGTAGTTTGGAGAAAGACCTATGAAAAAATTAAGCTTTTCTTCAGTGATGCTCTGGTTTGGCTTGTTTTTCTTGTATGCACCTATGTTAGTGCTGGTGATTTATTCCTTTAACGATTCTAAATTAGTGACGGTATGGGGCGGATTTTCACCTAAATGGTATGGCGAGTTATTTCAAGATCAACAGATTTTAGATGCAGTATGGACCAGCCTGCGGATAGCGTTTTATAGCTCAACTATGGCGGTCATTATCGGCACTATGGCAGCCTTTGTGATGACACGCTTTAAGCGTTCATGGGCAAAACTGACCCTGTCGAACATGATTACTGCACCGCTGGTAATGCCTGAAGTGATCACTGGTCTGTCTTTGCTTTTACTGTTTGTGCACATGGCAGATTTGTTGGGCTGGCCTAGGGAGCGTGGCATGATGACAGTGTGGATTGCACACTCAACATTTTGTGCTGCCTATGTGGCTGTGGTGGTGTCTTCAAGATTGCGCGAGCTTGATATGTCAATCGAAGAGGCGGCGATGGACTTAGGGGCAACACCGCTCAAGACTTTCTTCTTGATCACTGTGCCTATGATTTCGCCGGCGCTGGTGGCGGGTTGGTTGTTGTCATTCAGTTTGTCCTTAGACGATTTAGTGATCGCAAGTTTTGCCTCAGGCCCTGGTGCAACGACCTTGCCTATGGTGGTGTTCTCTTCTGTACGTTTAGGGGTTTCTCCTAAGATCAATGCCTTAGCGACGCTGATCATACTGTGTGTTTCACTCATCGCTTTCCTTTCTTGGTATATGGCAAGGCGGGCAGAGAAACGTGACCGTACACCAATGAACTAGTTAGCTTAATTTTGGGATGGCTTTGGTATTGCCAAAGCCATCCTTGATATTTGTCACCGCTCCCATCACCCGCTTCGCTTTGCAGGCCAGTTCTGCTACTCGACACCATTAGCATGACATCGCAGTGCTTAAGATTATTGCGTGTTTGAAATATCAAACAAAATGTAAATTATTGCGCGTATCTGGCTAGTGTTTCGTTTTCTGAAGGTGTAGGATGTGATGGCTGTTTAAAATAATGAACATTAGAATTCAAGGGAACAACATGTCTGCCATAGCTCACGCTGGATCATATTATGCGGCATCGGCCAACGATAAGGTTGAACGTCCGCGTCTACAGGAATCGATTGAAGCCGATGTTTGTGTGATTGGCGCAGGTTATACAGGCCTTTCTGCCGCGCTGCATTTATTAGAATCGGGCATGAGTGTGGTGGTGTTAGAAGCCGCTCGCATAGGCTGGGGCGCCTCGGGCCGTAATGGTGGACAAATCGTTAATAGTTATAGCCGTGACATTGATACTATTGAAAAAACAGTCGGTAAAGAACAAGGTAAACTCTTTGGCCAAATGGCCTTTGAGGGCGGGCAAATCATCCGCGATCGTATTGCTAAGTATAATATTCAATGCGATCTAAAAGATGGTGGCGTGTTTGCCGCGATGAACGAAAAGCAAATGGGCCATCTACGCCATCAAAAACAACTGTGGGAAAGCCACGGCCATGTTAATCAGCTCGAACTTCTCGATGCTAAAGGTATTCGCGGTGTGGTAAATACTGAGCGTTATGTCGGTGGTCTACTCGATAAAAGCGGTGGCCATATTCACCCGCTTAATTTAGCCCTAGGCGAAGCGCGAGCGGTTGAATCCCTCGGCGGTAAAATTTTTGAAGACTCAGCAGTGCTGAGTGTCGATGAAGGCGATAGCCCAGTTGTGCATACGGCGCAGGGCAGTGTAAAAACCAAGTTTGTGGTCGTGGCAGGTAACGCTTATTTAGGTAAGTTAATGCCTGAGTTGCAGGCGAAATCTATGCCCTGCGGCACGCAAGTGATTACCACAGAGCCTTTGAGTGCCGATCTGGCGGCGAGTTTATTACCACAGGATTACTGCGTCGAAGATTGTAACTATCTACTCGATTATTTCCGTCTGTCTGGCGACAAGCGGATGATTTACGGTGGCGGCGTAGTGTATGGCGCCCGCGATCCGGCGGATATCAAATCGATCATTATTCCGAACATGCTCAAAACCTTCCCACAATTAAAGGATGTGAAGATCGATTATGCGTGGACAGGTAACTTCCTCCTGACGCTATCGCGCCTGCCACAGGTCGGTCGTATCGGTAAGAACATCTATTATTCACAGGGTTGCAGTGGCCACGGTGTCACTTATACCCATCTGGCGGGCAAGTTACTGGCCGAGATGCTCAACGGCCAAGCCACGCGCTTCGATGCCTTTGCTGCATTGCCACATTATCCTTTTCCCGGCGGTCACGCACTTCGCGTCCCTTTTAGTGCTATCGGAGCTTGGTATTACACGTTAAGAGACAAACTAGGTCTCTAACATCATCACTTTTAAGAAGCTAGGTAGCTTCACAATACGAGGAAATCCTTGTGCAATTAAATGATCCGAGTTTGCTACGTCAACAGTCTTTTATTAATGGTCAATGGTGTGATGCCGTTTCTGGTGACACGCTAAAGGTGGTTAATCCCGCAACCAATGCCGTGATTGGCTACGTTCCTAATATGGGACAAGTTGAAACTGAAATGGCGATTAAGGCGGCAGAAGCGGCTTTACCTGCATGGCGAGCGCTCACAGCAAAAGAGCGTGGCGCTAAGTTAAGGCGTTGGTTTGAATTACTCAATGAAAATAGTGATGACTTAGCATTGCTCATGACGACTGAGCAGGGTAAACCGCTGGCAGAAGCGAAAGGTGAAGTAACCTATGCCGCTTCGTTTATCGAGTGGTTTGCCGAAGAAGCGAAGCGTATTTATGGCGATACCATTCCTGGGCATCAAGGGGATAAGCGCTTGATGGTAATTAAGCAGCCTGTCGGTGTAACTGCCGCGATTACGCCGTGGAACTTTCCTGCTGCGATGATCACCCGCAAAGCCGCTCCAGCGTTAGCTGCGGGTTGCACTATGGTGGTAAAACCTGCGCACCAAACACCCTTTACCGCATTAGCGATGGCTGAACTCGCTAAGCGTGCCGGTATTCCTGCGGGCGTATTTAGTGTGTTAACGGGTGATGCGGTGAAGATTGGTAATGAAATGTGCAGCAACCCGATAGTGCGTAAGCTGTCTTTCACTGGCTCAACCAATATCGGTATTAAATTAATGGCGCAATGCGCGCCTACCTTAAAAAAATTGTCGCTAGAGCTTGGCGGCAATGCACCATTTATCGTATTTAACGATGCCAATATCGATGCCGCAGTCGAAGGCGCCATGATAGCTAAATATCGTAATGCCGGCCAAACCTGTGTCTGCGCTAACCGTATTTATGTGCAAGACGGCGTATACGACGAGTTTGCCTTAAAACTCAGCACAGCAGTGGGCAAGCTTAAGGTTGGAGAGGGCATCAACGAGGGCATCACTACGGGTCCGTTGATCAATGCTGCCGCGGTCGAGAAAGTACAAAGTCACCTTATCGATGCTATCGCTAAAGGCGCCTCTGTGATCGCGGGCGGCAAAGTTCATGATCTTGGCGGTAATTTCTTCGAGCCAACCGTGCTCACCAATGTCGATAAAAGCATGCTTGTTGCCCGCGAAGAAACCTTTGGTCCACTCGCGCCGCTGTTTAAATTCAGCGATGTCGACGATGTGATTAAACAAGCTAATGATACTGAATTTGGCCTCGCCGCCTATTTCTATGGTCGCGATATTTCATTGGTGTGGAAAGTCGCCGAAGCCTTGGAATATGGCATGGTTGGGGTCAACACTGGCTTGATTTCGACGGAAGTCGCACCTTTTGGCGGGATGAAATCTTCAGGGCTTGGCCGCGAAGGCTCTAAGTTCGGTATCGAAGAATATCTAGAAATTAAATATATCTGTATGTCCGTTTAATACGGCCCGATTTGGCGAGTGAGGAAGACTAAATGACAACAACCAATGATTCATTGATGGCACGTCGCCAAGCCGCAGTTGCGGGTGGTGTCGGGCAAATTCACCCTATTTTTACCGCCCGCGCCGAAAATGCGACTGTGTGGGATGTTGAAGGTCGCGAGTTTATCGATTTTGCGGGCGGCATTGCCGTGCTCAATACGGGTCACCTTCATCCTAAAGTGAAGGCGGCGGTTGCGGCTCAGCTGGATAATTTTTCCCATACCTGTTTTATGGTGCTCGGCTACGAGAGCTATATCCAAGTATGTGAAAAGCTCAATCAACTTGTTCCTGGGGATTTTGCCAAGAAGACGGCACTATTCACTAGTGGTTCAGAAGCGGTTGAAAACGCAGTTAAAGTGGCGCGTGCCTATACCAAACGTGCTGGCGTGATTGCGTTTACCTCGGGCTACCATGGTCGCACTATTGCGGCTTTGGCATTGACCGGAAAAGTCGCGCCTTACAGTAAAGGTATGGGGCTGATGTCGGCGAATGTGTTCCGCGCTGAGTTCCCGTGCGAAATGCATGGCGTGTCCGATGATGATGCTATGGCCTCGATTGAACGTATCTTTAAAAATGATGCCGAGCCGAGTGATATCGCCGCCATTATTTTAGAGCCAGTGCAGGGCGAGGGCGGTTTCTACGCCGCATCGCCCGCCTTTATGCAGCGCCTGCGCGCACTGTGCGACCGTGAAGGCATTATGCTCATCGCCGATGAAGTGCAAACAGGCGCGGGCCGTACTGGCACTTTCTTCGCTATGGAGCAAATGGGGGTTGCTGCAGATATCACGACCTTTGCTAAATCTATCGCGGGTGGGTTCCCACTTTCTGGCATTACTGGCCGCGCCCAAGTCATGGATGCAGTGGGTCCCGGTGGTCTTGGCGGTACTTATGGTGGTAATCCGTTAGCGTGCGCCGCTGCGCTTGCTGTCATTGAAGTGTTTGAAGAAGAAAAGTTGCTAGAAAGGGCTAATGCCATTGGTGAGCGCATTAAGTCTGCCCTGAATGTAATGCAGGTCGAACATGCGCAAATCGCCGATGTGCGTGGTTTAGGCGCGATGATCGCCATTGAATTGATGGAAGAAGGTAAACCTGCGCCGCACTATTGCGCGCAAGTGTTGAGCGATGCCCGTGACCGAGGATTGATTTTATTATCCTGCGGTACCTACGGTAATGTGCTGCGTATTTTGGTGCCATTAACGGCGCCGGATGCACAAATTGATGCAGGCCTTGGTATTCTTAGCGCCAGCTTTAATGCCGTGCTGAAAAGCTAATATCGCTTTGATATAAAACGATTTAGATGACAGTTTTGCCCAATAAAAATCCCGCTTCGGCGGGATTTTTATTGGGGCGATTGTTTTGGAATTGGCTGTTTTTACTGCCAGTGACTTTCAGCACTCATCAGTTAAATGAATCGCTATTTTTTAATCTCCATTAGGATCTGCAGCGCTTTTTTGCGTTTATCAAGGTCATACAAGTCGTTGGTAAAAATAAACTCATTCACGCCGAGTTCTTTTACGATCATTTCCAAGCGATGCTTAATCGTCGCTGGGCCACCAGTAACTGATAAACCTAAGAAATTATCGACATAGGTTTCTTCTTGCGCACTCCATAAGCCATCCATAGTATCAACCGGTGGCTTTAGCCATAACTCGTGACCACGGATAAGTGCCAGCACGCGCTGTTTCGAGGTTGTGCCCAGAAATTGCGCTTCTTCATCAGTGTCGGCGGCAACGAGCGGCAAACCTAACATCACATACGGCTTATCAAGCACTTGAGAAGGTTTAAAGTCGCGGCGATAGATTTCAATCGCATCGTAGAGAAAACGTGGTGCAAAGTGGCCCGCAAACACATAGGGCAAGCCGCGCTGCGCCGCTAACTGTGCGCTAAAAAGACTCGAGCCCAATAACCAAATTGGCACATTAGTACCTTCTCCGGGAATCGCTCGCACCGCATGACGACCATTGTAAGGGCCAAGTAGAGTTTGTAATTCACTGACTTCTTCAGGGAATTGTTCGGCGCGACTGGTATCACGGTTCAGTGCTCGGCTGGTAATTTGATCGCTGCCGGGCGCACGGCCTAGTCCTAAATCGATTCGACCAGGATATAAGCTTTCAAGGGTACCGAACTGTTCGGCGACCACTAAAGGCGCATGGTTTGGCAGCATAATCCCACCCGCGCCGACGCGAATACGCTGAGTATTGCCAGCAATATAGCCAATTAATACCGAGGTCGCCGCGCTGGCGATACCGGGCATATTGTGGTGTTCGGCAAACCAAAAACGATTAAAGCCGAGTCTGTCGGCTTCCTTGGCATACTGCAAACTGTTTTGAAGCGTTTCGCCCACGGTTGAGCCTTGGCGCATGGGCGCGAGTTCCAATAGCGAGAAGGGAATATCGGCCAATATTGATGTCGGTTGTGACATAGTGTCTCCAAGTGGCAGCCGTTTTTGCTAGCGACAACAAGAGGCGCTAACTGTGTTAGGCGTATTGTTTGTTGCATTGCTAGGCTCATTGCTAAGAAAAAGCGTTAACGGCTCAGTCTTGATGAATAAAAGGTATTCAGTGTTATTGATATGGGGTTAACGATACGGCTTATCAAGCTTTAATGGATAACACTTTCCCCTTCATTATTTCAATGTGAGTCTGCACTTGAGCATCGCCATGCAACTGAGTGTGTACTCGCTTTGTAACAAATTGAGGGGCTGAAGTCATCCGCGTGTGAGGGCCGATAATGTGGAACTGAAGTTCTTATTCTCAGCAACTCAGCGCTAAGCCAGTCACAGTAGGATTGCATGACTTTCGCTAAAGCTCATTTGGTTATGAGTAGCAATATAAGGGTATAAACGATGTTGAATGAAGTGATAAAAAACTGCCGATAGCAGGGCTATCGGCAGTTAATGTTATGCAATAGAAAAATCGCTATTGTCAGTCGAGCATTACTGCTCGGCTTTCACATCCCGTAGCGATGCTGCAGCACTTTCATTAATATCATGATCAGCCGCATTGTTATGTGAATGGTGAGTCTCAGTCAGGCGACGCATCAGAGGTAATACCGCAAGTGCGATAAAGGTACAGACCACAGCGGCTATACCTAGTTTATTAAACAGACTTGTGTATACGGGTAAGGTTTGCAGTGGGTCGACTAAATCCTTGGGTACACTGGCGAAGTTAGCAACCACACCGCCTAAATACTGGGAAATACCTGATGCGACGAAATAGGCACCCATCATAAAGCCGCCCATGCGTGCAGGTACGTAACGAGCAATCATGGCAAGTCCAAGACCACTCACCAGCAATTCCCCTAAAGAGTAAGAGGCATAGCCCCAGATCATGATCCATGAAGAGGTTTTACCATTGACGGCAAATTGGCCCGCAAAGCCATAGATAAAGAAGCCAATCGCCACAACGGCAAAACCGAGAGCAAATTTCGCCGCGATAGAAAAGTCTTTATCATTGCGTCCAGCCCACGAATAGCTCCATGCGAGTACTGGACTTAATACCATAATCCATAATGGATTTAATGCTTGGAACTGGGCAGGTGACCAAGTCCACAAGTGGGTACCAAAAACTTGAAAATCCCAATCCACGTTACGCAGGGCAAACAGCGCGAGTGACGTTGACATTTGTTGATAGAAAATAAAGAAGAACACAGTTTGCACGGTAAGGATCAGTGCTGCAATCAGTCCCGCTCTTTCACTGGTTTCGCTGGTGCGGATTAAGTGGAAGAAGATTGCCAATACGGCTACGCCTGCTGCATAAACGAAGACGCGCGCAACAGCTTCGTATTCAAGAATAATGGCTGAAGCGACAACTGACAATGCGGATAGACCCAATACAATCGCGAGGTTTTTCTTGTTCACAGGGCGAGTATCTGGCTCAGAACCGTAATGGACTAGACTCTTACGCATGAGTGCATAGTTACCTAACCCCACCAATATACCGACACAGCACACGGCAAAGGCCGCGTGCCAGCCAAATTCGTTGCCATACTGGGCGTTAACGTAATCTTTAATCCAAGGCGTGAGCAACATAGAGAAGGTCGATCCCACGTTTACCGCCATGTAATAGATGGTAAAAGCACTGTCGATTTTAGAGTCGTCACCTTCGTAAATTTTACGGACTAAGTTACCCGCATTCGGCTTGAATAGGCCGTTACCGACCACAATCACGCCGAGCGCTGAAAACATAAACCACGTATTTTCAGTGGGTACGGCCATTAGCGCATAACCCAGAGAGAGGATCCCCGCACCGAGCAGCATAGTGCGTTTGGTGCCGAGGATTTTATCCCCAACCCAGCCACCAATTGCCGGTGATACATAAATAAGTGCCGCACAGGCACTCCATACTAAGTTTGCACGTGAGTCATCAAAGCCAAGGCGCTGCACCATAAAGTACACAATCAGCGCTTGCATGCCGTAATAACCAAAGCGTTCCCATAATTCGATAAGAGACACAGTCATAAATGAATGTGTTTTACTTACCGGAGCAGTCCCAATAGTCATATCGCTTGCTTCCAACATTGTTGTTTTAATATTTGAGCTCAAAAGTATAAGGCGATAACCAATTCAAACCAATGGCAGACATAGGCAAAAACAGACTTTGTTACAAATGACCTTATCAATTTTAAGGTGGATTTAAGCGGGGACAGTTCTATCCAAGTTTTTCTGCTGCGGATAAATCAAGGAACATTCGCAGTACTATCGGATAAGCACATAATGGCATGTGCGGGTATGCGCTATGGTGTATTTAAATACATTGAGGTTGATTGCTGTTTGTCCAGCAGGCATAGTGCGCTTGTAAATTCTAATGTAGATAACTTTAAAACGAAAAGTTCTACTTAGCAGCGTCTCTACAGTTGCAGATATGCATCAGGTTGTTAATGCATCGCTTTGCGTTAAATATATTTAAACGGAGTATATGAATGTTACGAATTGGTATCGATCTTGGTGGCACAAAAATCGAGGTAGTCGCATTAGATAGCGATGGTAACGAAGTCTTTCGTAAACGCATCCCGACACCGAGAGAATATGTTGCGACAGTCAATGCTTTGGTTGCATTGGTAACTGAAGTCGAAGACAGCCTGCAGCAAACCGCCACTATCGGAATAGGTATTCCTGGGGTTGTTTCTCCTTTTACTGGCCTAGTAAAAAACGCTAATTCAACTTGGATCAATGGTCATCCACTCGATGTGGATCTGGGGACTCGATTAAATCGTAAAGTAAAAATTGCTAATGATGCGAACTGTTTTGCCGTATCAGAAGCGGTAGATGGCGCTGCCGCAGGAAAGTCAGTTGTATTTGGTGCCATTATTGGAACGGGATGTGGTGCTGGTATCGCAATTAAAGGCCAAGTACATGATGGTGGCAATGGTATTGGTGGTGAGTGGGGCCATAATCCTTTACCGTGGATGAAAGCCGATGAATTTAATACCACGACGTGTTTTTGTGGTAATAGAGACTGTATCGAAACGTTTATATCTGGAACAGGCTTTGTTCGCGACTTTCGCGCTGCGGGCGGTGTTGCTGACAGCGGTATTGAAATTGCCCAAATGATGCAAGCGGGAGATCCGCTGGCAACTCAAGCATTTAACCGCTTTATTGATCGTTTAGCCCGTTCATTGGCCCATGTGATCAATATGATGGATCCTGATGTTATCGTCCTTGGCGGCGGCGTGTCTAACATCGATGCTATTTATACCGAATTACCGAAAATTTTGCCGCTCTATGTGGTTGGCCGAGAGTGCCACACACCCGTTGTTAAAAATTATTATGGTGCTTCATCTGGGGTGCGTGGCGCCGCTTGGTTGTGGGGACGCTAATCCTAGACTCAATCAAGTATAGTGTTTGATATTAAAGGCTGAATTCATTTATTTGAATTTGGCCTTTTTTTGATTTAGTCATTCAAAAGTTTTACATTCCATTGACAACTCTTTATCTTAAGTGCTGGTAATTCTTACCCTAAGTGCTATTTTTAATGCTGTATAGAAAGTATAAAAATAAAGTAGATCAAAATAATTACGCTATTGTCGTTCTCTTGGGAGTTTACTAGATGAAGCATTTGTCCATCAGTACTAAGTTGTTGTGGATTACTTCAGCATTATTTTTATCGATAGTGGCTATTTTATCTATCAGTTTATGGTGGACACTGTCGGCTCAAAACGCGCAATTATCGGATCAAGTTCAAAATACCCTACAAACTGAAACGCGGGATAAACTCGAAGCCCGCGCCGGTGAATATGGCGAAATGGTCGCTGGATTTATTAACGAAGCCTATCGTATTCCTTACTCTTTTGCCGGTATGGTGGAGAGTACGGCAGAAGAACTTCCCTTAAAGCGTGATCGTTTAGAACTCACTGTGGCGGCTGTGCTTAAGAAGAATGCGCAAGTTTCCTCCATGTATGCCCAGTTTGAACCTAATGGTTATGATGGGCTCGATACTGAGTTTCTGAATATTAATTCCAGCCACAGTGTAACGACATCAGGTGCCCTAGAGGTTTACTATACCCGTGATGACAATGGCACTGTTGCACATCAACAGGTTGAAGATTCGTCAGAAAAATACCTTACTAGCCTAAATGAATTTGGGATCCGTGATGCAGAATGGTATTTATGCGGTAAAGAAACCTTAAAGCCCTGTCTAATGGAGCCGTATTTATACGAAATCACTCCCGGTAACAAAGCATTAATGACCTCGCTAACTGTTCCTGTGCTTAAGCGTAAACAGTTTATCGGTGTGGTCGGTGTTGATTTAAACTTACCAGTCTTTCAAACCCTTATCGATAAGTTATCTAAGAGCCTCTACGATGGGCAAGCAAAAGTGACCTTATTAAGTACCCGAGGTTTAGTGGTTGCAGCAAGTCATTACAGTAAAAAGGCACGCCCTTTAGCTGAGTCAATAAATCCAGCTATTGCCTCACAAATCATCTCGTTACATAAGAACTCGGGTTACATGGTTAACGATGATGAAATTATTGTTGCCTACCCAATTAAGATCCCTTTAGCGAATGCCGAGTGGTCCTTAGTGATCCAAGTGCCGACTGCGCAGGCGTACAAGAGTTCGATTGTGTTAAATAATGACATGGATGAAATGGCAACTTCCTTGGGAAGTTTGTTGCTCATGGTCGGTGTTGTCGTGTCGATTGCTGCTGTGATTACGATTAGCCTAGTGATCCGTAGCATTATTTCACCCTTAAAGATGATCCAAGGCCGTGTAGAACACTTAGCAAGCGCTGATGGCGATTTAACGCAATCGATAGAAGTGGACTCCCATGCAGAGTTGATTGCGTTAGCAAAAGGTTTCAACTCCTTTATTTATAAACTGAAAAACTTGATTGCCGAACTTAAAACCCTCGCGAGTCGTTCTCAGGAAGAAAGCCAAGCTTCAGCGAAAATTGCCCAGCTCACGCGTGATAGTGTCAATCGTCAATATGGTGAAATTGAGAGTGTGGTAACGGCCGTAAACCAAATGAGTGCCACCGCACTTGAGGTTGCTAAGGCGTCTGAGCAAACCGCTGCAGAAACAGAAGCTATGTCACGCAACATTCGTTACAGTGAAGAAAGTCTGACTAAGGCGATGGGCTTTGTGGCGACTATGTCTAAAGAGTCAATGGAAGCTAAGCTGGCCGTGAGTAAAGTCGCAGACAGCAGTATGAATATTAGTCGTATTCTTGAGGTGATCAGTTCCATTGCCGCACAAACAAACCTGCTGGCATTAAATGCGGCGATTGAAGCGGCGAGGGCGGGTGAACAAGGACGGGGTTTTGCAGTGGTGGCTGACGAAGTCCGTGCGTTGGCATCTAAGACTCAAAGCTCGACGAATGATATTAGTACTCTTATTGATGCACTACAAAAAGAAGTTCAAAGTGCTTCTGGTATCATAGATAAAGGCGCGGAACGGGCACAAATGGCCGTATCTCAAACTGAGCAAGCGCTGAACTCATTGAACTCTATGGTGAGTCAGATTGAAGAAATTTCGGGCCAAGTGACCCATATCGCGGCAGCGGCAGAAGAGCAGAGCGCGGTGACTGAAGAGGTTAATCGCAATATTACAGGCATTTCTGATTCGGCTTCTGAACTTGCGCGTCTTGCGGGTGAAGCACAGCAAAGCAGTGTAGTTTTAGCAAACTTAGTGAAGCAGCAACATGAGCAGTTAGGCAAGTTAAAAACCTAGCACTCAGATATTTGTGGAATTAGCTCATTGATTTTAAATAGGCTCTTTGATTGTGTTGCTGCTTAACACTTATCAAAGAGCCTATTTTTATGGATATTTAAATAACATCGAATAGGCTAAAAATTTAAAACAGTTCAGCGAGGGGAATGTGTAAATACACGGATATTGTGTGATAACTAGCGGAGATCAGTTTTTAGATACAAAAAAGCCCATTGAATCAATGGGCTTTTTCGTTGAATCGGGTGGTGGCCCCTCACGGACTTGAACCGTGGACCTAACGATTATGAGTCGTGTGCTCTAACCAACTGAGCTAAGGGGCCGACTTAAGGTAATCGTCATTACCTGAAGCGGGAGGAAGTATACTAAGCTTACTTACGCTTGTCACCCGTGTTTTGGCTGGAAATTCACGCAACTGATTCAATTGGTTATCTGTTAATCAACTTAAATGCTATCGTCGCCTAAATTTAAGGCTTCTATGCCGTGCTTATGCAGAATTGGTGTTGAAAAGACAATAAAAAGCCCTGCATGGGC
>NZ_BJBV01000023.1:0-103782 GCF_036245925.1 Shewanella sp. M-Br
ACAAAATCGCTATCGAATGTCTTGCAAACCGGATGGGTCCATATATGCCGAACTGGCATTTATAGAGGGATATAGTTGAAGAATGAATAGTTTCATTTGTTAAGTTAGCGCCGAAGGGCGTTAGGCCCGCAACGATGTGCGCACCAGTTGCATACCTCAACATTAAAAAATTATGTAGGTCGCTCGCAGGTTCATTGCTAGAAATTAGGGCGGCCTGTTGTGATGCAATAAAAACTGCTGCATCTCAGATTATAAAAGTTGTGTAATGGACGTTTTAACTGGGTGGCGTTCTGCTTTTTAGCTTTATCCTTAGCGTTAAGTGAGCTCGCGAACATTCCGTTATCCGTAAATACTTCAGTTCTTGCTTTGTCGGCTTTCGCTGCGAAGCGTTCTAGATCCTAGCAGCCATAGTATTATGGTGCCTTTAGAATCTAAAAGTCGCTCTGCGACACCCTGTTTTCAACCCAATCGGAGATATCTGGTGTTACAACAAATCAAACAATTCATCATAGTAGGCCTTGGCGCCACAATATTGATGGGCGCTCAGGTTCATGCCGTTACGCCATCTCCACAAATGATTGAGCAGTTCAAGCAATTACCGAAATCTGAACAGGCAAGGCTTGCTAAGCAATACGGTATTGATCCTAATATGCTTTCAGGCTCTCAGGCCCAAACTCAGGTTACAAATCCTGAAGTCGTAGGGGAAAGAGATACCAATCCTCGTGTTTCAGATGCCGATAAAAAAGCGGCTAAAGCGGAGTTAGATTTTTCTGAAGATCCCAGCAAAATAAAATTGCGTCGTTTCGGTTATGAGATGTTTGCTGGTGAACCAAGCACATTTGCACCTGTGTCAGATGTACCGGTTCCGGGAGAGTACCTCGTCGGTCCAGGCGATAACATTAAAGTTCAGCTTTATGGTAAAGAAAATAAAGAGTATGACCTCGTCATTAACCGTGAGGGGGTTATCCAGTTCCCTGAGCTAGGTCCAATACCTGTCATGGGGCTTAGTTTCTCTGAGCTCAGAGACTCTTTATCCCAGCGTATTAGTGAGCAAATGATAGGTATTGAGTCCAACATCACTATGGGTGAGTTGCGCTCGATACGCATTTTTGTGGCAGGTGATGCCTATAAACCTGGTTCGTATACGGTTTCAAGTTTATCAACTATCACTCAGGCTCTGTTTGTCGCTGGTGGTGTTAACGAGATCGGTTCATTACGTAATGTACAGCTGAAACGTAATGGCAAGCTAGTTGGTACTTTAGATCTTTATGACCTGTTAATGCGAGGTGATGCATCGGGGGATTTAAGACTCCATTCTGGTGATGTGGTGTTTATTCCTTCTATCGGCGGCCTTGTAAGCGTAACTGGCGAAGTAAGACGCCCAGCCATTTACGAGCTAAAACACAATGAGAGCATGGCTGACGTTATCGCAATGGCCGCTGGGTTAAATACAGGAGCATATCCTAAAAGCAGTTCAATAGAGCGTTATAATAGTAAATCTTTGAAAACCATAGTTAACGTAGACTTAACCTCTGAGCAAGGTCGAAATACACCAGCCAAAGCAGGTGACATTGTTCGTGTAAAAAGTGCGTCGGAGCAATACGAAAGTGCCATCACTATAGCCGGGGCTGTTGTTCGTCCGGGTAAATATCAATGGTTTGCTGGTCAAAAAGTGAGTGACGTATTACCTTCTCTGTGGGGAGACTTAGCTGCTTCTGCTGATCTCGATTACGCAATTGTGATCCGTGAAGTGAATCAATACGGTGATATTGAAGTGCATCAATTCTCACCAGGGAAAGCAATTAGTGCTAAAGAAAGTGGCCAAGATCTTAGCTTAAATGCGCGTGATAAAATCATCCTGTTTAATTTTTCAGATGATATACAGAATCGCTATGAGTTAAATAAATTAGTAAAAGAGCGTGTTGAAAAAGTCACTTCTTTAAATACAAGTAATCTTTTAGGTTCAGATTTATTTAAAGCCGGTTTTGTTCAACTCGATAAAACTAAGTTATCGCAACGTACCGATCTTGCTGGTGTAGTACTAACAGATAAGAAAGAGTCTGAAGAGGCTGAAGTTGTTAAAGGCGTAGTCAATAAAATGTTGGCTAATTTATTTGACGATACAGAACTGCTTAAACTCAGTAATCAGATGGGCCGTCAAGAGTTACTCTACCCAGTAATGGTTAAATTAAATAGCCAAGGGCGAGCAGGCTCCGGTATTCAAATAGTTGCTATTGATGGACAGGTAAGAGAGCCAGGAGTATATCCACTGACTGTGGGTGCTCGGGTGAATGATTTAGTGATCGCTGCAGGTGGTTTAAAAGAAGGTGCTTATACCGCTAGAGCTGAATTAACAACTACCTCAACCGATATCAATGGCTCGAGAATTAAGCATAATAATCTTGATTTAACACAAGCTTTGCAAGGAATCGAAAGTGCCAATATCCGTTTAACTGGGCGTGACATGCTAACAGTGATGACGACTCCTGATTGGCAAGAATCTAAAGTTGTTGAAATCCGAGGCGAAGTAAAATTCCCTGGACGCTACAATATCCGCCGCGGTGAAACACTAAACGATTTAATCGCTCGTGTGGGTGGATTTACTGAATATGCTTATTTGCCATCAGCCGTATTTGTGCGCGAATCTGTTCGTAAGCAAGAGCAAATTGAGATTAAAAAGTTAGCCGATCAATTGCGTCGAGATATAGCCACACGAGGTGTATCGCAGGATGGCACTATGGTCAATTATGCTGATGCGCAATTGATGTTGGCCGATTTAGAAAATATAAAAGCCGTAGGACGTCTTGTTGTCGATTTAGCGGCAATTTCATTAGGAATTGAACAAGCGAATATACAGCTTGAAGATGCCGATATCCTCTATGTTCCATCGACTAAACAAACCATTGCAGTGATGGGAGAGGTTCAGCACCCAGCAACTCACAGATTTAAAGATGGCTTAACTTTAGACCAATATTTAGCTATGTCCGGTGGTGCGCGTAAACGTGCTGATGAAGACCGCACTTACGTTATCCAAGCAAATGGTTCTGTACTCATGCCTGGCCGTTCGAGTTGGTTTACTAGTGAAGACCAGTTACAACCGGGTGATACCATTATTGTGCCATTAGATACGGAATATAAAGATAACCTAAGTCTCTGGACACAGATCACGGGTATTATCTATAACACCGCCGTCGCTGTATCCGTTATCGCAGGGCTGTAGAACTTGGAATCTAGGAGCGCCTTCGGCCTCTAGAACGTTGCTTCGCAACTGCGAGAACGCAGCAAAAATCGCTGCTGCTAGAAACTAGAGCGCTCGCAGGCTCGCTCTAGGCTCTAGAATCTAGACTCTAGAAGGTGCGCAGCAACGCTCTGTTTTTTCTCGCAGGGCGAAGCCCGCTCTGCTTTTTAAGGAGCTCTCATGCGATTCGAACAACTGGATGTTTGGAAAAGAGCCTCGCGATTATCTTGTCAAATATATCAAGTGACAGAATCAGTAAGTAATTGGGGTTTTAAAGATCAAATAACTCGTTCAGGGTTATCTGTCCCTTCAAATATTGCTGACAAAAGTGCAGGAGCAACTTTTGAACGATGTGATTTTTTTCATCGGCCTCGAAGAGGTGAGGTACATGGATGTACCGAATAAGGTGAAGAGCGTGAAACACTAAAAGAGCAAATTCGCTTTTTGTACTACGCCAAAGGCTCTTTAGGTGAGTTAGTCACTCAACTCTATATAGGTATTGAAGTTGGATATTTGGCAAGGGAACCCGCATTACTTATGGTCCAAGAGGCAAAAGAATTAGCCAAAATCTTAGGTGCAATTATCAAACAAAAGCAAAGTAAGAGTAAAAGCAAAGAAGGACGCCACTGCGTGTCTCTAGGACGGCCTTCAGCCTCTAGAACGTTGCTTCGCAACTACTAGGATGCTCGCGCTCGCTCTAGAATCTAGAAGCGTAGCGCTTTGTCAATGCGCAGCCTACTTTGCTTTTAGCTTTTGCCTTTATAGAAGCGCAGCGCTCTCGCCGCGCAGCGTACTAGAATCTAGAATCTGAAGAACCAATGAACACACAAATTACTCAAAATCCAAATACATATAAAACAGACGCGCAATTCCCTCAAACCACAAGCGATGACGAAATTGATCTTCGTGAATTATTCTCTGTCATCTGGCAAGGTAAATGGTTGATTATTGCGATTACAGCTGTATTCGCTATTGGTGCGGTTATTTTTGCCATAAAACAACCCAATATCTATAAATCCGAAGCTTTATTAGCCCCTGCATCTGAAGAGCAAGGCGGTGGTTTAAGTGCATTAGCCTCACAGTTTGGTGGGCTAGCAAGCCTTGCTGGTGTGAATCTTGGTAGTAAAGGCGGCACAGATAAAACCGAATTGGCCATTGAGGTATTAAAGTCTCGCCAATTTACCAGTGATTTTATTCAAAGACACAATATCCTCGCTGATTTAATGGCAGTCGAAAAATGGGATAGGGATACTGATAAATTAATTTATGATCCTGAACTTTACAATGGACAAACCAAAACTTGGGTACGTGAAGCTAAAGCGCCATTTAAATCAGAACCATCAATGCAGGAGGCCTATAAAGTCTTTAGCAAAATGATTGCTGTTAATAAAGCCAAAGAAACTGGAATGGTCACTATTTCAGTTGAGCATTTATCACCAGCTGTTGCACAGCAGTGGGTTGCTTGGTTAATCCAAGATATTAACAAAGTGATGAAAGACCGCGACGTTGCTGAGGCGAATCGTAGCAGTGAGTTTTTAAATAAACAAATTGCTTTAACTAATGTGGCAGATATTCGAACCATTTTGTATAAGCTAGTAGAAGAACAAGCGAAAACTATCATGTTTGCCGAAGTGCGTGATGAATATGTATTTAAGACGATAGATCCAGCACTAGTACCAGAAGAAAAAGCAAAGCCTAAACGCGCTCTAATTTGCGTATTAGTTACACTGCTTGGTGGTATGTTAGGCGTGATGTTTGTGTTGGTTCGGCATTTTATAAGAAAAGACTAAGAACTTAATAACAGTTTACTTCTGTTCTTTCATTTCTAGTTTGGTACCCGCAAGTTAGTTACTCTGTGATGTGCTGTAAACAGTAAAATGATAGAGTATGAAAATGAAAAAGCATTTTAGATGGCTTTAAAAACTGAGATTAAGAATATTTAAATTTTGATATTAAATAAATATGGAATAAACAATGCTAAATAATAAAACTGTTTTGATTACCGGTGGTACAGGTTCATTTGGTAAGCAGTTCATTAAAACTATATTAGAGCAGTATAAAGATGTTAAAAAAATTGTAATATACTCTCGAGATGAGCTAAAACAATTTGAAATTCGCCAAAATTATCCTCAAAAAGACTTTCCTCAACTGCGTTTTTTTATTGGTGACGTGAGAGACCAAAATCGTCTCAAGCAAGCGTGTGAAGGTGTAGATGTAATTATTCATGCTGCCGCTATTAAACAGGTTGATACTGCAGAATACAATCCAACGGAATGTATTCGTACAAATATTGACGGCGCAGAGAATGTTATTCAAGCCGCTCTTCAATGCGGCGTTCATGATGTTGTTGCACTGTCAACTGATAAAGCGTGTGCACCAATTAACTTGTATGGTGCTACCAAACTGGCTTCAGATAAACTTTTTGCTGCTGCTAATAATATCAAGGGTTCGAAAGATATTCGTTTTAGTGTGGTTCGTTATGGAAACGTAATGGGTTCACGTGGATCTGTTATTCCATTTTTTATGAATAAGAAAGAGGAAGGCGTATTACCAATTACTCACGAAGAGATGACTCGATTTAACATCTCTTTGCAAGATGGCGTAAATATGGTCATGTATGCCCTAGAAAATCATTTAGGAGGTGAAATATTCATACCTAAAATTCCTTCTTATAAAATTCTTGACATAGCAAAGGCTATAGCCCCTGAGTGTGAAACTAAAGTGGTGGGTATTCGCCCAGGAGAAAAATTACACGAAGAGATGATTACAGATACCGACTCGCTAAATACAATCGATTTAGGTAAATATTACGCAATATTACCTTCAGTTTCGTTCACGTATACTGAAGCAGAATACATGTTGCATCATAAGGCTGAAAAAGTTCCGTTCGGTTTTAAATATAACTCGGGCACTAATACAGAATGGGAAACCGTTGAAGGACTGCGTAAACTGATTGTTGAACATGTTGATCCTAACTTTACGGCTTAGTATTTAAAGGAAGAGATATATTATGATCCCTTATGGTAAACAAGATATTTCGCAGCAAGATATTGATGCTGTGATTGATGTTTTACAATCAGATTTTTTAACTCAAGGCCCACAGGTTCCTGCATTTGAAGCTGCACTTAAAGTTCATACTGGTGCTCAATTTGCACTTGCTGTTAATAGTGCTACCTCTGCTTTGCATATTGCTTGCTTAGCGCTGGGTTTGGGGCGAGGGGATAGACTATGGACTACACCTGTGACGTTTGTTGCGTCAGCTAATTGTGGCTTATATTGTGGCGCAAGTGTCGACTTTGTGGATATTGATCCTCACACTTACAATATGAGTGTGAGTGCATTAGAAGCTAAACTTATCCTGGCTAAGGCAGATAACGCTTTACCTAAAATAGTTGTACCTGTTCATTTGTGTGGGCAAGCATGCGATATGGAAAAAATCCATGCATTAGCGATTGAATATGGGTTTAAAATAATTGAAGATGCTTCTCACGCAATTGGTGGTAGTTATCTCAATACGCCAATTGGCCGATGTGATTATTCAGATATTACTGTGTTTAGCTTTCATCCTGTCAAAATTATTACCACTGCAGAAGGTGGGGCGGTTATGACAAATAGTCAAGAGCTAAGTGAAAAAATGGCGCTTTATCGAAGTCATGGTATTACTCGTGATGCTGATAAAATGAACAGCGAATCTCATGGTAGCTGGTATTACGAGCAAATTGATCTAGGTTTTAATTACCGTATGACAGAATTGCAAGCAGCTCTTGGTGTTTCACAAATGCAGCGTTTGGATGATTTCGTGACTATTCGTCATCGTCTTGCTGAACGGTATAATCAATTACTGGATAATTTACCGATAACTTTACCTTATCAGTTGGAAGGTACTTATTCTGGTTTACATCTATATGTAATTCGTTTGCAATTGGACGCAATATCAAAGTCGCATAAAGAAGTTTTTGAAGCATTACGTGATAATGGTATTGGTGTTAATCTGCATTATATACCTGTTCATATGCAACCCTATTATCAAAGCATGGGGTTTAAAATTGGTGACTTTCCAGTAGCGGAAGCGTATTACACAGAAGCAATTTCACTGCCTATGTTCCACTCGATGAGTGAAGAACAGCAAAATGAAGTTGTACGTGTATTGACCCTAATACTAAAAGAGTAATATGAAAGTAGCAATTATCCCCGCTCGTGGTGGTAGCAAGCGTATTCCGCGTAAAAATATTAAACTTTTCCATGGTAAGCCGATGATTGCTTACTCGATTGAGGCTGCTTTGGCATCTGCTTGTTTCGATAAAGTTATAGTTTCTACAGATGATATGGAAATTGCTGCGGTAGCAAAACAATATGGAGCTGAAGTACCATTTTTACGGCCTGTTAATATTTCTGATGACCACGCAACGACTATGGATGTAATGCAACATGCTATTGAATGGTTTGTACAGCAAGGTTGGGATATTAAAGCGGTATGTTGTTTGTATGCGACAGCACCTTTTGTGACACCAGAATACCTTATTGAAGGTTATCAAAAGTTACAGCAGTGCAATGTTGAATTTACTTTTAGTGCCGCAGCATTTTCTTTCCCAATTCAGCGTGCTATCAAGCTTTCAAATCATGGGGCCGTATCAATGTTTGATGCTAGCCAAGAGCAAGTTCGCTCGCAAGATTTAGATGAAGCTTATCATGATGCAGGGCAATTTTATTGGGGACGTACAGAAGCTTTTTTAGAGCGAAAATCAATATTTGCTCCTCATTCTCGTGTGGTTATACTGCCTAGAACTAGAGTGCAAGATATCGATACACCAGAAGATTGGCTTTTTGCTGAAGCACTTTATAGCTTACTTGATCAACGTGTTTAGACCTTACCTACTTCGAGTTTATTAATGAAAGTTGTATTTCGTGTTGACGCATCTACTTGGATCGGCAGCGGGCATGTTATGAGGTGTCTTGTTCTGGCAGATGCATTAAAAAAAATTGCTTCTAATGTTAGCTTTGCATGCTTGCCTCAACAGGGCGATATGATTGCTTACATTAAAGAAAGAGGCTTTCACGTTATTAAGCTTACTTCTGTTTTATCGCCGATAACTCCGGTTGATGGTGCTGATTACCTTGGTTGGCTTCAACGTAGCATAAATCTAGATGCGGATGATTTTATAACGAAAGTTGACAGCGCTGATATTGTTATAACTGACCATTACGCCATTGGCTTGGAGTGGCAAAAAAAAGTCAAAGCAGCGCTTATTTGTAAGATTATTGCTATTGACGACCTTGTCCGAGAACATTGTGCCGATTGTATTATTGACCAAACTTTAGGTCGAAAAGCAGAAGAATATAAAACGAAAACTAATATCCTAGCGGGTACTAATTATGCCTTGTTAACTTCGACATTTAGTTCATTTCGAGCTAAGGCGTTTGCCAAAGTACCACCAAGTAGTACTCCAAAAATTTTGCTTTCAATGGGGGGAGTTGACGCTCCTAATGCAACATTAAAGGTTTTGAAGTGCTTAGTTGGTAAAATTCAAGGTAATATTACAGTATTGTTAAGTCCACGAGCTCCACACTACAAAGAAGTTGTAGAATGGTGCGGTGGTCACAATGAAATTATCCATTGCGATTTTAGTAATAATATGGCTTTGTTGATGTCAGAACATGATATAGCAATAGGGGCACCAGGTACGACAAGTTGGGAACGTGCTTGCTTAGGTCTTCCTAGTATTATTATTCCTTTAGCTGACAATCAAACAACAATCACCGCTCAGCTTGTTAAACATAAAGCTGCTATTGCAGTAACGTTAAATAATATAGAGCACGATTTAGTAAAATCTTTTGAAACTTTAATTAATGATTGGAAAACATACCATCAAAATAATTTAATACTTTGTGATGGAAAAGGAACACAACGTGTTGTGTTGAATCTCCAGCAGATGATTTTAGCTGAGCCATTCGAAAGATATCAACTTACACTAGCAACTTCAGCTGATATTACACTTGTATATAAGTGGCAATGTCATCCAAATACTAGACAATATGCATTAACTACTTCGGCACCGTCCTGGGAAGAACATGCATCATGGATGGCAAATAAATTAATGAGTCTTGATGATTTTTTCTATGTAGTAAGATGCAATTTATCAGGTCAAGCCGTCGGTGTGTTACGTTTAGATAAACAACAAGATTCACATTATCTGGTATCTATATTTATTGCACCAGAACATTATGGTAAAGGTGTTGCTAAAGCAGCATTAATGTTAGCAGATTTAATTCATCCGAATGTTACTTTACACGCAACGGTATTAGAGCAAAATAAACCATCACAGCTTTTATTTGAAAAAGCGAATTATCAACGAATTTCCCAACAAGAATTTATTCGCCACCGAATGAAATAGGATTATTATGAACCCGTATATCACTATCGACGGCCGTAAGATTGGGCCCGATTATCCACCTTATATCATCGCTGAATTATCAGCTAACCATAATGGTGACATAAACCGTGCTTTTCAAATTATGGAAGAGGCGAAAAAGGCTGGTGCAAATGCTATAAAGTTACAAACTTACACCCATGAAACAATTACCATGGACTGCGATTCAGAAGAATTTCAAATTCGTGGTGGTTTATGGGATGGGCAAAGTCTGTATGCACTATATAAAGGCGCTCATATGCCATGGGAATGGCATCAACCTCTATTTGAAAAAGCTAAAGAATTAGGCATTACTATATTTAGTTCGCCGTTTGATTTTACTGCGGTGGAGTTATTAGAAGATCTCAATGCACCAGCATATAAAATTGCTTCTTTTGAATTGATTGATTTGCCATTAATTAAGCGCGTGGCGCAAACCGGTAAACCGATGATCATGTCTACTGGCATGGCCAATAAAGAAGAGATTGCTGAAGCGATTAAAACTGCTCGTGATAACGGATGTAAAGAGTTAGTTGTATTGCATTGTGTTAGTGGCTATCCCGCTCCAGCAGACCAATATAATCTAAAAACAATTGCAGACATTGCCCAGCGATTTGAAGTGTTATCAGGTTTATCAGATCATACTATTGATAATGCAACGGCAGTAGCCTCTGTTGCATTAGGTGCTTGTCTGATCGAAAAACATGTGACTATGGACCGTAACGGTGGTGGTGCAGATGATAGTTTCTCATTAGAGCCACTTGAATTAGCTCAATTATGCAAAGATGCTAAAACAGCATGGCAGGCTATGGGGCAAGTTAACTATGAACGTACCGAAGCTGAAAAAGGTAACGTGAAATTTCGTCGTTCGCTTTATGTTGTTAAAGACATTAATGTGGGTGAAGCCTTTACAATGAATAACGTACGTAGTATTCGTCCTGGGTTTGGTATGGCGCCGAAATTTTTAGAGGATATTTTAGGTAAAAAAGCATCCAGGTTCGTCGAAAAAGGTACAGCACTTCAAGCTGAATTTATCGCCAAAAATTAATTTATAGTTGAATCGTTTTAAGGAAAGATATGCAATATTGTAAAAAATGTATTATGCCAGCTACTAGACCTGAGCAAGTATTTACTGATGGTGTTTGCGACGCTTGCCATTCCGCTGTAGACAAACATGTAACAATCGATTGGTCTAAGCGTGATGAAGAGTTTAAAGCAATATTAGATAAATATCGAAGCAAAGATGGAAGTGAATACGATTGTATTATTCCAGTTAGTGGTGGAAAAGATAGCTGTTATCAGGCGATCACCATGCGAGATAAGTATGGAATGAATCCATTATGCGTTACTCATACTCCTTGTGAATTAACTCCAGTTGGCATTCAAAATTTAAACTTTTTACGTGACCAAGGTTTTGATCTAATACAAATTTCTGGTAATAGAAAACATTATAAAGAGTTAGTTAGAATCGGTTTTTTCAAACTAGGTGATTGTTGTTGGCCTGAGCATATCGGCATTTTTACTGCACCAGTTCGTGTTGCTGTTAATTATAATATTCCATTACTGATTTGGGGTGAAAATTCGCAATTTGAATATGGCGGGCCCGCTACTAAAAAAGAAAATAACTTTTTAGACCGTAATTGGCTTGAACAATTCCAAATGAGCGGGCATCGATTATCTGATGTAGTCCATGATGGTGTTGAATTGAAAAATATTCAAACGCTGCTATATCCAAGTGATGAAGATGTAAACCGTGTAGGCGTAACAGGCCTATTTTTGGGTTATTTTGAAAAGTGGGATTCAAAACGTAATGTCGATTTATGTTGTAGCTTAGGCTGGAATAAAAATCCTGACGGTCCAATTGAAGGTGCTTTTAACGATATTGAAAATCTAGATTGTAAATGGATAGGTGGTCTACATGATTATATGAAATTTATTAAATATGGTTATGGTAGAGCAACAGATCAAATCTGTATCGAAATAAGAGCTGGAAGAATGACTCGTGAAGAAGGTATAAAAGCTTTGAAAGAGTCTTCTGAAGGAACTATTCCATGGAAATATGTTCCTGACTTTTTAACCTATTTAGATATAACAGAAGCTGAGTTTTTAAGTAATTTAGATAGATTTACAAATAAAATGATATTTGAACGGAATGAAGATACTGGCGAGCTCTGTAAAGATTCTCATGGAAATTTAATCAGAAAATACTTCCCAGGATAATTAAATGCTTAAAATTGTTGATCTAGAAGTTGGCAATATTGGTAGTGTAATTAAAGTTATTAAGCATATTGGAGTTGATTTTGAATTAATTACATTACCAGAGCAACTAATTGGTGCCAGTAAAATTATTCTTCCAGGGGTCGGCAGTTTTTCTGCCGCGGCCCAAAAAATGCATAAATCAGGTTTTGCGGAAGCTTTAAATGAGCATGTATTAATAAATAAAGTACCAGTACTCGGGATTTGTGTAGGCATGCAATTATTGGCTACCTTAGGCGTTGAAGGTGGAAGTACAATGGGACTTGGATTTATTAATGCTACAGTCGAGCGTATCGATAATTTAAATGGAACATTAATTATCCCACATATGGGCTGGAATGACGTTTACTCTAATAATATACCAATTTTTCAAAATATTAATGACAACAGCTGTTTTTATTTTGTTCATAGTTACGCGATGAGAATATCAGAGAATGAAAATGTTAAAATAGCTTATACTAACTATGGAGAAAATATTGTAGCCTACGTTAATAAAGAACATATACATGGAGCACAATTCCATCCAGAAAAAAGTCAGCAAGTGGGCATTCAATTTTTACGGAATTTTATCGAATTATGTTGAGAAAGAGAATAATACCAATTGTTTTACTTGATGGTTTTTCAGTTTTAAAAACAATTAATTTTAATGTTAGACGTAACTTAGGTAGTCCTATAACAGTAGCCAAAACATATAATACCCGTAATGTCGATGAGTTGGTTTTGTTGGATATTGATGCATCAAAGCAAGGGCGGTCGATTGATAAATTTACAATTGCTGAAATTGCACAAGAGTGCTTTATGCCGCTTACTGTTGGTGGTGGCATTAGAACCATAAAAGATATTCGAGATTTACTTGCTAAAGGTGCGGATAAAATATCTATTAATAGTTATGCTTTAGAAAATCCTGATTTTATAAAAGAAGCATCGGATATTTTTGGCGCGCAATGCGTAGTTGTATCTATTGATGTTATTGAGGATGGTGGTAATTTTTACATCTACAATAAAGGTGTAATTCTAAGGGATCTTGATTTAATTGAATGGATTCAAATGGTAGAAAAACTTGGTGCAGGTGAAATATTAGTAAATAATGTTAGTCGTGACGGAACTATGATTGGTGCAAATATTCATCTTGCTGAATTGGTTTCCGATTCTGTATTTATACCTGTTATTTATGCAGGAGGTGTAAGTAGCCCAATTGATGCAGCATTAGTTGCTGAAACTAAAATTTCTGGTATCGGTATAGCAAGTATATTTCATTTTACTGATTACACTCCAGATGATTGTCGGAATGCTCTGAAAGCTAAATTAATACCTGTCAGGTAGTGTTTAAGAGTTATTTAAAAGCAATATTATATAATATTGCTTACTTAATGTGATTTCTTAGAATGAAAATTAAATTATTTAAAAATTTTTTCTGTTTTATTTTGAAGTATTATTATATATCTAAAAGCAGTAATCAAATATTAACATGCAATAATAGTGGTGAATTAGCTTTTCAATGCACTATAGCGAAAAAACAATTTTTCTATAGTGTCTTTTTAAGATCATTGTTGCCTATACGTTATATTATAAAAAATTCATTTCTTGCATCTAAAATGCAAGAGCTTAAATGTGTGGATGACGGTTCTATTTTGTCGATATATTCAACTCTAAATCAAAAAAAATCTATAGATGCCGTTAGTGATGGTAATAAAATACTTAGTGTAACATTGACTAAAGGACTTGATGCAGACTACTTCTCCACTTTAAATTTGTGGAAGTCCTCTATGGCTTTACCTTTTATATATATATATTTATTTGTTATCTCTATTTTTGATGTTGGTTTTTTAACAACTAAAAAACTATTTTCTTCATCAGGGGATAAAATGATTTTAGCATTATTTTATTATGTAAAGTTCTATTGTTTTTTTTTGAAAAATAGACCTGGATTAATATTTGTTGCTAATGATCATAGTCCTGAAATTAGATCTATAATATTGGCAGCTAAAGAGTTTAATATTAAGACAGCTTATATTCAACATAGCTCTGTTAGTAAGTTCTTTCCCGATATCAATGTTTTTGATATTGCTTTTTTAGATGGAAAGCAGTCTTTAGATGTTTATAACTCTATTTCACCATTACAAGAATGTACTCCTTATATTACTGGCGCAATCAGATTGGTTAATTTAAAAGAGCATAATCAGATGAGGGTGATTGAAAATAGAGTAAATATTGCTATTAATGACACCTTAAGTATTGATGGTTTAAAAGAATTAATTTTAAGTGCAAAAAATAAATTTCCTGTCGATTGTGTTTTTTATATTCGTCTTCATCGTCAACAGACAAACAGGAAACAAATTTTGAATCTTTGTAAAATAATGGGTGTTTTAATTTCTGATTCTAGCAACAATATTTTTGACTTTTTATCTAGATCAAGATATTTGATAACTGTTTCTTCTGGTATTGTACTTGATGCACTTCGGAATAATGTGTTGCCTTTACTTTATATAGAACCAGATACAATTGATTTTTTCGACTTTGTAGAGAATGATATAGCCATTGATATTAGTTGCTTTAGTTATTGTGAGTGTGATTATTCAAATTCATTGAAAAAATTACAATTAAATGCTAAATACTTTGATCAATTAATTGGAGAGGATTCTGTAGTTGTTTTAAAAAAAATTGCTGAAGTTAATAGTATTTTGTTATCCTCTAGTAGTGAATTATGAATAAGTATTTTGGTTTATGAAGATAATTAAGGATAGTGCAATATATCTATTGGGGGAGTTGATATCAAAATCAATACCATTCATGATGCTTCCATATTTAACTCGAAAATTGGAGTCTTCAGGTTTTGGTGAGTTATCAATATATCAACTTTATATATCCATTTTTGTCATCTTTATTGGTTTCAGCCAAGAGGGTGCTATTTCTAGATATTATTTTAGATATGGTACTAGAAATTTAGATTCTTTAGTTTTTACAAGTTATATATTTTCTTTTTTTATACTTATATTTTTTTTAGTAATATCCATTGCATTTAATTATTTACTTTTAGCTGTTTGTGCCCTGATTAGTTTTTTGCAATTTGTTTTTACGGTTCAACTTACCATTAGACAATGCAAAAAAGATGCAAAAGAATATTTTATATTGCAGTTTATATATAGTTTCTCGTATTTCTTATTTACTTATTTGCTGTTTGAGTTTTGGGATGTTTCAATAAGAACAGTGTTATTTTCTTTAATATTATGCTCTCTTTTTTCTGTGTTTATTTCCTCAATTTATACACTTAAAAAGATAACTAGCTCTGGCTTTAAATTTAAAGTGACTACGAAGTTGTTTTTTTATTTAATTTCGTTTGGCATACCGCTTATAATTCATCAATTAAGTATTTTAGTAAAGGGTCAATTTGACCGGTTCGTTGTTTATAATTCATATTCATCTGATGTTTTGGGGAAGTATGCAGTTGCTTATCAAGTTTCATCTGTGATTTTTGTTATTCTTATGGCTTTGAATAAAGCAATTGTTCCTTATTATTTTAGTGCATTAAAAAATAAGAGGGTTAATTTTTCGCATTTAAATAAGTTTGTCATTTATTCATTATCTCTTTTGCCAGTAACATACTTTTTTTTAATTAAGTTAGTTCCAATTGGTTTCCTTGGATGGCTGTTAGGTACTGAGTTCGAAGAAGCTAGAGTTTTCATCCCTATTTTCTCTTCTGGGTTCATATTGTTGATCCCTTATTTGGCTTTAGTTAATTATCTTTTTTATCATGGCAAAACTAAAGTTATAGCAACTATGAGTGTCATTGCCTCATTCGTTTATGTTCTCTGGTTGTTTTACTCAAGCTCTAAATCACTCTTAAGTGTTTCTCATTCTATGTTAATATCGAATTCTGTTTTAGTTTTGGTTCTTTATTTTTATAGCCGACAATTTAGTCATAGAAGTTGATTTTATTTGGTGAATTATGACTTTGGAAATGTTTTTGTTTTTGCTATTGTTCTTATTTGCTCTCGTATTGAGCTTAATTAAGTTAAATAAGGTCTTGTACTTTTTAATTTCTTTTTTTTTATTAATATCATATTCTGTAGTAGTAAGGTTGGCTGGCTTTGATGCTGATATTGGGAATTATTCTGAATTCTTGAAAGTCGATAGTTTTTCAATATACTATTTGAAAGAGCCTATTTATTGGCTTGGTTCGCGTTATTTGTTTAAATTAACGGGTTCAGAATTTTTTGTCTTTATTTTCTATGATCTTATATTTATAGGTTTGTTACTGATTTCTTGTGGTAAACTTAATCTGCCTAGGTATTTTCCTTTTGTTTTCTTTTTATTTTTTCCTACTGTTTTAGGTATGCAAAATGTATTTAGACAATTTATTGCCAGTGGTTTTTTGATTTTATTACTATCCTTGGCTTTTACAGGGGCGAAGTATAGGTATCGTTTTTTTGTTTTATTGCTTGCGACGCTGACTCATAATGTTTCTTTGTTGTTTTCGCCTTTGGTTTTTATTAGTCAAAACCAAAAAAAGTTTAATTTGTTTTTTTTAGTGTCGTGCTTTGGTGTGTTTTTATTGCTGCCAATAGCTGCTGGCACAAAGTCTGATTCAAATACTGGAGACTTGCCTCCGTATTTATATTTGACTATTTATTTGTTGGTTGTTGTTATTTATGTTGTTATTACTAGATTTAATTTCAATTTAAAAGAATATGCTTCTAAGTATGCAAGTTATTTATATATGATGTTTTATTTTCTTTTTTTGATCTTTTTGTCTGTCTTTATATTAGGTGGGGCACAAAGTAAACGTGTCGGAATGTTATCATTATTATTATCTTTAGTTCCTCTTACCTTGCTTATTGAGACAAGATTTAAGCAGAAAGTATTGGTTAGAGTATTGTTCATTTTTGCTGTAACGGCACCTACTCTGATTTTTCATAATGCACGTAGTCTGCTTGAAACGTCTCCATCTACTTTACAAGCAGAAGCAGCAGCAAGAGCACTTAATCACCACTAAATTATATGAGAATATGATGCCAGAGGTTTCAATAGTTTTACCCGTATATAATGCAAAGAGTTTTGTTGACGAGACGATTGAATCCGTCATAAATCAAACTTATACCAATTGGGAATTAATCGTAGTTGATGATTGTTCTTCTGATGGAACGTTTCAATATTTGCAGAGAAAGTATGGGAGTCTGCCTAATATAAAAATATTCACAAATCAAACGAATTCAGGTGCTGGAGTTACCCGTAATCGCGGTCTTAAAGAAGCTTTGGCTGAGAAAATTGCGTTCCTTGATGCTGACGATATTTGGTTACCTACAAAGTTATCAATACAAATAGCACATATGACCATGAATAATAGTGCAATAATTCATACAAGTTATGCATTTATCGATGAGGCAGGTAATCGTATCGCAGGGAAAATGAACGTAAGCCCTATTGTTGATTTGGGATCTTACATGCGCAACACTGAAATTGGCATGTCTACGTCTTTGATTAACCGAAGACTTGTCGGTAATATTCAGTTTAACTCTATGAGAACGAGACAAGATACTAAGCTTTGGTTGACCCTTTTAGAACGAGGTTTTTTTTCTGAGGGAATTGATGAGATTTTAGTATATTATCGTATAAGAAATGGCCAGATCAGTGGCAATAAATTCAAGATCGCTTGGCGTACTTTCAAGCTGTATTGGAGTGTAGATTCTATCTCTTGGTATAATCGACTTATTAATTTTATGTATTATGCATTTAATGGCGTACTTAAAAGACTAAATAAATAGGAAATAGAGGTTTATGATGGATTTTTTACCTTTTGCTTTGCCGGAAATTGGTGATGAAGAGATCAACGAAGTTGTCGATTCATTACGTTCTGGCTGGGTTACAACAGGGCCTAAAGCTAAGCGTTTTGAAGAAGCTTTTACTTCATTTTTGGGTGGTAATGGAATTGAGTCTATTTCAGTTAATTCTGCTACTTCAGGATTGCATTTAGCACTTGAAGCTGTAGGTGTTGGTCCTGGTGATGAAGTTATTGTTCCGACCTATACATTTACTGCAACCGCTGAGATTGTGCGTTATTTGGGGGCGACTCCTGTAATGGTTGATGTAGATGAACACACTTTCAATATGACTGCAGCACATTTTGAAAGAGCAATAACACATAAAACAAAGGCTGTTGTGCCTGTTCATTTTGCTGGTTTAGCGTGTGATATGGATCCAATTATTCAGGTTGCAAAAAAGCATGGGATTAGAGTAATTGAAGATGCTGCACATGCTTTGCCAACTATTTACAAAGGTAAACTTATTGGGACTTTGGATAGTGATGTGGTTGTGTTTAGTTTTTACGCAAATAAAACAATGACAACAGGTGAAGGTGGTATGGTTGTTACCACAAATCAAGAAATTGCCAAACGTTGTAAGGTAATGCGTTTGCACGGTATTAGTCGTGACGCTTTTGACCGTTATACTTCAACTAAACCAGCATGGTCTTATGAGGTTATTGCACCAGGTTATAAGTATAATATGCCGGATATTTCAGCGGCAATTGGTATACACCAGCTTTTGAAGCTTCCAGTTTTTCAGGTTAAACGGCAGAGAATGGCTGAGTACTATTATGAAGCGCTTAAAGATTTACCAATAGATTTGCCAGCATTGCCAATACAAGGTTGCTCTCATGCCTGGCATTTGTTCCCTATTAGACTTAAAGATGAAGTCCTAGTATCCAGGGACCACTTTATTGAGAAAATGGCGGAGTTAGGAATTGGCTGTTCTGTGCATTTTATCCCTTTACATCTCCATCCTTATTGGCGCGATACTTATAATTTGACACCCGAGATGTATCCTGTAGCACAGTGTATTTTTGAATCCGAAGTCACTCTGCCTTTATACACAAAGATGACAGATGATGATTTACTACGAGTTGTTGCAGCGGTTAGGCAGGTACTCATAAATGACTAAGAGATTTTTTGATTTGGTATGTGCATCTTTTGGGCTTTTTTTGCTTCTTCCTTTGTTCTTAATTGTTGCAATATGGATCAAATTTGATTCAAAGGGGCCTGTGTTTTTTCGCCAGATCAGAGTTGGAAGAAATGAAGTACCATTTCGTATTCATAAATTTAGAACTATGGTGGTGAATTCAGAATCTGTCGGTCGTTTGACGATAGGGAATGATGCGCGAGTGACTCGTTCAGGCATTTTTTTACGAAAGTTTAAAATTGATGAGTTGCCTCAGCTTATCGATGTTATCATTGGGACTATGAGTTTAGTTGGCCCTAGACCTGAGGTCCAAGAGTTTATAGATTGTTATCCTGAAGCAGAAAAAAAAATTATTCTATCTGTAAGACCTGGGATTACAGATAGAGCATCTATTGAAATGGTAGATGAAAATGATATTTTGGCTAGTTATGATGATCCTAAAATTGCATATGTTGAACATATATTGCCTATTAAGCAAAAGTTTTATATTGATTACGTAAATAAAAATGGCATTTTTTCTGATTTCAAAATTATACTTGATACCTTTTTAAAAATTATTAATCGGAAATGAATATGAAAATTGCGGTTGCCGGAACAGGTTATGTCGGTTTATCAAACGCTATGTTATTAGCGCAGTATAATAAAGTTGTAGCTGTTGACATTATTCCTGAAAAAGTTGAGATGCTTAATAACGGGATATCACCAATTGTTGACGTGGAGATTGAGGAGTTCTTAGCTAATAAAAATCTTGATTTTACAGCAACTTTAGATAAAGAATTAGCGTTCAAAGATGCTGATTATGTCGTTATAGCTACACCAACAGACTACGATGTTAAGACCAATTATTTCAATACTTCTTCGGTAGAAGCGGTAATTCGAGAAGTTATGTCGATTAATCCTAATGCTGTAATGGTAATTAAGTCGACTGTTCCAGTTGGTTATACTGACCGTATTAAACGAGAACTAAAAATCGATAATCTAATATTTTCTCCGGAGTTTCTACGTGAAGGTCGAGCGCTGTATGATAATTTGCATCCGTCACGCATTATCGTTGGTGAACGGTCTGAACGTGGTAAAGTATTCGCTAACCTATTAGTTGAAGGTGCAATTAAAAATAACATTGATGTACTATTTACAGATTCAACGGAAGCTGAAGCCGTTAAACTATTTTCTAATACTTATTTAGCTCTGCGAGTATCTTACTTTAATGAGCTAGATTCTTATGCTGAATCTCATGGTTTAGATTCACGTCAAATTATTGAAGGTGTTGGCTTAGACCCTCGTATTGGTAACCACTATAATAACCCTTCATTTGGATATGGTGGTTATTGTTTACCTAAAGATACTAAACAACTGCGAGCTAATTATGCTGATGTACCGAATAATATCATCAATGCGATTGTTGAATCAAATACAACTCGTAAAAATTTTATCGCAGATTCAATTCTTAAGCGCAATCCTAAGTGTGTTGGTGTTTATCGATTAATTATGAAATCGGGTTCAGATAATTTTAGAGCATCGAGTGTCCAAGGTATTATGAAGCGCTTAAAGGCAAAAGGAATTGAGGTTGTTGTATATGAGCCTGTGTTGAAAGAGAATGAGTTTTTTCACTCTAAAGTGATTAGGTCGCTAGATGAGTTTAAATCCAGCTGCGATGTTATTGTGTCCAACAGAATGGTTGATGAAATTCGCGATGTTGCCGATAAAGTTTATACGCGAGATTTGTTTGGGTCAGATTAAAATGAATTCCTTTTATAGATGATTTTATGTGAATAAATTTATCCATTTAAACATCTTACTAGCGCTTTGAGTATTTTATTAGTATTTTGCAGTTCGTTCTCATTAGTTGATTTTCCTGAGAGAATTGTCTTGACGGATTTATCATCATGCTAAGGTTAATGGGTGATTTTTTACTTATGGAAACGGTCTGTTGGTTACTTGAGTTTGGTTGTTGTTATTGGGATGCTATAATGCTCAAACTTGTGTAATCTTACTTGGGCTAATGAATAGTGATACTGGTAAGTATCCTATTGTGATATTCCGAAAAATCTTTGCACATAGGACGCTTTGGGGTGTTCATTTTTTAGGTTGTCGAAAATTATTTGGGGGAGCGAAAATGGAGTTTTTGCAAGGCTTGTTCCGCTTAAAACGTACTCACAAACGTATGGTAGGTGTTGTTGTTGACTCGGTTTTCTTGTGTTTTGCTTTCTGGGCTGCAATATTGGTCCGAGTAGATGATGTTAGCGTAATTGCTAATGGGTCTTACTGGGCATTGCTAGCAGTCGTTGTTCCTTTGAGTATTATTTGCTTTGTTAAATTAGGTTTATATCGAGCAGTATTACGCTATATGGGGCTGCAAGCCTTAAGTGCAATATTGTTTGGCGTCTTTGCCTCTACAATTTGCCTACTGATAATTGCATATTACTCTGAGGCTAATTTACCCCGTACTGTACCAATTATTTACGCTGCTTTTGCCTTGGTATTTGTTGGTGGAACTCGCGCTATGGTACGCTCGTTAGTGGGGTCTGGCCTAAAGCGCGTTGGTGAACCTGTGATTATTTATGGTGCTGGTGTGAGTGGTCGACAATTGGTAACTTCACTTGTTCAAAGCCATGAGTATTATCCCTTTGCCTTTGTTGATGACGATGCAACCCTGCATGGCACTGTAATTCAAGGTGTGAATGTTCATTCGCCTTCTATTATAAAAAAACTCATCACACAAAAAGCTGCTACAAAGGTATTGCTGGCTATGCCAAGTGCTTCTCGCTCTCGTCGCCAAGAGATTTTAGTCAAGCTTGAACCTTTGGCTGTACAAGTATTAACCTTACCTGCAATGGCTGATCTGGTGAGTGGTAATAAGCTTTATAGCGATATTAAAGAAGTCGAAATCGATGATTTGTTAGGTCGTGATGCAGTTACTCCCCGTTGCGATTTAATGGTTGCCAATATCCGCAATAAAGTAGTGATGGTCACGGGAGCTGGCGGCTCGATTGGCTCTGAGTTATGTCGACAGATATTAAAACAGTCACCTAAAAAATTAGTGCTATTTGAGTTATCTGAGTTTGCCTTGTATACGATTGAGCGCGAACTTTCAGCGACAGCTTTTGAGTTAGAACTTGATGTTAAAATTTTACCGATCATGGGCTCGGTACAACGGGAAAATCGTGTTCAAGCAGTAATGCAATCGTTTAGAGTCCAAACTGTGTATCACGCTGCAGCCTATAAGCATGTGCCATTGGTGGAGCACAATGTCGTTGAAGGTGTGCGTAATAACATCTTTGGTACTTTATATACTGCTCGTGCAGCGATTGCAGCTAAGGTTGAAACTTTTGTATTAATTTCGACGGATAAAGCTGTACGACCAACTAATATCATGGGCACGACTAAGCGTATGGCAGAGTTGGCACTTCAAGCGTTATCTAAAGAAACACATCAAACCCGTTTTTGCATGGTTCGCTTTGGTAATGTATTAGGATCTTCTGGATCTGTGGTGCCCTTATTTCGTAAGCAAATTGCCAATGGGGGACCTGTTACTGTTACTCACCGTGAAATTACCCGTTTCTTTATGACAATTCCGGAAGCTTCTCAGTTAGTTATCCAAGCGGGGGCCATGGGTAAAGGTGGTGATGTGTTTGTGCTGGACATGGGGAAATCCGTCAAAATTGTCGATTTAGCGGCAAAAATGATTCGTCTCAGCGGTTTTGAAGTGAAGGATGAACTCAATCCTGATGGTGATATTGCCATTGAGTTTAGTGGATTACGTCCTGGTGAAAAATTATACGAAGAATTACTAATTGGTGATGATGTAACTGGCACTGAGCATGAACGTATTATGACTGCCAATGAAAGCTATCTTTCTTGGAAAGAGCTAGAAGTTATTCTTAATCGCTTAGATAAAGCTTGTCATGAGTTTAACCATGAAGCTATACGAGAAATCTTACTGTCAGCACCAACAGGTTTTAACCCAACAGACGGGATATGTGATTTAGTGTGGCAGCAAAAGAAAAAATTAAGTGCTGTTGATGGGCAAAATAAAGTTGTTCCGCTAGTTTCTTAGTTTTCTTGTGGTATTTAAAAAGCACGGTTTTAAGGGAGTTGTATGCCAATAAGTTTTTGGTATCCGACTGTGTTCGAAGCAAGGCGAGTAATTTCTCATTACTTTTATTCATCCTTGCTCATGCATGCCACCCACAAAAAAGGCGAAATGACTGGTGGCGTGGTTGGTACCTTAATGTCAAATCTTGGTTTAGAGCTTGGGCTTAAGCAGATGGATATCCCTTTTGTTCGCGCTAAAGTGGGCGACCGCTATGTTGTTGAGCAACTTAAATATACAGGTTGGCAACTTGGCGGAGAGGGTTCTGGACATATTTTGAGCTTACAACATGCTTCAATAGGAGACGGCATTGTTGCGTCCTTACAGGTACTTAAAGCTATATTAGAGTCCCAGAAGAGTTTGTCTGAGATAAAAGCTGGCATGACTAAACTTCCTCAAGTGTTAATTAATGTACGTTTAGCCACCGCTAATGCTGATAGCATTTTAGCGGCAAGTAGCGTTCAGCAAGCCGTGATTAAGGTTGAAGGGCTCTTAGGTGACCAAGGGCGTGTGTTGTTGCGCAAATCTGGTACAGAGCCGCTTATTCGCGTAATGGTCGAATCTACCGATAAGATTATGACGCAGACTCAAGCTGAATATATCGCAGATGCGGTCCGAGCTACTTAGATCTGGAGTCTGTAAAGCCTAATGGCGCTAGTGTCCATTCAGATCTTAATATGCTGAATTTTCAAGCCAGAAATTTGTATACTTTCTGGCTTTTGTTTTTCTAACCTTTTACTTTTTTGGGTGAGTGATATGCGAATATTGATTACGGGTGGGGCTGGCTTTATCGGTTCTGCCTTGGTCCGTATGCTGATTGAGCAAACGACGTGTGTAGTGATCAATTTCGATAAGTTAACCTATGCCAGTCATTCTGATGCTTTGGCCGAAATTGCCGGTAGTGAGCGCTATCATTTTATTCAGGCTGATATTTGCGATAGAGCGAAATTAGATGCCGTATTTCAGGATTATCGTCCAGATGTGGTGATGCATTTAGCGGCCGAAAGCCATGTTGATCGCTCAATTGATGGGCCTGCTGAATTTATCCAAAACAATATAGTGGGTACTTATACATTGCTTGAGGCGTGCCGCTGCTATTTCCAAAGTTTGAATGCGGATAAGCAAAAAGTTTTTAGATTCCATCATATTTCCACCGACGAGGTTTACGGTTCCTTAGGGGCTACAGGATTCTTTTCTGAGACTACAGCCTATGATCCTAGCTCTCCTTACTCAGCCAGCAAGGCATCGGCGGATCATCTTGTTCTGGCATGGCATCGCACCTACGGTTTACCGATAGTTATCACTAACTGCTCCAATAATTATGGGCCTTTTCAATACCCTGAAAAATTGATCCCTTTGATGGTTAATAATGCATTGGCCGGAAAACCGTTACCTGTCTATGGTAATGGTCAGCAAGTACGTGATTGGTTATATGTAGATGATCATGTGCGTGCCTTGTTTCTTGTTATAACACAGGGCAGAGTCGGGGAGACCTATAATATTGGAGGGGCTAATGAGCGTAGCAATCTAGCGGTTGTTTACCAAATTTGCGATTTACTCGAAGAGTTAGTACCCACTCATCCGCAAGCTTTTGTTATTAATGGTATTGGTTTTCGAGGTTTGATAGAACATGTTACAGACAGACCTGGGCATGATGTGCGTTATGCCATTGATGCGAGCAAGATCCAGCGAGAACTTGGTTGGCAACCATTAGAGTCCTTCGATTCTGGGCTCAGAAAAACTGTCGAGTGGATAGTAGCTCGGTATTTTAACGCGTCAATTGAGTAATATTGGAACTTAACCTGCAAATACTGTTATAGAGAACTGGCAGTAATAGACACTTTAAGTAGTCGACTTGGTCTTGTTGATTTTAACCTTATACCATCGCCTTGTTGGAAAACGAGAATATCATAGGGCATGATCTTGATAAGCTTGCCATTGTGCTCCCATGTCATGGTATCTAAGCAGCAGAGTATTTGGATGATAGGGACGTAAGCTTCAGTTTTTTGCAGTTCATTTGGATCGTTGTTTGAGGTTGCAATCTGTTCTTCGATAAATATGTCATCAAAGCTAAGCCTTTGCGTATGCGCTTTAAATGCGCCGCGTTTGGTCATGACATTGAAATCAATAACATTACTGCCTAATAATTGACTTGTTATTGAGGTTTCACCAGCAAAGCAGAATGGGTTATCAGCGGGCGTGAGTCGCTTATATTCAGTTATATCTGTATCTCTCGGTATCTTTTCTCCAGCTCCAAGGCCATTTCTCTGTTTTGTCCCTTCATGACTATTGATGCTGAGTTCAACACCATCACCTTCCAGAATGAGCAGTTGCCTGTCTATGTCGATAAATGATGAAAAAGGTCCGTTGCTGCTAATACTTGCAATGCTGATCCGATAATCAAATTCAGTAAGTTCGGCATTGATGGGGGAAATGAGTAGCTGTTTTGTGCTTCCACCACCATTTTTCCATGGCGTTGATGGGCAATCTTGATAGCGGATCAGTTGTATGCTGTTATTCAAAATCACCTCTTTATTGGTTAAGAAGGTTTGATTCGCCTTTCTTAGCTTCACAACTTCTAAAGCATGGCTTTGCGATTGCAGAACATTTCTGTGTGACTTATGGATAACGGTACGGAGGCTTTGCTCTTACGTTAAGTACAAAGCCGCCGTTATTCATAATCTAATACCGCAGCTGAGTGCTAGCTGCCAGCTCTGCTTTTATAGACCTTTCTTTTTCAACACATAATTTGCAGCAAGTTCGCCGGTGATCCGTTTGCCTTCAGTGTCTAACATGATCAACTGATTTTCACCGACCAAATATTGTGTACCATCTTCTAGGGTGATTTTCTGGCCCAGTTCGTCCCATGTCACTTTGCCCATCAGTTTTAAAATCTTTTCATCTTTACCTAAATAAACTGTTTCTTGAACAAAGCTATTATCAGCTTGCAAAGTGATTAGGGTTTGCATTCCTTCACAACTGGCGCAAGGCAATACGCCTTCATAACTACCTGCCCAATCGAGCGAGTTCTGGCTGGTATCACCTACTGGGACGGATTTTGCCGCTTCTGTTTGAGCTTGGGCTGTATTGACTGCCGTTTCTTCTTTTGGGGCTTCTGAGCAAGCCGTGGTGAATAAAGCCAGCAGTGCGATGTAACATAGTGATTTTTTCATAGTAGCTCCAATAGAAATTTTGGGAATTATGCATTAAGTGCACTCATCATACCCGCCAAGACTAGGTTAGGCTAATATTTGCCATTTCTATTTTTATAACAATAACTTAAGTTGTGTTTGTGTGGATTTTAAGTGGCCAGTATGTTAGTTGTTTGTCCTAAGCGGTAATTAATGGGATGATAATTTATCCTTTGAAACTAGTCACTTTTAAGATTGAATCTATACTAAAACGTAACTATTCATGGTTAATGGTGGTTTTGTGGCGTTATTTAAGAAAAGTGCTGATGTTATCGAAGATACATCCCATAAGCCTAAACAAGGCATTTGGAAGGTGGCCATTATTGATGATGAACCTGGGATCCATGATGTCACTCGATTTGCGTTAAAAAATCTGACCTTAGATAATCGAGTCTTGCAGTTCTACTCCTGTTACAGCGCTGCTGAAGGTTTGACATTATTTCAAACGGAATCAGATATCGCCTTGGCCTTTATTGATGTCGTCATGGAAACCGATCATGCAGGCTTAGAGCTAGTCCAAAAAATTCGCACTGAATTAAATAACCACAGTACCCGCATCATTTTACGTACGGGTCAGCCGGGGCAAGCACCTGAAGAGCAAGTTATTCGGGATTTTGACATTAATGATTATAAAGCTAAAACAGAGCTCACCGCGGCTCGGCTTAAGTCTTGTGTGTACACCTCATTGCGCTCCTATCGCGATATAAAAATTATCGAGCAAAGCCAAAAGGGGATGGAGAAAGTGATTGCTGCTTCCACCTCTGTACTTAAGAGCCATACATTGCATAACTTTGGTAGTGCAGTGCTCGAACAGACCTTGCAACTGCTCAATCTTGAAAGCTCGGCTCTTTATCTCACGAGTTATCATCAAGACCTTTACCTCGATACTCAAATGAATCTGCTGGCCGCCACGGGAGATATGATCAGTTACTTTGAAGGTGGAAGCGTTGAGACTCTGCCAGGGGATGTGCGGGAACATATTATTGAAGCGATAGCACTAAAAACTTCGCTGATCCGTGACAATATTTATGTTGGATTTTATGAGCTTAGTGGACATGTCACCAGTATTCTCTATTTACAACACAACACTAAGTTAACGGATTTTCAAGTCAGCATTCTTGAGCTATTTGCGGCAAATGTGAGCTTAACCTTTGAGAACTTATCGGGCCGCGAAAATGTGCAGCAGACACAAAGGGAGCTAATTTTAATCATTGGAGATGCCATTGAGCAGCGCAGTAAGGAGACTGGAGCCCATGTGCGCCGCGTAGCCCGCATGACAGAAATGCTCGCGATTGCCATTGGTATGAAGGCAGACTTTATCGAAACTATTCGTTATGCGGCGCCTCTTCATGATGTAGGCAAAATTGGTATCCCTGAGAGTATTTTGCATAAGCCCGGTAAACTCGATGCCGAGGAATGGGCGATTATGCAAACCCACGCAGAGAAGGGTTATAACCTGTTGGTTGGCTCAAATCGTATCATTGCCAAAATGGGCGCTAGAATTGCTTATACTCACCATGAACGTTGGGATGGGCAAGGTTATCCCCGTGGGCTATCGCAGGAAGACATTCCTATTGAAGGCCGCCTGATGGCGATTGTTGATGTGATTGATGCTTTGCTTTCCAAGCGAAGTTACAAAGAGGCTTGGTCTGTTGAGGCGGTGCGCGAGTACATCTTAGCGCAATCGGGTAAACAGTTTGATCCTGTGTTATGTGAAGCCAGCCTTGATTTGTTAGATGTGTTTGCCTCCCTACATATTCATATTCCGGATGAGCCACTATGACCCGAATGCTTGATCGAATTTTATTTGATGTCAGTAAGTCTCAGGTTATTGATGAGGGTGATCTCATTCAAGCATCACAACTTATCGTGAGCTCAATTTGTAAGGGATTACTGATCTCTCGGGCGGGCATTTGGTTGTTGAGTCCGGATAATCAGAGCATCGCTTGTTATTATTCACTCGACAATCAGCAGCCACAAGAAGCGTTAGTGCTCACTCGCGCACAGTTTCCCCATTACTTTAGCCTGCTCGACAATGAGCGCACAATTGTCGCCAATAAGGCGCAAACGGATCCCGCCACTAAAGAATTTGTCGAAACCTATCTGAAACCGAATCAGATCAGCTCTTTGTTGGATAGTCCTATTCGTCACCACGGCAAAATGGTGGGGATTATTTGTTCTGAACATCAGGGCGAGGCGAGGGAATGGACTCGGGATGAGAAGGCCTTTGCCTCGGCACTGGCCGACCTTTTTGGTCGAGCCATGAGTGCTAAAGAGATTATTGAATATCAACAACAGCTCAAGCTCATTAATACCGATCTTGAGCATCAAGTTGAGCTGCGTACCGCAGAGCTTGAAACGGCATTATCGACTTTAAAATCAACCCAAAAGCACTTAATTGAAAATGAAAAAATGGCGGCCTTAGGCAGCTTAGTTGCTGGTGTTGCCCATGAAGTGAACACCCCCCTTGGCATAGCTGTCACATCCGTGACCCATTGTTTGGATGAGTTATCCCTATTGAAAGGACTCTTTGAGAAAAACGAGCTTGATGAGGATAAATTTGTCAGCTTTATCAATACAATGCAGGATGGTTTATGCTTAATTGAGCGTAATCTTTCCCGTGCTGCAGAACTGGTGCATAACTTTAAGCGTACTGCTGCAGACCAATCGATACTTGAATGCGAGCGCTTTAATCTGAAGAATTATATTTTTCAAATATTTAGTTCATTAAAACCCTTGATGCGTAAGAAAAATATCACTTTAAAAGTTGAACTTGACGATAATATTTTTATTGATTCTTACCCCGGTGCGATCGCACAAATTTTCACTAACTTAGTCGCGAACAGTTTTCGTCATGCTTTTCCCGATGATTTTGTCGGTGATAAGCAAATTGTGATAGTAGTTGAAAAAATGGCTTCGCAGATCAAGTTGATTTATGAAGATAATGGTGTAGGCATGTCAGATGAAGTGAAAGCCAAAGCATTCGAGCCCTTTTTTACCACCGCAAGGCAGAGTGGTGGAACAGGTTTGGGGATGTCGATTATTTATAATCTGATCACACAAAAACTGAATGGTAATGTGTCACTCTTCTCAGCGCCTAATCAGGGGTTACGTATTGAGATGCTGATCCCTGAAAGTAGTAAGGGTTGAGATAGGTTAGCGTCTTCTTATATGTTTATTAAGTAAAAAACGAATTTAAATCTTACTGAGCCAAAATGGTATTTAGCTTTTGCGGTTTACTATTCTGTTGCGTTGTTTTTCTTGCATTAACAGCCAACAGCCCTGTTATCTGTTCTTCCTGCTCGCGACATTTTGTATGCTACAATCTTGGCACTTCAACATGGCTTATCAATCCTAAATATTTCAATGAGAAAAGGCATTTTACTGGCGGGCGGTACTGGCTCGCGTCTTTATCCTATGACGCAGGTTGTCTGTAAGCAATTACTGCCCATTTATGATAAACCAATGATTTATTACCCACTTGTCACCTTGATGCAGGCTGATATACGGCATATTTTGATCATTTGTACTCCCCACGATTTACCACTGTTTTATGCATTACTCGGTGATGGTAGTCATTGGGGACTTAAGCTGCAATATGCCGAACAAGCCTCTCCGAAGGGATTGGCTGAAGCACTCATTATCGCCGAGCCATTTTTAGCGGGTGATGCCTGTGCGCTTATTCTAGGGGATAACCTATTCTATGGTCAGCACTTAACGGTAAATTTGCAACATGCTTGGAAAGGCCAATCTGGGGCGACCGTTTTTGGTTACCATGTGGCGAACCCTAACGCTTATGGTGTTGTTGAGTTCGATGACACGGGTAAAGTGCTTTCTATCGAAGAGAAACCTCTGCAGCCTCGTTCACGTTACGCTATGCCTGGCTTGTACTTTTTTGACGGCAGAGCTGCAACATTTGCAAAAACGGTTTTACCTTCGGCAAGGGGCGAGTTAGAGATTGTCGATGTTATCACTCGTTACTTAGCTTTGGGAGAGTTACGGGTCGATATTCTAGGGCGTGGGACGGCTTGGTTAGATACTGGTACGCCTGATGCCATGGCCGAGGCGACACAATTTGTTGCTGCCATTGAGAAACGACAAGGGCTAAAAATCAATTGTCCTGAAGAGATTGCATTTCGCTGCGGTTGGATCAATGGGCAGCAGTTAGCGCAATTGGCTCAGCCTTTACTCAAGAGTGGCTATGGTGAGTATTTGCTCGGTTTACTCGATAAGCAGGTATTTGATGAAATGTAATGAAACTGAATTAGCCGAAGTATTGGTGTTTGAACCTCAAGTATTTGGTGATGAGCGTGGTTTTTTTAAGGAAACGTTCAGGCAATCCTATTTTGATGCTTGTTTTACTGCAAGAGGACTTGAGCCTCCCGTATTTGTGCAGGAAAACCAGAGTCGTTCGCAATACAATGTTCTGCGAGGCTTGCATTTTCAACGGCAAAAACCGCAGGGTAAATTGGTGCGGGTCTGTGCAGGGAGCATTTTTGATGTTGCCGTCGATATTCGGGCTGACTCGGCCACCTATGGAAAATGGGTTGGGCGAGTGCTATCGGCAGAGAATCATCTGCAAATGTGGATCCCACCCAGCTTTGCGCACGGTTTTTATGTTCTTAGTGATTATGCTGATGTTATTTATCAATGTACCCAATATTATGATCCTGAAGATGAAATCGTTTTAGCTTGGAACAGTGCTGAGTTTGCCATTGATTGGCCATTAATTGCTGCACCGATTTTATCCACCAGAGATAGCAACGCCAGCACACCCTCATAAAGCCAATCACTGCTTGTACTAAAAGGAATTATTAAGTCGTGAGTTAATTTGGCAGTGCAAATTTTACTATTATAAGTTAGTCCTAATGGCAGAAAATAAAACGGGCAAGAATTATCTTGCCCGTTTTGAGGTTTAACTGCGTACCAACTATTTAATGGGGTCTACACTGGGTCTGGTATACCAAGGTGACCGCGCATCAGTCATATCAAATAAGTTATATTTACGACCAAGCATTTGGCCGCCGTCACGGGTTAGTGGTATCCAAGACAGGAAAGCACGACTATGCGTCGACTTAACTGTCATTAGATCGAATGGGATTGAAATATAGAATCCCTTGGTAAAACTACCTTCACCGTATTCTTCTGCTGACAAATTAGTTTTTGTCGCAAATGCGCCGACAATAACACCACTATCAAACTGTTTCGAGAAATCAACTGTTACGCCTTTATCTTCGGTAAGATATTGTCCTGCACTGACCCTAAGTAAAGTATTAGGTAACCACTCAGGTTGGTAGTATACAGTGGCATGTCCAGTCATTACTCCAGTTTGAACCCGGTACGCACTATTGGTGAGAGGGTCAAATTGATTTTCGTCCTTAAAGAACCCAAACATGCTATCGGGATCTCGCTGCTTGGCATAGTTAACATCGAACCCAAAGGCCCATTGGCTATTTAAAGGGCGATATAAGAACTCAGTACCAACACCGCCATACATCATCTCTAAATAACCACCATAGGCTTGATAGGAAATATTATCGCTAAGATTGTTCATCCAAGTGAATTGCAGGTTATTAACTCTCATTGAGTTATCGTGCACATATTGACGGATTAAGGTTCTTACGCGTTTTAAGTCAGTGCCATCTGGTGGCACGTCGTATAAAAACTTATCGTAGTTATCATATAAATTAAGATAGAGAGAGCCATTAAATTCGAAGTTATCGGTAAATTTATAACTTGCACTACCTGTAACGCCGATATTAAACATGTAAAAACCTTCCGAGCCACCGAATGATTGCGCCATAGTGGGGGAAACATCAAAGCTGAGTTTATCTAACCAATTTTTATCTGAGTTTGTGACTAGCTGACCTTTAGGTAATGAAGGAACACTTACTTGACTTGCATCTGTTACCTTCGCATTCCGATAACCCCAATTAGCAACTTGCGCAAATTTTTCCGCATCAATACGGGTTTCGGTAATTGGCTGGTTATAATGAGTTTCAATCAAGCGATACTCTTTGATTTGAGTTAGATCGCTATTGTTGGCGAGTATAGTTGCCGCTCTTTGATGGGCTTCATTTCTATCTCGAAACTTAGTTTGCTCACCAACGACAGTGATGCTGTCAGAGTCGAGGTAAATTTTAGGATTGTTATAGCCCGCAATGGATTGTAGATCCTGTGCTACTTTCGACCAGTTAATTGCTGTTTCTAACATGCCCTCTTGTGGCTGTATTAAATGAACGTCAGCGATTTCTATTGTGGTATCTGAGGTGGCGCTGGCTATTGTAGGCGTTTGTTCAGAAGAATTAACACTATCTAATGGCGTATTGGTTGTTTGCACATGTGTTAACGGTGCCGCAGGAATTGGCTTATATTTCGCTGCAGCAGGATCGCGTTTAATTTGGGTTACATCAGTAAAGTTGGTTTGTAGGCTAAAACCGAGTGCTAACGTATTGCCTCGTTCATAACTTAAATGCAGATCACCCCAGTTACCAAATCGATATAGTAAACCATAGTTGAACTTACTGTCCTGTGGCATATCTTTACTACCTCTTACAACAGGTATATCAGCTAAATAGTCGTTACCATCGTACTCAATTTTTATTCGCAGAGGTTCCCACGGAGTTTGGTATTCGACTCCACCATAGAGAGCGGAGCAGCCTTTAAACCAACGTTGATAATCAACTGTGCCGCCTTTGCCACCGTAGGCGGTATCTCTATCGCAGTTATCACTACCATTTTTGTTGGTTAAATTGCTGCTATTGCCGATATAGCCCCAGCCTATCCCTAAGGTAAAGTCGACTGGTCCAACACGTTTAGTGGCCGCAATAAACTCGCCATCAAATAAGCCTGTACCACCAAAATCTCTGATACCAATAGAAGTTTCTGGTAACCAGTAGCTTTCATCAAGTAGACGGATTTTAAAGTCGATCCCCTTATCTGTATATTTGCTATTACCGCTAAAACTGGGGTCACTACTGTAGGGTATATCTTGTACTTGTGTATATCGTACTGTAGTTTCAAACCAAGAGAAAAGCTGTACAGAAGCTGAAAAATGCTGATATTCAGAGTTATAAGACGTTGCAAAATTAAACTCACCCTCAGGAGCCATACGTCCTGTAGGCATTTGCATTAATCCTACACCGCCAAAATCCGATTGCGAGGCTAAGAGTGGAGGATAGCTAAATTCATCGGCTTGGACATGGAATAAAGGGAAAAGAGCCAGAGCAATAGCTGAAAGTTTACTTAACGTAAGATTAGAATGGGTAGCGTTATTCATTACAGAGCCCGATTCCTTAGTAATTCAATAATATTGGCGTTCAATGTGCTGTAGTCTTCTATTAAGTCTGAAAATTCAACATAAAGCACAGCTCCTGGTGCAATATCTTGCGCTTGAGCATTCCAATAGGCTATTGGTTGTTTTAGTGCTTTACCATCTGGTTGAATTATCCATATGAAGCTATTATCAGCGTTTTCTAATGGAATTGCTTTCGCTAAATAGTCTTTACTATTCTTATTGACTTGCCATTCAAAACTTCCCGCTTTAGCTACCGCACCCATGACAAGTACTGTCGTAGGTCTCTGAGGTAAGATAAGTTCGAAACGGCCATCAATTAGAGGGTTGTATGAGTCATTTATCCTGATTAAATCAAGATGTAATGGCTGCATTACGCGCAGTCCAAGCTTGATTTGTCGTAAAAACTGCGCAAGTTTAGCAAGCTTTGCTGTATAGATGCTGTCATCTGCAGCTTGACCCATTTGTGCTAGTTGGGACAGAGTTTCTTTGCGCTTAGCTTCTAAAGCGGCAGTGTTTTGGATATCGAGTAGTGCTGCACCCAACCAATAAATGGGGGTTATCTCTTTATGATTGTTTTTATTATGTATTTGAAGTTGTTGTAAGCCGTCCAGTACTACTTTATCAAGACGAATCGATGTTGGATAAAGTAATTCTACTTGTGCATCTTGGTTTGACGACGTTGTAACTAACAATTGGGTTTCAGCCTGAGCTACTGCCGCTAAAACAGAACTGAGCAGTAGTGCTAAGGGCATTAAATAGGATCTCATTGGGACTCCACTAAGACGCAAATGGCTTGAGTAATGTAATTTCGATAAAAGGCTGATTAGGGGCAATTTTTTGACGACTCTTAATCACATGACCTGTTTCTGGTGTGAGCCAAAATTCATTTTGATACTGAATATTGAGATTATCTACCGAAACTGATTCAAGGTAATGTAGCGCTTGGGTTGGAGTCTCGTTGATGAGAATATTTTCTTTAGCGATAAAACTAAAATGTGAGTTTACGCGGTAGCCAAAGTGATATCCGGGTTGCCAATCAATCGTTCGAGTCCATGTTTTGGGGGTGCTGTCTAAATGTAAGCCTAAGAGTATAGGATCTGGATCATTGCTTTCTACTGCAATTAAATCACCTGTTAATAGATTGCTTGTCCTAACCAATCGTCCATTTATTGTTACTAACATGGCTTTATCTGCAGAGAGCCATTTAAACTCTGTTATTGCAGGAGTCGGTGGTAGCGTTAAGGTGAACTTAGGCTCTGCAAGTGCAAGTACAATAAACGCTTGAGGAATACCATCGATTCGAGCATAGATACTGGCATAGGGGATATTATTAACTTGCTGTTCCGACAATTGAGTATCTTTGTCACCGATAAAGGCTAACTTCAAAGTATCGTTAAGTGCGCTGATTCTTTGGCTACAAGCGGTTGTGTTTACTAACACAATCGAGATTGTCAGTAGTGACAGTAATTTTTTATGTATACGCATCCGAGTTGCTTATTCTCAATTAGGATTAAATAGCGAATTTAAAGAGGTACCAGACAGATTGCAAGTTATGAAATTAACTTTGTAAACACTAAAAAAAACAACCGCCCATAAGGCGGCTGTTTAGACGCATACTAACAATAGCTTAGTTACCAGTGCCAGTTGTTGTACCAGTACCAGTACCAGTACTAGTAATTGGATTACCGTCTGAACTGTTAGAGATAACAACTGCGCCAGCAATTGCAGCAGCAGCAGCTACGCTACCAGCAACGATAACACCAGTACTAGTGCTTGCAGCAGTACCAGTACCGGCAGCTTGGCCTTCAACTGCATTTGCAGCCATAGAGCTGAATGCTGTCATTGCAACGATAAGTGCTAGTGAAGTTTTTTTCATCGTGATTCCCTTTTTGAAAAAATGTGCATGATTTTTTGATAATCTAGTACAGCATAGTAAGCGATGCAAACAAAATTATCAATGTTAAATCCATCTTCTTGCTCATGCGAAAGTTTGAATTTCGGCACTAATATTCAAGCTATATCTATCCATTTGGCATGATTTTTAGTGAAGAAACTGATTAAGTCGTTAGCTTATTTTAAACAAAAGAAATCTTTAAGTTCATCGATTTTTTCCATGGCATCTTTATAGCCTAAGTCGATTAAAGCGCTGGTATACGTTTTTTCGAAGAGTAGGTAGGACACAATACTTGAGTCTGATTGCCTGTCTATGCCGATGAAGCCGAGTAAGGTTTTGACGGCCCATGGCATGTCATCATAGAAGCGGGCAGCAATTTTGCTGAGATCTTCGCTAGGTTTGATGACTAGGGCTTTAATCGGATGCAAGGCGAGTTTGTTACGACTTGACTCAGGAATCAGGCTTAAAGTGTTATTGATCCTTTCTAGTCTCTCAAGGTCGCTATTTAAGGTATCTGAAAAGATGGTATCGAGCAGATGACCCGCTATTGTCGCTGTTTTTGGGTGATATTCGAGTTCCATCGGAAAGTGCTTGTGTGGGCTCTCTAAGTTAATGACTAAGAGTTTTTCTGCGCCTAAATGAATAGGGCTTGAGAGCGGTGCTAGCTGATGGACTGAACCATCACCATAATAGGCTTGGTTGAGTTTAATGGATGGAAATACCATAGGGATTGCCGAACTGGCGAGTAGGTGCTCGGTATTGAGCATGATACGTTCGCCACTGCGACGGGCACGGGTCCAGTTTTCGATTTCTTTCGCGGCTTGAAAAAAGGTCACTGAGCGAGAGTTATTATAACAAGAGGCATCTACACTTAGCGCCGTCAGTGAGCCATTACGGATATTACGGTCGATACGTTTAAAGTCGATGAGCTCATTGAGTAAGCCTCTTAGCGGATCATTATCGAGCAGACTGCCTGCATCGGTATTGACCTTATCATCTTGCATGCCTTTGAGGGCCATTTTCGTTAGATGGCTGAGAACACCGGTGATCGAAGCTCGGTAGACTTTTCGGGTTTCAAAATGACGCCAAACCCATTCGAGTTTTCTGACACCAAGGTGAAAGCAAGAGGCATGGGTAGCGATAGCTGTGCCATTGATGGCACCCGCAGAGGTTCCGCAAATAATTTTAAAGGGAATACCATGATTGCGTGGATAAAGCTGGACCAGTGCTTTTAGCACGCCGACTTGGTAGGCGGCCCTAGCGCCGCCACCGCCTAAGACTAATGCAGTTGATGTAGGCAATCTTCAGACTCAATTTATTGTTTTAATAGTTTTATTAAAGCAACGCCCCCCTATAAAAAGCAAGTCGGTAGACTCAATTAGTTGTAAATTTCGATTTATCATTTATTCGATTGCTGGAACATTTCGCTTTAGACAATTAATCCGCAGTAACCTTGGTCGTTTTACTGAGGCCAAAGCAATGCTCCGATGTTGGAAATTCACCCGTTCTCACTTCTTGGGCATATTGTGCGCAGGCCTTAGTGATCAATGGTCCTAAGTCGATATAGCGTTTAGCAAATTTAGGCGTGTAGTCAGAAAATAAGCCTAAGATATCCTCAGTCACGAGCACTTGACCATCACAGGCGGGTGAGGCACCAATGCCTATGACTGGGATTGAGACTCCTGCGGTCACTGTGCGCGCCGCGAGCTCGGATGTGCCTTCAATCAGTATGCTAAAAGCGCCTGCTTGCTCAAAGTCTTTCGCTAAACTAACGAGGGCTTCGATGGCGGCAGCATCCCTTGCTTGGGTTTTAAATCCACCCAATTGATTCACGTGTTGCGGCATTAATCCTATGTGTGGCATTACAGGGATCCCTCGCTGGGTTAAAAAACGAGTGGTGTCGAGCATCTCTGCGCCACCCTCGAGTTTTACCGCCTGCGCGCCTGTGCGTATTAATACTTGGCTGGCATGTTTGAAGGCTTGCTGAGGCGATTCTTGATAACTCCCAAAGGGCATATCGATAATAACGCAGGCATGTGCTGCGCCGCGAGTGACAGCAAGACCATGATTAATCATCATTTCTAAGGTGACCCCGAGTGTAGAGTCTTGCCCATAAACCACCATGCCGACGGAGTCGCCGACGATAATCATATCCACATGGGGATCGATAATTTCTGCCATCGGCTTTTCATAGGCGGTTAGAGCAACTATGGGGGTTTTACCTTTCATTTTTTGTAATGTAACGGGCGTTACGCGATTTTTATCCATGTGGATACTCATGTCATCTCCAATTTATTCAGTCTGATATGACATGTTAGCGTTTGCAGCTTTGGCTTTAGCTCGATAGATTGACTTAATGTCTAGATATAAAGACACTTCTTTGCATAAAGGTACTTCTAAACAAAGAGGCGCTTCTATACGGAAGAGGCTCGATAATACGAAAAGAAGCTTCGATATAAAAATCACCTTGGGCTATAACACCTTGAATCAAGTCACTGACACGTATTTATCCCAGCAGCATATTACTCAGCACACGCAGGTCGCACCTTCACGTTTAGCCGCCGCAGGGCTAAGTGCCTCCATCATGTTGCTTAAGCGAACACTCAAGCCGTTTGAACATGTGCAGCGCCATAGTCATTCCTGGGGACAGGTCATTTATGCCAGTCAAGGCGTGTTGAGTGTGATCACGCCTGCGGGGCGTTACATTGTGCCGCCTGAGCAAGCGGTGTGGGTGCCTCCCTTTGTCGATCATGAGGTTATCGCGCTAGGTCAGGTGCAATTGAGTAGTCTGTATTTGGATGAAACCCGGATAGGCGGGTTTCCACCCGACTGTACTTGTTTGAGTGTGAAGCCTGTTTTGCAGTTATTACTGCAAGAGGCTAATGCCTTAGTGAAGAGTGAGGCTGGGCTAATTGATCCCGATTTTAAGGATAGCGTCATGCGGCTCTTGATGGTGATCCGTGATTTTATGGTACTCGCCCCTAAGGTCGCCTTGGATTTACCTTATCCTAGGGATAAAAAATTACTGCGTATTACCGAGGCTTTGCTTGCCGATCCAAGTGAGCAACGTACTTTGGTTGATTGGCAGCGGGAGGTCGGTGCCTCGGCCCGCACGTTAGCGAGATTATTTAAACAGCAAACAGGGCTGAGTTATAGCCAATGGTTGCAAAGGCTTAGATTGCAGGTGGCGATTCAAATGCTCAGCCGAGGTGAATCTGTGCTCACTACAGCGTTATCCTTAGGTTATGCCTCGGGTTCAGCCTTTGGTTATATGTTTAGGCAGTTGATGGGCGTCGCTCCGAGTCAGTACCTGTTAGCGCAAAATACCTTGCCCAAAATACAGCGGTAAACAGCCGCATATAAAAAGTCATGTTGCGAGCCAATGTGAACGATGAAGGTCAATAAAAAGTCCAATAAAAAACGCACTTAAGCTGGGCTCAAGTGCGTTTCGTTTTTGATCTTCAGCTTGTCTACATTTCGCGTTGAGGTTTAGCCTTTAACTGCGTTTTTCAGGAAGTCGAGCAGTTGATCGAATGGAATATCTTGTTTTTCACCTGTGCGGCGGTTTTTGTATTCAAATACGCCAGCATCAATATTGCGATCGCCAATCACCACTGTATGTGGGATACCAATCAGTTCCATATCGGCGAACATCACGCCTGGACGCTCTTTACGATCATCCAATAACACTTCGATACCCGCTTCGTTTAAGTCTTTGTATAACTGCTCGGCGATATCGGTGACGCGGTGCGACTTGTGCATGTTCATTGGCAGAATACCCACGCTAAATGGCGCAATCGCTTCTGGCCAAATGATGCCACGTTCATCGAAGTTTTGTTCGATGGCTGCTGCCACGATACGGCTCACGCCGACACCGTAACAACCCATCAGTAGCACCTGTGACTTGCCATTTTCGTCAAGTACAGTCGCGTTCATCGATTTAGAGTAGTTAGTGCCCAGTTGGAAAATATGGCCCACTTCGATACCGCGTGCCATAGCATAAGTGCCGGAACCATCAGGTGTTGGTTCGCCTTCGACTACGTTACGGATATCGGCAACTTGCGCTGTCGGCAGATCGCGTTCCCAGTTGATACCAAAATAATGTTTATCATCAACGTTAGCACCGGCGGCAAAATCGCTCATGACGCTAACGCTGTGATCGATAACGATAGGAATTTTAAGACCGATAGGGCCAAGTGAACCAGGACCTGCGCCAATGGCGTCACGGATTAGGGCTTCTGGCGCCATTTCCAATGGTGATGCGACTAAGTCTAACTTGTCGGCTTTGACTTCGTTGAGTTCATGGTCGCCACGAACGATTAACGCCACTAGCGGAGCGGCTTCGGTTGCACCGACTACGATCAAGGTTTTGACCGTTTTAGTGATATCCAAACCAAACTGCTCAACTAATTCCGCAATGGTCTTCGCATTTGGGGTATCGACTAAACGCAATGCTTCAGTGGCTGCGCCGCGTGGCTCAGTTGGCATAGGTGATTCGGCTTTCTCAATGTTAGCCGCATAATCGCTACCCGTTGAGTAAGCAATTAAATCTTCACCGCTTTGCGCTAGCACGTGGAACTCGTGTGACATGCTGCCACCGATTGAACCCGTATCAGCTAAAACTGGGCGGAAAGCTAAGCCCATGCGCGATAGAATGTTGCTATAGGCTGTGTACATAGCCTCATAGGTTTCATTCATGGTATCGACGTCAAGGTGGAAAGAGTAGGCGTCTTTCATCAAGAATTCGCGTGAGCGCATCATGCCAAAACGTGGACGAACTTCGTCACGGAATTTGGTTTGAATTTGGTAAAGGTTCAGTGGTAATTGCTTATATGAGCTGACTTCTTTACGAATGAGATCCGTGATCACTTCTTCATGGGTTGGCCCCAGTACGAAGTCGCGATTGTGACGATCTTTAAAGCGTAACAGCTCGGGACCAAATTTTTCCCAACGACCTGTTTCTACCCACAAGTCTGCCGGTTGCACCATAGGCATTAGAATTTCAATTGCACCGGCTTTGTTCATTTCTTCACGAACAATGGCTTCGACTTTACGCAATACGCGTAAGCCCGTGGGGAGGTAGCTGTAAAGGCCCGACGCATTACGACGGATCATGCCCGCACGTAACATTAATTGATGACTAATGACCTCTGCGTTGGCAGGAGTTTCTTTCTGTGTTGATAGTAGGTACTTGCTGACGCGCATTACCGATGTCCAAATTTGAGTTGAATGGTCGCCATTTTATCACCTGCTTTGGTGATGTCACCTAGGGATTTAGGTTAAATTCAACTAGCTGGGAGATAAATAGCATTTTTTGATGCTGGATAACGGATAACGGATAACGGATAACGGATAACGGATAACACAAGGAAGAGCGCTGTGCTGTTAGAGCGTGACTTCGTCACTGCTAGTATCAAGATTATCCTTACTGCTTACTTATCCCGTCTATCACCAATCACTTTGGCGGGGTTGCCTGCCACTATCGCCCAGTCGGGTACATCCTTAGTCACTATGCTGCCCATACCCACAACAGCGTGATCGCCAATGGTCACACCATCGACTATACCTGCCTGAGCGCCAATCCAAACATCTTGGCCAATAACAATGCCTTTGGAGTTGGCAGCTTGTTGATAGATGGGCGTATCTGGCGCCATGCCATGGTTGAAGGCGTAAAGGGTGACATTATTGGCGATGCGGGTCTGGCTACCAATTTGAATACCCACTCTACCGCCATCGAAGGAGCAGCCATGATTAATCGCCACTTCGTCCCCTAGTGTGATAGGCCCATGTAAGAAACAGTCGGCGGCGATCATGCAGCGATTACCCATGCGGATATCACGATTGGGTTCGGCAAATAACTGCGCCTCGGGGGCGATAAAGCATTGCTCGCCGATGTTGATGGTTTCGAGGGCACAAAGTTTTGCTTGAATATCGTCTTGCCAAGGTTTGGCCCAGATTAAATGTTTCTCTTTTAAAGAAAAATACAGCCACGGCATCCAAGAGAGCCGCTTTTTATGCTGGCTTTGATAATCAGGTTTTGATGTAGGCGTTGGCGCGGACATTTAGCCAGATTTCCCCGGTTTGAGTTCTAGTACCAAGATGTATTCTTGGTCATTGTCATCGACCGCCATTTGCCAGAACACATCTAAATCATAGAGGGCGACTTGATATAACTTAGGATCGTCCTTGGCTTTTTTGTAGGCGGGGCGCGGATCTTGCCCCAGCACACCGCGGATAAGCAGAGCTAAATCTGTGTAGGTTTCCTGCAGGGTGTAACGCTCAATCTGCGTCTTGGCATGGTCAGAATACACCACTGAAATCAGTTTAGGGGCGTCTTGGGCAATGCCGCCTACAGCATCGGTAATCGAATCTGAGAAAGGAATGTATGGCTTAATATCGATAATCGGCGTGCCATCGAGCAGATCCATACCAGAAATTTCGAGGCACACTTTGCCCTTGCGCTGCACTACGCCGTGCAGTTTCACCACAGATTGGCCTATACCATTGGGGCGAAAAGTGGAGCGAGTGGCGAACACTCCGAGTTTTTCATTGCCGCCTAAACGCGGCGGGCGCACTGTGGTTTTCCAACCTTGGGCAAGATTCTCATGGAAGCAAAACAGTAACCAGAGATGTGAATATTGCTCTATGCCACGCACCGCATCGATATGATTCACATGGGGTTCGAGTTCGACATAACCACGCGCTTCAACAAGTCCGGGTTGTCTTGGAATGCCAAATTTTTGTTTATAGGGCGTGCGGCATGTTGCCACTGCGATAATTTGGTTGGTAAATGTCATGCAAAAAATTACCTAAAGGGTAAGTATAACAACCGCCTAAGCTCATCATTCTAAGCTAATCATTAAGGCCCATCTTTGTGTGCTAATAATGCAGCGTTGGTCATGAAGCGTTAGCCATTAAGCGGTTGATAGGGGCAATCTTATAACACTATAGGATCACGCCGCGAGCAGTATGCTTAATATGCGTGAGGCTTACTCTGTTGTAGCCGTTTTTACTGCTTGACCAACGCATAATGCGCGGCTGATACAACCTTGGGCAGCTTCTTCAAATATGACACATTGCTTGATGATAATGCCGTTAGCCCCTTTATCTGCCGCATTGCGACGGGCTTCGGTTCTGGCATCGGCAAGTGACGCAGGCGCACCGTTAGCATCGGCCTGACAGGACTCACCTTCGACCAATCCTTTTAACTCATAATGACCTTTAGGCAAGGTATCACCTTCATAAAGGACGACATCGGATGCCTTGAAATAGTCATTAATCGCCTCACTGTCCAAATTACTGTTAAAACTGTAGTCGCTTGCACAGGCACTGAGTAGGAGCACTAATGCACTTGAGAGGATAATTTTCATGGTTTGACCTGAGGTTGAGGAGAAAACTGCGCAGCCTTGGTAGGCTGCGCCGATGCGATATTATTATCTGAGTAAATTCTACCGCTTAAGGTACTTTTGATAAAGCTGCTGATGGCGATTATTCAGATCTATCTGCCGCCCTTCAATCCAGATAGCCTCAATTTTATTGGTCATAGGGTCGAGAATGTCCCCTTCGGACAGCACGACACTGCCTTGGTATCCCACCGCTATCGCACCTAAATCCTCCACACCTAACAGTTTTGCGGCATCTAAGGTGATGGACTTAAGTGCTTGTTCAGGTGTTAAACCATAGGCGGCGCTGTAACCTGCGGCGTAGGGGAGGTTACGGCTATTCCAGTCCGATGAGAACCCAAGGGCGAAGGGAATGCCTGCATTGGCGAGTAAAGATGGGATCTTAAAGGGTAAATCGACTGGCTCATCTTTACGTTTAGGCAGACTCAAGGTATGAGGGTAAATGACTCCAGCCTTAACTTCCCTTAGGCTTGAGTCCAAACGCCATGCATCGTATCCGCCGACAATTACCAGTTTGAATTGGTATTTTTTCGTCAAGGCGATCACTTGCTCAATTTGGCCAACACTGTCGGCATGGGCAAACAGTGTCGCTTTGCCTTGGTATAGTGGCAACATGGCCTGCCAGCGCAGGTTGTTGGTCGCGGACTGCGGATCTTCATCCTGGTTTTTGTCTTTACCGTTGGCCTTATCACTTAAGAAATAGCGATAGCCATTTTCAAAGGCGATATTGAGCTTGTCGATCGCCAGCTGATTTTTCTCGATGGCCTTGGCTTTCTCTTTTTCATCTTCTGGCATGCGTTTGATTTGCGGCCAATAGACATGGAACTGTCCAGCACTTGGCGTCAGCGCATCTTCAATCGTCCATGCATCGAGATCCACCAGTACCGATTGTCCAGCTAACCCATCACCGCTTGGGACGATTTGCGCGTGGGTAATGCCGTTGTAACGTATGGTCGGGATGAGCTCCGAATCCGGATTGTAAGCTGTGGCCGTGCTGATCTGCGGATTGATATAACCTACCTCGGCGTTATCAACCGTTGGGCGGCTCATTTCAATTTCAACCAAACCTAAGCTGGTATCGAGGGCAATTAAGCCCGGATATAAGTGTTTACCGCTGGCATCGATGATTTGAGTGTCACTGGTTTCTGCGGTTGCATTGTTGATTTGGCTGGTCAGTTGAGGCCCAACGGCCGTGATCTTGCCATTTTCAATTAAGACGTCTGTGTTGCTGAGCACGCCTTGAGTGACTGTGTGCACAGTGGCGTTTTTAATCAGTACGCTGCGGCTTTGTTTAGGCGTAGGTACGATATCATTGGCCATAACTGGGGCCTGCGTGGTGCAAATTGCGCCGAGTAGCGCCACAAACAAAACGGTTTTAGATAAATGTTGCATTATTTGGCTCCCTCATGAGCGTGGCCCCATGCCTGATAGTGAGTGTCGCAGTGCCACTGTGGCTCGTTGAGTGGCGTAACTTTTTCACCCGCTTTAGTTTGGTCATCACTGCTGAGAATTTTTTGGATAAGTGCGGCGCGCTCGTTCACCACAGCTTGCTGGGCAATTTGGTCTTGGTCGCGGTCAAAATAGCGTTTTCCTTCAACCCATGCCTGCGTCACTTTGGCGTAAATAGACAGAGGCTCTGCGTTCCAGAGTACGATATCGGCCATTTTGCCTGGGGTGAGTGAACCCACAAACTCATCGACTCTTAATTGTTTGGCTGGATTGATAGTGACCATATTCCAAGCGTCTTCCTTCGACATATTACAATACATCATAGACTTAGCCGCTTCTTGGTTGAGTCTGCGCTGCATTTCATAATCGTCAGAGTTAATGCTGGTGGTCACACCTTTGTTTTGCATCAAACACGCATTTTGTGGAATCGCGTCGTACACCTCAAACTTATAGGCCCACCAATCGGCAAACGTCGAAGCGCCAGCGCCATGGGCGGCCAGTTCACTCGCCACTTTGTAACCTTCGAGCACATGGGTAAAGGTTTGCACTTTAAAGTGATAAGCCTCGGCTAAGCGGATAAACATCAGGATTTCTGACTGTACATAGGAATGAATATGTACGTCGCGTTGCTGGTTTAATACTTCGGCGACCGCCTGCAGACGATAACTTGGACGCGGGGCGACGGTTTTCTTTTTATCGCTGGAGCGCAGATTATCATAGGTTTTTAACGCCTTTTCATAGGCGATAGCAGCGTCGAAGGTTTCTTCAAATAACGCTTTTACTCCCATGCGAGTCTGGGGGAAGCGCTGAACAAATTTCTCACCCCAGTTACTCTGTTTGACGTTTTCACCTAAAGCAAATTTGATACTGGCGGACGCGTTAACAAATTTGAGTTGTTCGGCTGGCTCGCCCCATTTCATTTTGATCAGTTGTGATTGGCCACCGATAGGGTTGGCGCTACCGTGGAGTAATTGCGCGCTGGTGACGCCGCCCGCTAAGGCGCGATAGATTGAAATATCGTCGGGATTAATAATATCGCCAATGCGTACTTCAGAGGTAACTGCGTCTGTTCCTTCGTTAGTACCGCCATTAATGGCGATATGCGAGTGTTCATCGACTATGCCGGCGGTGAGGTGTTTACCTGTTGCATCGAGGACTTGATAACCTGATGGTGTACTTAATTGTTGGCCAATTTTTTCGATGCGGCCATTGGCCATCAAGAGATCAGCATGTTCGAGAATGCCTTGCTTATCCGATGTCCACAGGGTGGCATTCTTGATGTGTAGCTTCTCAACATTAGGGGCTTCTCTCAGTCCGTAAGCGACGTTAGGGAAGGTGAGGTGACTCACTAGGCTCGTGTTGGCTTCATTCTTGGGAGCTTGATTGTTTGCTTGGTCTGCATTTTTGAGCTTTGCAGTTTGAGTCATAGCGACACCGGCAACATTTGTAGTGCGACTTTTTGCATCGACCATACGACCTTGAATGCCGTCATCGGCCATCCACAGCGTAAAGCGGCTAAGGCCGTTAATGCCTGCGGCGCTCAAATTGGCAGTAAAGCTCAATCTTCCGTTATCATCTAACTTAAGTTGAGTGAGTGAGATACTTTGTTCGCCACTGCTTAAATTGCCTTGGATGTTGGGTTTATCACTTTTACTTTCATCATGTAGCGATAAATCTAGCGTGAGGTTATTGAGGCTTAATTGGTAATCTCCCAGTAATCGTGCTTGGGGAAGTGAGCGCAGACTTTGCTCCTGACCTTGCAACCAAACACTGTAGATCTGGCCATCTTTAAAGATATTGCCTTTAGTGATAACAAAGTCAGCCATATAACCGGGCGCGAGTTTACCGGTAAAGTCGGCGGTGCCTGTCATCTCTGCGGCTTGGGTGGTGAGTGCCGCGAGAGCTTTTTCTTCACTTAAACCTTGGGCAATGGCTTGGCGTAGGCGCGGCCAGAAGGCATCTGTCTTAATCCCAAACTGCGTTAACGCAAAGGGGATACCCGCGTTAGCTACCGCTGCAGGGTTGGTTGGTGCACGTTCCCACTGTCTTAAATCCGCCAGTGATACTTCACGATCAGCGTCATCTGTGCCGACATCGGGTGCCTGCGGATAGTTTAAAGGCAAGATCAACGGATAGTTCAGCGCCTTTAACTCATTGATGCGTGAGTATTCTTGACCATTACCAAGTAGGTTGGCTGGCAGTTTATGTTCTTTGAGTAAATGGGCTGCACGTAATTGGTCGTTGAGATTTTTGGTTTCAAAGATAATTTGCTTATCGGCTAAATTATCTAAACGCTCAAAGGCAATATTAAATTCGACTTGATTGTTTATTGCGCCATTGGCAGGTTTGTTTTTATTTTGGTTATACCAATTTGCATCGGCAAAGGTTTGCCTAATAAGTGCAATGCTGCCCATTAATGATGAGGGATAATCTTGTTCAGACGAACCTTTATCAAATGCCATAAAAGGTTGACTGCGGGCGCGATAAATCACTTCATTAGCCGTTTTGTCTGCTAATGAAAGGCTGACACCCGTCCCACGGAAGATACCGTCGAGTTTGCTACTTTGCACACTGGTGAAACCATTATTAATCCACTCTTTTGCGCGTTCTTTATTGGGGTAAACGTAATTAAACCATTCTTTTTCAGAATGAATTGCACCATTTTCCGCATTACCACCTATACGCTTTATATCATAGACGGGGCGAGTGAGCTTAAGTTTGGGATATTCGAACTCAATCCCATAATCAGTAAAAGGATCGATAAATCCGGGATAAATTGTATAACCACTCAAATCGATTCTAAATGCGCCAGCGGGAATGTCGTTGTGCTCAATAATGGCTTTAATTCGATTATTTTCAATTAATAAAGTGGCATCGCTTAAACGTTTTCCCGGGGCAATAATTAATTCAGCATGGGTAAATGCAGTGAGTTTACTGGATGTTGTTCCAGTATTGAGCTGGGCAAATGTTGTTTGTGATACTAAGCTAGCGATTATGCTGCAGCTTATCATTATCTTATTGTTTATCTGCATTATTTTATTCAATCGAGTGAGGGTGAACAAAGAGTAACTGAAAGCAGATGTAAATACTAAGGCTGAATTGTAACGTAATTTGAGCGGGAGTGAGGTGCGGAATTAACGGCTGTCGTTTAAGTTTGAAACGATTGATGGATATAAAAAAGCTCGCAATTAATGCGAGCTTTTATGCAAACTTGTGTTGGCAAATTAGCGCCATCACACTTGGTTGGATTAGATTAAGAAATCTTCCATAGAACGACCTTTGTTGATCTCGTTCTTAAATACGGTAGGCATACGGCCTTGGCCAGTCCATTGAACCATTTCACCGTCAACTTCAATTTGGTATTTGGCTGGACGAGGAGCGCGTTTCTTCGCAGCAGCTTTAACAGCTACGCCACCTAAGTCATCAATTGATAAACCAACGGCTTCCATTTGTTGACGGATTTCTTCAATCTTAGCATTACGAGCTGCCATGGCTTGTTCTTCTTCCTCAGCCATAGACTCGCGTTCTACTAAAATTTTATCTAATTTGTCGGCTAAATCACGTAACTCTTCAACGCTAAGTTCTTTTACTGCAGCTTTAAAACGACGGCCGTGAGTTAATATCTCTAAAAATTCGCTCATATCTATTTTCGTCCCACTCTATTTTTAATACAGGATAATGGTGAACAACACCTAAATGATAGAAACTAATATAGCTCGAATCAAATAAAATTATGCGTTTTAAGGAAATTAAATATTATTTATTTTTTGAACTTTTCTTATTCCCTCAAATAAGTGTCCAAAAAAGTGGCCGTTGCAGCGGATTAAAAAATACAAACAGGCGTTTGACTTTGGTTGACGTTAACGTTAACAGGACGTAAAGTTGTTCTATCCTGCATTGGTATTAACCAATGTTTTGTCCATGTACATGAAAGTGTAGGAAGGAAACCCTATGAAAGTATTGGTGCCCGTTAAGCGCGTTGTTGATGCCAATGTGAAGGTCAGGGTCAAAGCTGACAATACAAGTGTTGACACTGCAAACCTAAAAATGGCGTTGAACCCTTTTTGTGAAATCGCAGTAGAAGAAGCGGTTCGTTTAAAAGAAGCGGGTAGCGCTACTGAAGTGGTTGTTGTCAGTATTGGTAATAAAGCCGTGCAAGAACAACTGCGTACCGCGCTTGCATTAGGCGCAGATCGTGCAATTCATATCGATACTGAAGAAGAGCTCGTGCCAGTGTCTATCGCCAAATTGCTCAAAGCGGTACAAGACAAAGAACAAGCAGAGCTGGTGATTTTTGGTAAGCAATCCATCGATGGTGATAATAACCAAACTGGCCAAATGTTTGCCGCGTTAATGGATATGCCACAGGCGACCTTTGCTTCAGAAATCAAATTAGAAGCGAATACATTACAAGTCACCCGTGAAATTGACGGCGGCATGCAAACTCTTAAACTGCCTTTACCTGCTGTTGTGACCGCCGATTTACGTTTGAACGAACCCCGTTACGCTTCACTGCCTAACATAATGAAAGCCAAGCGTAAGCCATTAGAAGTATTTACTGTGGCAGACTTAGGCGTGACGTTAAAGAGTCACCAAACGATTGTGAAGGTCACTCCGCCAGCTGAACGTAAAGCGGGCATCATGGTAGCGTCGGTAGCTGAGCTAGTTGAAAAGTTAAAAAATGAAGCGAAGGTGATCTAAATGGCCATTTTAGTATTAGCTGAACATGATAATGCAGCACTGAAACTCGATACGGCAAAAATTGTTACCGCTGCCCGTGCCATAGGCGATGAAGTACATGTCTTAGTTGCGGGTCACCAATGTGGCGCGGTTGTCCAAGCAGCACAGGCACTACAAGGCGTTAGCCAAGTACTCGTTGCCGATGCCAGCGTGTATGAAGCGCATTTAGCGGAAAATTTTGCCAAATTGCTGGTGGACTTAGCGCCAAACTATGGTCACATTCTGGCCTCGGCTTCAAGTTTAGGTAAGGATACGCTTCCGCGCGTGGCTGCTTTATTAGATGTCGCGCAAATCTCAGAAGTTATTACCGTCGTCAATGCGGACACCTTTGTGCGCCCTGTGTATGCGGGTAATGCCTTAGCGACAGTGCAAAGCCATGATGCCATTAAAGTGATGACAGTGCGCGCTAGTGCATTTGACGCTGCGCCAGAAGGTAACAGTGCAGCTGTGACGACACTCGATAAAGTGTTTGAAGCGAGAACTCAGTTTGTTTCCCAATCGCTGACAGTTTCTGCCCGTCCAGAGTTAGGCAATGCTGGCATTATTGTATCTGGCGGCCGAGGCATGGGCAGTGGTGAAAACTTCGGCATGTTGGAGCAACTTGCTGATAAGCTCGGCGCAGCCGTTGGCGCATCACGCGCAGCCGTTGACGCAGGTTTTGTGCCTAACGATTTACAAGTGGGTCAAACTGGTAAAATCGTTGCGCCAAACTTGTATATTGCCGTCGGTATTTCTGGCGCGATTCAACATTTAGCCGGCATGAAAGACGCTAAAGTCATCGTTGCAATCAACAAAGATCCTGAAGCGCCGATTTTTCAAGTTGCCGATTATGGACTCGTTGCAGATCTGTTTGAGGCGGTTCCTGAGCTGATTACAAGTCTCAGTTGATTTTATCCGTGATCTAGGTCACATTAAGTGGCTTTGCGGTAGCATCTGCTAAGCCGCTTATGTTTTTATGTGCCTCACGCCCGTGCAAGGGCGTTCTTAGAAGTAGAGGCGCGCCAAATATTAGTAGTGATCAGTAGGGTGATTCCGTTGATCGATTGCGAAAGGATTTGGTGCCGAAGTGGTTCGATTTATCACGATCGACTGCTGGGGTTGTACCTAATAGGTGCAGCACTGCCATAGTATTTTCCGATATGGATATTGGGAATAGTTACTATGGAGCGCTACTGATAGGACAGGTGACCTTGGGTATCTATTGCCTTTTCCCACCAGTTCAGTCGCCCTCCATTCGTATTTAACGAAGATAATAATCAATGACTGTTATGAATTATGCCGATTCGGCACTTTCCTTGTTGCCGCCTGCGGTGGCTATCGTGTTGGCGATCTTGACTCGCCGTGTACTGCTTTCTTTGGGGTTAGGTATTTTAATTGGTGCTTTATTGCTCAATCAATTTTCACCTTTAGCAACGGGTGAGTTTGTATTTAATGGCGTTAAAGGGCTTTTTTGGACTGATAAAGGTCTAAATTCGTGGAACTTATATATTCTCGGTTTCTTAATTGTACTGGGAATGATCACAGCGTTAATTACCGTAAGTGGCAGCGCGCGGGCTTTTGCCGATTGGGCTCGTTTACATATACGTAATAAACGTGACGCTAAACTATTGACTATGTTTTTAGGTTGCGTAGTTTTTATTGATGATTATTTCAATAGTTTAGTTGTTGGTTCGGTCGCTCGACCTGTTACCGATCGTTATTATGTTTCCCGCGCTAAGTTAGCTTATTTATTAGATTCTACTGCGGCGCCTGTGTGCGTTATATCTCCAGTTTCGAGCTGGGGCGCTTATATTATCGCACTCATTGGCGGGATATTAACTGCCCATGGTTTTGCTGATACGGGTCATTTGAGTATTTTTATTCAAATGATCCCGATGAACTTTTACGCAATCTTCTCCTTGTTATTATTACTTTTTGTTGTCTTTATGGGACTAGATGTTGGGCCAATGCGTGAGCATGAGCTCAATGCCCAACGTGGTAATTTATACGATGAGTCTAAAGGATTACCGCCTGGGGCGAACGCGGATTTACCTGAAGCCGAAACCGGTAAGATTTTAGGTTTGTTCCTGCCGATTACCGTGTTGGTATTTGCAACCCTCTATTTCATGATTAACAGTGGCGCTCAAGTACTCGCGGCGGAAGGGATTGAATTTAATATTATTTCTGCTTTTGAGAAAACCGATGTCAGTTCATCACTTTTCTTTGGTGCATTAATTGGTCTAGCGGTTTCGCTGATATTGAATTTAGTGCAAGGCGTTGAGAAATTGATGATAGTCAAAGGTATAGTGCAGGGCGCTCGCTCTATGCTGCCGGCGATTTACATCCTGTTATTTGCTTGGACAATCGCAGGTGTGATTGGTCAACTCGAAACCGGTAAGTTTATGGCGAGTTTAGCAACAGGAAATATTCCGTTCGCGTTTTTACCCGCCTTAATGTTTGTGCTAGCAGGTATTACCGCGTTCTCAACTGGTACTAGCTGGGGTACGTTCGGGATCATGTTGCCGATTGCTGCTGATATGGCGATGGGAAGCCACACTGGCATGATGTTGCCTATGCTTGCCTCTGTGCTGGCGGGGGCTGTATTTGGCGATCACTGCTCGCCAATTTCCGACACGACTATCTTGTCGTCTACGGGTGCTAGTTGCCACCACATCGACCATGTGGTGACTCAACTACCTTATGCACTCATTGCGGCGTTTATTAGCTTAGTGGGTTATGTGGCACTTGGATTTACCGAGTCTGTTGTCGCGGGTTTAGTGGCTTGTAGTGTGGCATTTGTGATCAGTATTATCGTACTTAAAATCAAATCGAAAGGCGCAATTAGCTAGACGTTAATTGAAACCTTTCACTGCAAACGTTCACGACAAATAAGTCAAAATAAATCAGCCAGCATTATGCTGGCTGATTTTTTGGTTAAGGCTGAGTTTGTCTTTATCTCTAGCCTATCGCATTAAGGCTATCAACTCTTAGCTTAGCGTGCTTGATCTAGACCGCGGCGTTTAAGTAAGCCTTCTGTGGTTGGTTCTTGTCCGCGGAAGTTTTTGTAGGCGTCCATTGGCGCTATGCTATTACCCACTTCACGGATCGTTTTGCGGTACTTCATGCCGATTTCACGATTGAGCCCGCCTTGGGTTTGTACATAGGCAAACGCATCCGCCGCTAAAATCTCACTCCACATATAAGCGTAATAACTTGCCGAGTAACCGCCGGGGAAGGCGTGGGCAAAATAGGTCGACTTATAACGCGGAGGTACGGCACTAATGTTTAAGCCGTGCTTTTTCAAGGCATTGGCTTCAAAGGTTGGTACATCTTGCAACGGCGTATCTGGGCTTAATGAATGCCATTCCATGTCTACTAATGCGGCGGCCATGTATTCCAGAGTGTCAAAGCCTTGGTTGAAGCTGCCAGATTTCAGCAGTTTTTGCAGCAGTTCATCGGGAATGGGTTTGCCCGTTTCGTAGTGTTTCGCGTAGTTCGCTAACACTTTTGGATGGGCGGCCCAATCTTCTTCAAACGTCGATGGGAATTCGACAAAGTCGCGTGAAACCGAGGTGCCCGCCAGACTTGGATAAGTCACTTTAGAGAACATGCCGTGGGTGCCGTGACCCATTTCATGGAACATAGTAGTGACTTCGTTATAGCTGACGAAGGTGGGTTGACCTTCGGGCGCTTTCTTTATGTTCATCACGTTGACGACCACAGGTTTAGTGCCTTCGAGGAAGGATTGACCGACGAACGAACTCATCCAAGCGCCACCACGTTTACCTTCACGGGCAAAATAGTCGGCGTAGAAAATGGCCATGCTTGAGCCATCGGCATCAAACATTTCGTAGGCTTTCACATCGGGATGGTAAACCGGTAAATCTGGGCGTGGTTTTAAGGTGACGCCATAGAGTTCTTTGAGTGTGTAGAATACGCCGTCTTCGAGAACGCGGTTAAACTCGAAGTATGGGCGAATGCTATTTGCATCGAGGGCGTATTTTTCTTGGCGGACTTTTTCTGCGTAAAACTCCCAGTCCCACGGTGCCAGTTCAAATTTCCCACCGGTTTTAGTGATCATGGCTTGAATGTCGGCCGCTTCTTTCTCTGTGTTAGCAACTACCGCAGGCACCATTGAGCCAAACATGCTGTAAACCGCTTCGGGTGTTTTGGCCATTTGCGGTGCTAATCGATAACTTGCCCAGTTTTCATAGCCTAATAGTGTTGCGCGCTCGGCTCTGAGTTTCGCTAAACGAGATACGAGTGACGCAGTTTCGTTTTCACCAGTTAAGCCACGGTTCGCTGAGGCTTCCCAAATACGCTGGCGTAGCTCACGGTTTTCCAGTGATGCCAACACAGGTTGGCGAGTGGTGTTGGTGATGTTAATCAGATACTTTCCATCGTGACCTGCCGCTTTGGCATCGTTCGCGGCTGAAGCTATTTCACCGTCGGTTAATCCAGCAAGTTCACTTTTTGAATCCACCACAACGGCGATTTCTTTGGTTAAGCGTAATAAACGCTGAGAGAACTCATTCGTTAGTGTTGATTGTTCTTCATTTAACGCGCGGATTTTAACTTTTTGTTCATCGGTAAGTTTAGCGCCAGCCATGATAAAGCGTTGGTGATATACCTTAACCAAACGTACGGCTTCTGGAGTTAACCCTAAGTTAGTGCGGTCGTTATAGATGGCTTCGATACGGGCAAATAGCGCTGGGTTTAAGTTGATATTATCTGAGTGGGCCGCCATTTTGGGCGCCATTTCGCCTTGGATTTTACGCAGTTCTGGATTGCTATTCGACCCTGCTAAATTATAAAACACGCTTGATGCACGGTTGAGTAGGGCGCCGCTTTTCTCCATAGCGACAATCGTATTATCGAAGGTTGCTGCTGCCGGATTATTGGCTATTGCGAGAATTTCTTGATACTGCTCAGCCATGCCTTGCTCTAGGGCTGGCGCGAAGTGCTCATTCTTGATGAGGCTAAAATCAGGGGCTTGATATTGCAGGTTACTGGCTTGGAACAGCGGGTTTTGGGTTTGTACCGAGATAACGTTAGGTGCTTTAGTTTCTGTGCTGCTGCAACCTGCCATGAATCCGGCGGTGAGAGTGGCGCCGATGGCGATGGCAATAAAACTTTTACGCATAATTGAGTGACTTCCTTTGAATTGTTGTTTTTTTAGGACTGTAACGTTAGTAACTTAAATAGGACTGAAAATGGCTTGTTATCGGGTAATGTATAAGTAAAAAAGGAGCCTCGCATTAGCGAGACTCCTTTGGCTATTTCCTTGCAGGGAAAATAGGTACCGCTTTTTACTTACTTCTTAATCACGCGATGATGAGATGATTAATTAGCGAGTAAACTTGTGGTATTTATCAATACCAGAACTTCTACCAGTGTCATGACATACTGCACAAGATTCAGAGGTCGGTTGTTTAAACCAATCAGCCACACTTGGTACGCTGATTTCACCACCGTTGCTTGCCATATGCGCCTTAGCAGAATCGCTAGTGTGGCAGGCATAACAGTTAGCGGTGACAGGACTGGTCATTTTGTTACCTGGCTCAAGAATGTATTGATTGGGCACTTTGCCTAAATCAATCGCTTTTTCGTGACAGGCAACACAGCTAGTAGAGGCTTCAATTGCGCCTGCACCGTTTGCGGTTTGCGCTTGAGTTCCATCAGCTTTAACTTCACCGACTTTAGCGCCATTACCCCAGTGCCAGCTGTGTACCATAGGACCAAAACCAGCGCCTAAGGCTGCTGATGTACGTGCCATGCCGTTGTCATGACAGGCGATACAAGCATTACCACCTTCATCGAAGGCACCATTTTTGTGGAACGCAGTGGCATCGTTGTGACAAGTAGTACAGCTGTTAGTACTCGCTATCTCACGACGTTCGAAGCCAGAGACCTTTTGAGTGGTGACAGGGTTAACGACATCTGAGTAAGCCGTAAAGGATATGCCCATAGAACCATCATAACCTGTCGCTCTTAGGCTACCATTACTTTGGTAACGTTGATTGCCATCATATTCCATCCAACCAGCGGTACTGAATGTCACGCGGGCAGAATAAACATAGTTAGCATTCACTGCGCTGATATCTGTCAGTAAATGACAGATATTTTTAGTGCCGTCAGTGTTGTAACCATAGTAGTAGTTAGTACGGTTACCTGGGCGACCCACTAAGCTGCCATTTTCATAGGAATGTAAATAAGCGCCCGCATAAACTACGGGTTTCTTAGCGTCATATACTAGCGGGCTAGAATAGTTAAAGTTGTCTTTAATGCTAAAGACGTTACCATCGGTGTCTTTCACTGTCAGCGTTGTACACCAGCCTGGGGCGGTTACTGCAGCCGCAGCACCTGTTGGCGCATAGTGGTCTGTCTTGGTAGAAATATCATCTACTTTAACAGGTGTTGATAGACTCAATTTATACTTAGCGCGAATCGCTTGGCGTTCGGTTATACCCGCTTTGCTTTCGTGCATAATGCGCAGATCCGCACCATTACTTGGGATAATAGCCCCAGGTACGCCACCACTGTCATGGCAATCAATACAACCGGGTCCAGCTACGTTGATGTTTTTAGGTGCTTCAACGTGACAAGATGTACAGTTTTGTACTGAAAAGTCTTTAGTAAAATCTTGGTGATTGATATGACCAATTTTAGATAGGGTGTTTGTCGCATAGCCACCCGTAGAGAAACCTTCAGCATTGACAACTGCGCGGCTGACTGAACCGTGACACACTAAACAGCCTTCCACGAAGGTGACTTCGCTGTCCATGCCAGTAGCGACATAGCTTGCATGACGACGAGGGCTTGTTGAGTAGTCGATATGGCAAGAGTAACAACTATCAGTTGTAGTTGAATGGGTGCCTTCAGGTTTGTTAACGACCAGAGGTTTAGAGGTCGCAATACCATTATTACCACCGACACGTAACCAAACGATACCTTCAGTGCTTGGATTAACCCCTTTCATTGGTACTTTAAATTGGTAATGACCATCAGCTAAAGCGGTCAATTCAGCGCCGACGGTTGCTTGAGTTGCTTCACCGCCAATATGGACGTTATCTGCAACACCATTTTTATCAGCTTCGGTGCGGTTAGTGATGAAGCCTTTATCTGTTAGTGCCGCCACTTTGGCTTGAGCATTTAACAGTCCGTTGATTAGGTTATTGTTTTCATCTGTAATTTCAAATTCGTAAGTGATACTGCCTTCGCCAAAGCTATAGTTGATCACTTTGACGTTAGTCATAGTAGAACTGGTGACAGGGGGCGGTGTTCCTGGCTCACCGGGTGTTCCAGGGATACCGGGCGTTCCTGGTGCTCCATCTACACCATCTTTACCATCATCGCCACAGCCAACAAGGGCGCCAGTTAGTGCTAAGGCAACTAAATATGCCAGTTTTCTAGAGGTGAAAATTCTCATCATAATCTCCATTTGATCCAATATGCGAATAAAGGACGGAGTGGAGCACTAAAGTTTGCAGGGTAGATTAGTGCTTTGACCGTTGGTCTCAATTTGCAAGCTATCGAATACTTTTCTTTTTTTAATTGAGCACGTTTTGTCTCGAATGAAATATTACTGTTAACGCTATGTTTATTTTTTGAGCGCAAGCCCATTTATACCTATTACTTTGGAGGTAGATCGCACTTTTTAAATTTAACTTTTACTAATTTTTCCTTATGAAACAACATTTAAGTTTCAGTTAAGCTTTCATTAACAATTGAACGGCATCGGGGCGTTTTTTATGTTTTTTGCAGGGAAGAGTATTAAATGAAGTGGACTCGAAATATTTCAGGAGGCGATTGGGGATTAAAATGATTGATAAGTTGGTGTCATTGCAGAATTTCATGATAAAAGCTTAGCGGCTGCTAGTGTTCTGATGTGAAGCGCAATGTTAGACTAGCGCTCAATTTGGCTCTGGTAGCAGACGCGTAAGCGCTAACGTTTTTAAAGGGTATAAGTCTTGGCTCAATTGTATTTTTATTATTCGGCAATGAACGCGGGTAAATCCACTTCCCTATTACAGTCATCCTATAACTACCGTGAACGCGGTATGAATACTTTGGTCATGACAGCCTCCATAGACGACAGATATGGCAAAGGTAAAGTGGCCTCACGTATTGGCATTGAAACCGAAGCACAGGTATTTAGTAGCCAAGATGATTTGACTCAAATGATTAGCGATGTGCATCAAGCCACGCCATTAAGCTGTGTGCTAGTGGATGAGTGTCAGTTTTTGAGTAAAGAACAGGTTAAGCAGCTGACGCATGTGGTCGATAATATTGATATTCCTGTACTCTGCTATGGCCTAAGAACGGACTTTCAAGGCGAACTTTTTAGCGGCAGTCATTATTTATTAGCTTGGGCCGATAAATTAGTTGAGTTGAAGACTATTTGCCATTGTGGACGTAAGGCTAACATGGTGGTGCGTCTTGATGGTGAAGGCAAGGTGATGCGCGAGGGTGAGCAAGTGGCGATTGGTGGTAATGAAAGTTACGAGTCTGTCTGTCGCAAACATTTTCGTGAATTTATCTGGGATGCGCATGAATATGTGGGATGAGGCTTCGTTAATAGTGTGATTATTGAGCGACTCATTCTTTTTGTGCGACTTAAATTAGCTCGTTTTGTTTTTAAGTCATACTGTCTGTTGCCTTAATCGCTGAAAATACCTTGATATCAACAAATTAATATTTGGCAAAATGTACTATCAGCTTAACATTAGTATTGATTAGTGGCGGTTGTGGGTCACAGGCACCCTTCTTTACAGTGAAGTTAGGTTTGATAAAGTGTGGAACATAATGGGTACTAAGACTAATTAATAGAGCCGGATAATGGCTAGATGAGTTTGATATCTTGCTTTACTGAGTGGCAACGGATTTGCTGAGTTGCATGAAAGATGAATATTTTAGTGTTTTTTGGAGCTGTTTTGCCTAATTCCACATCAGAGATGAAGTTCGAAAATTATCGTCCTCGTCCACCACAACCTGAGCCTAAAGCTAAGGTTAAGCCGCCGCGTAAAGCCAGATCAAAGGGCAGGGTCTGGTTCTTATTTTTTATTCTGATTTGCTGCGCTGCATTGCTGATTGGACTTGAGGTTAAAACTTCGTTTTACCAAGCAAAATTCATCAATCAATATGCTAAGACGCTCACCTATGAATTAGAAAGCTCACCGAGCCAAGCGGTTATTTATCCTAGTTATGGTCCTTTTGATGAGCGCCATGGCTACAGTAAGTTACCTCAGTATATTGATAGGTTATTGCAACGGAATTTTCAGGTAACGCAACAAGTGGCGTTTTCGCCAGCGTTGCAGGAATACGCTCAACTTGGATTTTTTCCGCCTTACCATGAAAAGGCTCAATCTGGGTTGACGCTGCTCGATTGCCGCAATACCGATTTATACGAATTTGCTTATCCTAAACGGGTTTATCAGGACGACGATAAGATCCCCAATGAAATCGTTAATACTTTACTGTTTATTGAAAACCGCGAGTTATGGACGACGGAAGAGAAACTCAATCCTGTGATCGACTGGCCACGTTTTGTGGTGGCAGGCATGAGCCAAATTGCTGAAATGGTTGGTATGAATGTCTCTACCGCGGGTGGCAGTACACTCGCGACTCAGATTGAGAAATTCCGCCATTCTTCCCAAGGTTTAACCTTGAGTATTAAAGACAAGTTACTGCAAATTGGCTCGGCCAGCGTGCGCGTGTACCAACAAGGTGAAAACACTGAACCTGCTCGTAAGCGCATCGTTCAAGATTATCTGAATACCGTGCCATTATCTTCGGCGCCAAATCATGGTGAAGTTCATGGTATTGGTGATGGACTGTGGGCGTGGTTTGGTACCGATTTCGATACTGCAAACAAGCTGTTAGCATCGCCGCAGATCAAAGGTAATGCCACCAAGCGCGGACAAGTATTCCGACAAGTGGTTGCCTTGATGATCGCCCAACGTCGTCCGTCCTACTATCTACTACAAGGTCATGAAGATCTTGAAAACTTAGTCGATAGCCATATTCGTTTACTCGGCCAGTATTATTTGATTGATCGTGGTCTACGTGATGCTGCACTCGCGCAGAAATTGCAGTTTAAGGTCGCCAAGCCGCAACGTAATACCCAATCTGGCGCAGATAAGGGTGTGAACACAGTTCGCATTCGCACCGCAGGCATGTTAAATGTGGGGCTGTATGATTTAGACAGGCTCGATTTGACGGTCAACAGTAGCTTACACAGTGACTTACAGCAGAAAGTCAGTCACTACTTACGCAGTCTGGCGCAAGTGCCTACCGCGGAGAAAGTGGGTCTGCTTGGCGAACGGTTACTCGACCCAAGTCAACTGCAAAACGTACTGTATAGCTTTACGCTTTATGAGCGCACTGAGACCGCCAACCGAGTTAGAGTGCAGACGGATAGCACCGATCAGCCTTTTGATATTAACGAGGGCAGTAAGTTGGAATTGGGCTCAACCGCTAAATTGCGGGTGATGGCGACCTACTTAGAAATCATTGCCGAGATCCACGACAAGTATTCCAAGAAACATGGGATTGAATTGGAATCCATCATTATCGAACCTAGGGATCATTTAACCCGTTGGGCGATTGATTACTTGATTTTGAATCCCGACAGACGTTTAGACCGCATGTTAGATGCGGCGTTACAGCGAGAATATTCGGCCTCAACCAGTGAACAATTTTTTACCGGTGGTGGGTTGCATGTGTTTAATAACTTTAAAAAAACAGAAGATTTAAAAACGCCAACACTTTACCAAGCCCTGCAGGATTCGGTTAACTTGCCGTTTGTGCGCCTCATGCGCGATATTGTGAATTACAGCAGTAGTATGCAAAACGAGGGCAATATGGCCCAGTTGCTGCGTAATGATAAAGATCCGCGCCGTGACGAATATCTGCGGGTATTTGCTGATAGAGAAGGTAATACCTTCGTTACTAAGTTTTATCGCAAGTACAAAAAAGTGGCTGCGAATGAGCGTTTCGACATGTTTTTTGACGGTTTGTCCCAGTCGGAGCAGCAGTTGACGGCGGCGTATCGCTATCTACTGCCCGATGAACCTATGGCGGCATTTAAGGCCTTCTTGAAGCAAAGATTGCCGCAGGTGAGCTATACCGATGGTCGTATTAAGAGCTTATATAATAAGTACGGTCCGGATAAATATAATTTGCCAGATCAAGGCTATATCGCACGGGTGCATCCCTTGGAATTGTGGGTGCTGGATTATCTTAATCATAATCCTGATGCCAACTTGAACGATGTTAAACAGGCGAGTGAAGCACAACGTCAAGAGGTTTACCGTTGGTTGTTTAGGACGCGGCATAAAAACGCCCGTGACGTACGAGTGCAAGTGATGCTTGAAGTTGAAGCCTTCCTTGACATACATCAACGTTGGGCGCGTTTAGGTTATCCCTTTGATTCTATGGTGCCATCCTTAGGCTCAGCACTGGGTAGCTCGGGTGACCGACCCGCAGCCTTAGCCGAGCTGATGGGCATTATTCAAAACGACGGCTATCGTTTGCCCACAGTGCGTATCAATCAGCTGCATTTCGCCGCAGATACGCCCTATGAAGTGAGATTGCAGAATCAGAACACCCAAGGTGAGCGGGTAATGCGCCATGAAGTAGCACAAGCCTTAAAAGCAGCGCTGGCGAACGTAGTGCAAAACGGCACCGCACGTCGTTTAAAGGGCATTTTTACCGATGAAAAAGGTGGCATGTTAGCCATAGGCGGGAAAACCGGCACCGGTGATAACCGTATTGTGACTCAGATGCAGCAAGGTAAAAAAGTGGCGACTACGGCGATGAACCGCACCGCGACATTCGTGTTTTATCTAGGTGACAAATACTTCGGTACTTTGACCGCCTTCGTGCCAGGCAGTAAATCCGATGATTTTAGTTTTACTTCAGCGCTGCCATTGCAGGTGATGAAGGGCATGATGCCTATTTTAGCTCCCTATGTACAAACCGAGCAGGGCATGTGTGTGGTGAACGAATAAAGGCATGAATTAAGCGCCACGCCAACGACAAAGAGTGTTCCTGATGAACACTCTTTGTCGTTTTAAGGCTTAAATTCTCTATCGATTGAGTTTATTGCTGTGGTTAACATGGTTTAGTTAAAGCACTGTGATAAAAGTGCAGCGATTAAGATTACTGCGGCGATAACTGGTAAATTTTTGATTTAGCTTCATCGGTTACGAGATAAATCAGTCCATCTGGCCCTTGCACGACTGAGCGCAATCTTTGCCCTAATTCAGTTTTCAGTAGCCGCTCTTCTTTAATTATCTTGTCGCCATCAAGCACTAAACGCACCAGTGTTTTTCCCTTTAGGCTGGCGAGTAACAGATTATTTCGCCACTGTGGAAATTTATCACCTGTGTAAAACATAAAGCCCGCCGTGGCAATCGAGGGAACCCATTTGTAGACGGGTTGCTCCATTCCCACCTTATGGGTGCCTTCGCCGATGTTGCCGCCACCATAATTCTCACCATAGGTAATCACCGGCCAGCCATAGTTTTTAGCCGCTTGGTCGATATTGAGTTCATCGCCGCCCTGGGGCCCATGCTCGCCCGTCCACAATACTTTGCTGACGGGATTAATCGCCGCGCCCTGCATATTGCGATGACCAATAGACCAGATCTCGGGTAAGGCGCCAGCCGTATTGACGAAGGGGTTATCCTGAGGCACTGAGCCATCGGCATGAATACGCACCACTTTGCCTAAATGATTGTCCAATGTTTGGGCGCTATCTTTTTCGCTATAGCGATCGCCGAGTGTGATAAACAGTGTGCCATCAGGCGCCCACACTAAACGAGATCCAAAATGGTGACCGCTGTTGATTTTGGGGTGCTGACTAAAAACGCGGGTGAGATTTTCAAGCTTGTTACCATTGAGCGTGGCAAAACTGACCGCTGTGCTATTGAGCTCGCTTGCATCACCTTCAGCGGGTTCTGAATAACTGAAATAGATTTTTTTGCTGCTAGCAAAATCTGGCGCAAGCACGACATCAAGTAAACCACCTTGACCTTTGGCATACATAGGCGGCAAACCCGTTAAGGGGTCGCCCACTTTACCTGCGGCGCTGACAATGCGCATTCTGCCGGCGCGTTCAGTCACGAGCATGCTGCCGTCGGGTAAGAATGCCATACCCCAGACATTTTCTAACCCTTGGGCTATGGTTTTTACCTGAATATTACCCGTTTCCGTTTTGACGCTAATGGTCTCTGCGCTAGCGGTTTCGGCGTAAATAGCCGGTGAGCTTGCAATAAGACACAGGGCAAGACTTAAGGTGCTGAGCTTCAAGGCCTTTGGTATTAATTTACTCAGTCTCAAGGTCCTCAGCTTCAAGGTCATCAGTTTCATCGCTATCCTTAATCACAGTGTTCTCCTATAGGATGGATCAGAGTAACAAGTCAGTCACATAAGGGCAATTTATCGGCGAGACCTTGTATCGAAAATTCGTCTGTCCAGCTTTTATGAGTTTAAGCTTCACAAATCAAAAGCCTAACGTATGAAAACTAACGCATTAAAAACTAGCGCATGAAAAAGCCTAAGGCCATTGCTAAACCGACGATCACAATAAAGCCGCGTAGCAAGGGCTGTGAAATACGGTAGGCCAGCGCCGCCCCCACATAACCACCGACAATCGCCATAACGGCAAGCAGCAACAGATATTGCCCATCGATAACATTGCCCGCGGCATAAACCACAACGGCGATGGCGGTGAGCAGGGCTGAAATCAGATTTTTAAGTCCGTTCATCCCATGTAGATTGGTTTGCCCCATCAGGCCAAAACTTGCGAGTAGTATGATGCCTAAGCCACCATTAAAATAACCGCCATAGATACACACAGCCGACAGCATTATCAGTGCCGTTATCGGACTTAACATTGGCGTCGAGGTGTTTTCGCCTTGCTCAGCGATTCTTCGTTTGAGTAACCAAGGGCCAACAATAAAGGCCACGGTGGCCAGTAGAATCAGCCAAGGGATCAGCTTTGCGAAGACTTGCTCGCTGGTGGTCAGCAAAATACCCGCGCCAATACTGCCGCCAATTAAAGCAATTAAGATCAGATTTTTAAGGCTGAGACTCGCCGGATATTCGATATCCTTTCTAAAACGCCATGCGCTGGCGATATAACCGGGCAGCAGCGCGGCTGTCCCCGTGGCATTCGCCGCAATCGGTGGAACCCCGACAAACACTAACGCTAATAGGGTAATAAAACTGCCACCACCGGCAACCGCATTTAGCATGCCGCCTAAAAAGCCAGCGAGTGCAATAATAAGCCAGTCCATAGATACCGCTCCTTTGGACAATGAGAGAGTTAAACAGAGCGCTAAAAATGTGTCTGTTATTATGAGTCAATCTAAGCACTCACCCTAACAGGATGATTTCGATATTGAAAGTCGCGTAATGATTCGTTATATATCGCCATTCGTGAAGGTGAAGATATAGGATGAGTGAGCAGGCTTTTACTTGCTTAGTCCTAGGGGACTTGATCCCAAATACCAGACATAAAAATAACCGCAGCGATGGCTTCACTTTGCTCGGTAAAAACATCTTCTCCCCAACAGTTTTGTCCACGTTCTTGGTAATAAACATGAAAGGTACTGAGCATAGGTGTTCGAATGCAATACCAACCATCGAAGGTATTCTTAGCAAAATTGACCCAATACTGCGCATCAGCAGCTTGGATTTGCTGAATGAGTAATTCATTTTGCGATAGCAAAGCCACAAGCTCATTCTGGGTGGTTATTTGATGCTCGGCTTTTATAGCCTCGAGAAGATTTTTAAGTTTTATCATGGGATCTTTTTCATTCATCGAGAGTATCTACATCACTTTTAACGAATGGCCGCGGAGATGGAGGATTGGATTAATGCTTCAAAAATATCTGTTTGCCCGGCAGGAATAAGCTGCCTGTGAATTTCGCGGCGTTTTGCACTGTCGAATAAACGCTCCGCAACCCAACCCGTTAAATAGAGTGAGGACAAGCAGCCGCCCGCAGTGGCAATATTGCCATTAATCACGAGGGCGCAGTCTTCTACATCGACGCCCATGGCAACTAGGGCAGGTTTTGCATCGGGGTGAGTCGTTGCCGAGAGATTGTCGAGTAGCCCTAATTTGGCAAAGAAGAATGACCCCGCGCAGATACTGCCAAGCAATTGTCGTGTGGGATCTAATTTAAGGGCGGACATAAACTCAGTATCAGCAAGTGCCGCAGGTACGCCTTTGTAACCACTGCTGAATAATACCACGTCGGCATCAGCGACTTCGGCCACATGACCATCGGTTGCAACCGTCATCCCCAAGCTTGATATGTGGCTAGGTTTGGTCCCGAGTACTTTTACTGTCCAATCGGTTTTTGTACGGCCGAGAATATCGCGCATTAAGAAGAAATCGATATCGGTAAATTCATCAAATATCACAATCGCAATCTGGTACATAAGCTTTCCTCTGGCTTGTATTGTGGATGACTTAAGGCTTGAATATGCTCAACCTTAAGCCTTGGGTCCTAAATATGAATAGAATCATGATTTTATTGGTTATCCATTTTTTATGAAAATTTGGTTAATCAAAATCTTAACCAGCACTAAACGATGGCAGTCGCTTGGCGAAAATAGCATGGGCATCAAAATCTTGGCTTTGCATTCTGGTTAATGTGTTGGTTAACACCTCATCGGCAGCATCTTCAATCCGCTGTATCCCTAACGTTGCAACATAATCACTAAATGATGTGGATACTTGTTCAAACAAAGCTGTGATATCGCCAAAGGCTGGATGACTGAACTGCGGATTAGGCAAGCCCCTGAGGTCACGAAGCTTTAGCAGCATTAACGCCGTCAACGGTATGTATGATAGATGTCCATTGTGGAACTCAAAAAAACACTTTTTATCCCCGATGATCGCTTGTTCTACCTGATCATCGCAGAGGGTTTGCAGCATAGTGCTGATGAATTCGATATCCTGTGTATCCCAGTTATCTAAAAATGACGCATAGGAGAAAGGAGCTGTTTTTCGCAGTGTCACTTGCACTTCAGTGGTAAAAGGCGGCTCGATATGCCCCAGATAACGGCCATACAGCAGCACCAAAAAATCGCCAATAAAGCCATGGGAGCGAACAATCCAGCCCGAACGCCGCGCGGTTGCATCAGCGTGGTACAGCTCGTCCGCCTCGCGTTTAAGCCCAGCTAACAGCATCAGCACAAGCCGAAACACGCTGATTGTAGACCACATAGCGTTTGCTATCCCGCCAGTTTTTTCTAGCGATGAGCAATATTTATAGTAATCAATGGCGGTTGCAAAATAACCGTAAGCAAGCGAGCACATAAGCGGCTTAGGCTCAAGCAAGCCCGATTCAATATAGGTAAGTTGGGCTACATAGCCCCAATGACACTCGGGTACACCAAACTCAGCTCCAAATAATTCCCACTGGCGAAAATCCTCATCAAACTCACGATATTGTTTCACTCTCTCGAAACCATCTGTCATCCCACTGTCGATATAATCGGTCAGTAAATACTGGTCATATTCAAAGACGTTTTTGGCATAATCGCGCATATGTTTACGACTGCGACTGCGCTTATTGAGAAACTTGGCTAACATCTTGAGCATCCTTATTATTTAGGCTGCGGCAAGTTTACCGCAACGGCGCTAAATATCACTATCTGTAGCACTTTTGAAGCAAGCATTAAGCGACTCCGTTGTAGCGATGGTGAACACACATTCGCCAGCAAAGAACCTTGCTAACATATGGTGTTATCAGTTTAATGCGCGACATTGTTCATTATTGAATATGCTGGGATGGGGAGTAAACCGCACTCTTGCGTTGGCGACCATCGGAAAAAGGGACTTTTTCGTTGAGCCCCCAAGGATGGGTTTACGGCGTGTCGCCAGAGCATTAGTGCTGTTTATGGCGATAAGCTCTCAAAAAGTACCTAGACTGCAAAAGCTCACAAAAAACAAGGTTTGTAGTGAACAAGCTGGTGGTGAATTTTACTCATGGTTCTCCGCTTCGTGGGGACAACAAAAGCAACGAGGCCCAGAATCATTTTTTGGGCCTTGTTGGTATCGTAAAACGTCGGTTAACGCTCAAAATTCTTTAGGTTAAAGCTTCAAACTAACTTGAGTTTCAACCTTAGCCGCTATACGTTACTTGCGCATTTTAGAGAACGCTTAAAACACCATTTCTGGTACATGCTCTGGCACGATTAACTTGCCGGCGGTTTTGCTGACGATTTCTTCGACGCTGACACCTGGTGCGCGCTCGAGTAAATGGAATGCGCCATCTTTGATTTCGATAAAGGCTAAATCTGTGACGACACGTTTAATGCAGCCGTAACCTGTTAGCGGCAATTCGCACACGGGTAGCAGTTTAGAATTGCCGTATTTATCGGCGTGCATCATAGTCACGATAATGTTTTCGGCGCCCGCGACTAAATCCATCGCGCCGCCCATGCCTTTGATGAGTTTGCCGGGGATCATCCATGAGGCGATAGAGCCGTTCACATCGACTTCAAAGGCGCCGAGCACGGTTAAGTCCACATGGCCGCCACGGATCATGGCAAAGCTTTCCGCCGATGAGAAAAACGAGGCGCCTTTCACTGCGGTAACGGTTTGTTTGCCCGCATTGATTAAATCCGGATCTATGGTGTCTTCGGTGGGGAATTCGCCCATGCCGAGTAGACCATTTTCCGATTGCAACATGACTTCCATGCCTTCGGGAATGTAGTTGGCCACCAGTGTTGGAATGCCGATGCCGAGGTTAACGTAGTAGCCGTCTTTTAATTCTTTGGCGACGCGCTGAGACAGTTGTTCTCTTGATAATGCCATGATATCTATCCTTTCTATTTGGCTTTGACGCTTTGGTCTTTACTCTTAGGTTTTTACCCTTAGTTTTTACTTTAGGGAGCTAAGTGCCAATTGCGTTAACTGTGTTTCAAGGTTTTGCCAGCGCCTTTTATTTCGCGGCTTTTACCGTGCGCTGCTCGATACGTTTCTCGAACTTGCCTTGAATAACGCGGTCAACATAGATGCCCGGCGTGTGGATATGATCTGGATCTAGCTCGCCCGGCTCAACAATAAACTCGGCTTCAACCACAGTGATTTTGCCCGCGGTCGCCATCATAGGGTTAAAGTTGGCGGCGGTTTTACGGAACACCAAATTACCCATGGTATCGGCTTTCCATGCGCGCACTAAGGCAAAATCTGCGGTCAGCGACTCTTCTAATACGTAATGGCGACCTTTGATTTCGCGGGTTTCTTTGCCATCAGCGACTGGCGTGCCGTAGCCTGTAGCGGTGAAAAATGCCGGAATACCTGCGCCGCCTGCGCGGATCTTTTCCGCCAGCGTGCCTTGGGGCGTTAAAATCACGTTCAGTTCGCCAGAGAGCATTTGTTGCTCGAAAGTGGCGTTCTCGCCCACGTAAGAGGCGATCATAGTGGCGATTTGGCGATGTTTTAACAGTAAGCCAAGGCCAAAGTCGTCAACGCCAGCGTTGTTTGATATCGCCGTTAAACCGTTAACGCCCATCTTAACCATTTGATTGATTAAGCCTTCGGGAATGCCGCACAGGCCAAAGCCGCCGACCATAATGGTCATGTCGTTTGATAAGCCGTTTAACGCTTCTTCATAGCTGCTGACGACTTTATTGAGTCCTGCCATTGTGATGTCCTTTTATGCTGTATAAAACGCGCGGGAAATAACGCGCGTTTTCAATAACGGTTGTTGTCGTTAATTATTGTTGTTCTATTTTGCTAACAGGGCCGTGGCCACTTTCGAGCCGTTGTTGCGATTCAACTGCGTGCTGATAGCTTGTCCTGCTAACGCGAGTTTTTGTAAATCGATACCCGTTTCGAATCCCATGCCGTGCAGCATATACACTAAGTCTTCGGTGGCAAGATTGCCCGACGCGCCTTTGGCATAGGGGCAGCCGCCAAGACCTGCAACCGAGGAGTCAAACACCCGCACACCTAAGTCTAAGCAGGCCAAAATGTTAGCGAGTGCTTGGCCATAGGTGTCGTGAAAGTGTAGCGCCAGTTTGTCCATAGGCACATGTTCAGCAACGGTTTGCAGCATTCTACGGGCTTTTTGCGGCGTGCCTACACCGATAGTGTCGCCAAGCGATATTTCGTAACAGCCCATTTTGTAAAGGATTTCAGACACACGGGCCACTTCACTGACCGCTATCTCACCTTCGTAGGGGCAGCCGAGCACACAGGACACATAGCCACGCACTGGGATATTGTGTTTTTTTGCTAATTCCATCAAAGGGATAAAGCGTTCAATCGACTCTTCTATCGAGCAGTTTATATTGCGCTGACTAAAGCTTTGTGAGGCGGCGCCAAATATTGCCACCTCACTCGCTTTTGCATCCAGTGCCAGTTCAAAGCCTTTGACGTTGGGTGTGAGCGCGCTATACACCACGTCGCTTTGACGATGTATTTGTTTGAGCACATCGGCAGAATCGGCCATTTGTGGCACCCATTTAGGTGACACAAAGCTGCCTGCTTCGATACGCTTAAGCCCCGCACCTGCCAGCGATTCAATCAAGGCGATTTTAGCTGCCGTCGGCACTGCGACTTCGTTTTGCAGGCCGTCGCGTGCGCCCATCTCGAAGATACTGACCCTGTCTTTGGCGTTCGCTGCTTGGCTTAGATTGGCTAACGACATCTTAGGCTTCCTTGATCGCGGTTGGCTCGTTTGTCTCTAACGGCTCAACGTTAAGCAAGGTTGCACCATCGGTGACCAGCTCGCCCGCTTTAAAGTAGAACTCAGTGACTATGCCATCAAAGGGGGCTTCGATGGTGTATTCCATCTTCATGGCTTCCATCACTAGCAAACCTTGGCCCGATTTCACTTGTGTGCCGACATCGACTAAATGGGTCACTACCGTACCGTTCATCGGTGCTTTTAACTTGTCAGCATTGCTGGCTTGTTCTTCGACCACGAGTGTTTGCACTGCTTTAAAGTGGTAACTGCCAGAGGATAAAAATAGCGTAAAGTCATCACCTTGGGCACTAACGGGCACTTTACTCTTATGGCCGTTGATTTCGGCGAGCAGTAAATCTTGTTTCAGCTCGCCATTTAGTAACCAATCTTGACCGTGCAGCGGTAGCTGATACATGCCGCCTAAATCGAGCATCACTAACTGCTGCAATTCATGGGCATCATCGAGCAGGGCAATATTGTGCTGACTGCAACTGTTGAGTCTAAAGCCGCTCACTTGACCCCAAGGCGAGTAAGGATCGGCGCTGTTGACAGCTTGCGCTTTGGCGGCTTCTTTACGGGCAAGCACTTGATACAGCGCGGCAAAGGCAAGGGCAGTATCAGCTTCGCTTGAAGCTGTGCCAATCAGGGTATCGCCATAACGGCCAATAAAGTCAGTGCTAAAGTCGGCATTGGCAAACGCTGGGTGTTCGGCAATGTTCGCCAAAAACTCAATGTTGTGCTTAAGACCGCTGATTTGATACGACTCTAACGCATGCACTAAACGTTGCAGGGCGCGTGGGCGCGATTCATCCCAGACGATAAGCTTGGCAATCATAGGATCGTAGAAGTTACTGATCACATCGTTTTCACGAATGCCCGAATCGATACGCACGTATTTGCTTTGCTCGGGTTCGCGCAAAAAGTTGAGCTTACCGCTGGCGGGTAAAAACTCATTCTGTGGATCTTCGGCATAAATACGCACTTCAAAGGAGTGGCCGTGAATACGTACTTCATCTTGCTTAAGGGGTAGTGGCTGACCACTGGCGACCATCAATTGCCATTTCACTAAATCTTGGCCTGTGACCATCTCAGTCACTGGATGCTCAACCTGCAGACGGGTGTTCATCTCCATAAAATAGAAGCTATTGTCTGTATCTAGCAGAAACTCTACAGTCCCCGCGCCAACATAATCGATGGCTTTGGCTGCCGCGACGGCTGCTTCACCCATTTGGGCGCGCAGTGCATCGCTTAACCCTGGCGCTGGCGCTTCTTCGACCACTTTTTGGTGGCGACGTTGAATCGAACAATCGCGATCCGATAAATAAATCGCGTTGCCAAAGGTGTCGGCAAACACTTGCACTTCGACGTGGCGCGGCTGGCGTAAATAACGCTCCATCAATAACTTATCGTTACCAAAAGAAGAGGCCGCTTCACGGCGCGCCGAGTTAACGGCTTCCATGATTTCGCCTTCATTCTCGACGATACGCATGCCTTTACCGCCGCCGCCATAAGCCGCTTTAATCAGCATAGGGAAGCCGATTTTCAGTGCCTCCGCTTTTAAGGTCGCATCGGTTTGGTCATCGCCGTGGTAACCGGGCACTAAGGGCACGTTTGCCGCTGTCATAATAGATTTAGCGGCGCTTTTACTGCCCATGGCATCGATAGCATCGCTACCTGGGCCAACAAAGACGATGCCTGCGGCTTCACATTTACGGGCAAAGTCGGCGTTTTCAGATAAGAAACCGTACCCAGGGTGAATGGCTTGGGCGCCGGCTTTTTTGGCGATATCGATAATCAAATCGCCCTTTAAATAGGAGTCTGCCGGCGCACTGCCGCCTAGATAGAAGGATTCGTCGGCCATGGCGACATGGCGCGCTTCTTTATCGGCATCGGAATATAGGGCAACGGTGCGAACGCCCATGGCATGGGCCGTTTTGATGATGCGACAGGCGATTTCACCGCGGTTAGCAATTAATAGTTTAGTAAACATGTGCTTGGTCAACATCAAAGGGCTCCTTGGGTATCACTTGGCTTTTGCGTGGGAGTTGAGTGCGCTTGTTGCCAGTTAGGCAGACGTTTCTCAAAAAAGGCGTTTAAGCCTTCTTGGCCTTCGGTTGATACCCGAATGCGGGCGATACGCTCGCTAGTGTAATCAATGGTGTTTTGGTCTATCACGCCATCTTCAAGATGCGACAGCAGTGTTTTTACCCACGCCATGCCTTGCGGACTATTGGCCAGCAGCGCATCAATAATAGGCTTTGCGGCGGCGTCTAAGTCATCGCTGATCTCATGAATGACATTAAACTTTAATGCGTTTTCTGCACTAAAACGCTCAGCCGTTAACATGTAGCGGCGCGATGCGCGGTTACCCATAGCACGGGCAACGTAAGGGCTTATCACCGCAGGAATCAATCCTAGTTTGACTTCGCTCAAGCAAAAACTGGCGCGCGTCGTGGCGATAGCGATATCGCTAGCGCAAATCAGCCCCAGTGCGCCGCCAAAGGCTGCGCCTTGCACTAATGCAATGGTGGGTTTTGGAAAGGTATCTAAATCTTGCATCAGTTTTGCTAAGGCTTTGGCATCATTTAGATTTTGCTCAAAGTCCATTTTGGCTTGCTTGCGCATCCAATTGAGATCGGCGCCGGCGCTGAAGTTTTTGCCGTTTGCTTTGAGTACCAGTACTTGGCATTGATTGTGCTCAGCAAAATAGCTAAGGACGCTAATCATCTCGCTAATCATCACTTCATCGAAGGCGTTGTGTACTTCTGCTCGGTCAAGAATCAGCTCGGCAACGCCGTTATTGAGCGTATGGCTCACGTGCTGTAAGTTGCTTAAATCCTTTGTGCCGCTAGCGCTGTTTAATGTGTCTGTCATTATTCTTTCCCTATCTTCTTGTGTGACATATGTTTTTCACATGTGCCTTTTACATACGGAACACACCAAAGCGGGTGTCTTCGATAGGAGCATTTAATGCTGCCGATAGCGCAAGGCCGACCACATCGCGGGTTTGCGCTGGGTCGATAATGCCGTCATCCCATAAACGGGCACTGGCATGATACGGATGACCTTCTTTATCGTACTGGGCGACAATTGGCGCTTTAAAGGCTTTTTCATCCTCAAGTGACCATTCTTCACCTTTACGGGCTAAACCGTCGCGGCGCACTGTGGCAAGAACGCCTGCGGCTTGCTCTCCGCCCATCACAGAAATACGGGCGTTAGGCCACATCCACATCATGGTCGGTTCGAACGCGCGGCCACACATGCCGTAGTTACCCGCGCCGTAGCTGCCGCCGATAATCACAGTAAATTTAGGCACATTGGCACAAGACACCGCGGTTACCATTTTGGCACCGTGTTTGGCTATGCCTTCGTGTTCGTACTTTTTACCCACCATAAAGCCGGTGATATTTTGTAGGAACAGCAGCGGAATTTTGCGCTGGCAGCATAGTTCAATAAAGTGTGCGCCTTTTTGCGCCGACTCTGAGAACAAAATGCCGTTGTTGGCGACGATACCGACAGGGTAACCGTGAATACGGGCAAAACCGCACACTAAGGTTGCGCCATAGTTGGCTTTAAACTCATCAAAATCAGAATCATCGACGATACGGGCGATCACTTCTTTGACATCAAAGGGCTTTTTAAGATCGGTGCCGACAATGCCGTACAGTTCGCTAATGTCAAATCTTGGCGGCTTGACTGGGTTCAGCAGTGATTTGATTTCTTTTTGATGATTAAGGCGTGATACCGCGCGGCGGGCAAGCTCCAGCGCGTGCTCATCGTTTTGCGCTAAATGGTCCGCCACGCCGGAAATTTTGGTGTGCACTTCGGCGCCGCCGAGTTCTTCTGCGCTAACTTCTTCGCCAGTGGCCGCTTTCACTAATGGTGGGCCAGCTAAGAAAATCGTGCCTTGATCTTTTACGATAATGGATTCATCCGCCATGGCGGGCACATAAGCACCACCTGCGGTACATAAGCCCATCACCACTGCAATTTGTGGGATACCTTTGGCGGACATTTGCGCTTGGTTGTAAAAGATGCGGCCGAAATGGTCGCGGTCGGGGAAAACTTCATCTTGACGGGGCAGGTTAGCGCCGCCCGAGTCGACTAAATAAATACAAGGCAAGTGACAACGGCTGGCAATATCTTGGGCACGAAGGTGTTTTTTGACGGTAATCGGGTAGTAAGTGCCGCCCTTAACTGTAGCGTCGTTGGCGATGATCATGCACTCCACGCCACTCACTCGGCCGATACCAGCGATAATGCCCGCAGCGGGCACTTCTTCGTCGTAGACTTCAAACGCGGCAAATTGCGACAGTTCTAAAAAGGGTGAACCTGCATCGAGCAGCTTTTCAACCCGTTGACGTGGCAGTAATTTACCGCGGGATAAATGGCGCTCTAGCGCCACAGGGCCGCCGCCGAGTTCGATTTTATTGAGTTTAGTTTTAAGATCGGCCACTAGGGCGGCCATATCGTCTGATTTTGCTTTAAATTCATCGCTACGGGCGTTGATACGACTGCTTATTTGCGTCACTTTGATTGTCCTTATAAAGCGGAAACTCGGTATCACTTTGCTCGAATGGGTGGCGCAAACTGTAAGTTACAGTGAGGTGCTACCCATTCACTTGTGAGAGATTATTTAAACTCGCGTTATTTCGACTCATTGAACAGTTCGCGGCCAATCAGCATGCGGCGAATTTCTGATGTGCCGGCGCCGATTTCATACAGCTTGGCATCACGCAGTAAGCGGCCAGTGGCGTATTCGTTGACATAGCCATTGCCGCCTAGCAGTTGAATTGCATCCAGTGCCATTTTGGTGGCGAGTTCTGCGCTATAAAGAATGGCGCCTGCGGCATCTTTACGGGTGGTTTCACCGCGATCGCAGGATTTTGCCACGTTATAGACATAGGATTTGGCGGCATTCATACCTGTGTACATGTCGGCTAACTTGCCTTGCACTAGTTGGAATTCACCGATGGATTTGCCAAATTGCTCACGCTCGTGGATGTAAGGCACAACGATATCCATACAGGCATTCATGATCCCCAGCGGACCGCCAGACAGTACTACGCGCTCGTAATCGAGGCCGCTCATCAGCACTTTTACGCCGTTATTGAGGCCGCCTAAAATGTTTTCTTCTGGTACTTCTACATCTTCAAACACTAGTTCGCAGGTGTTGGAGCCGCGCATGCCGAGTTTGTCGAGCTTTTGCGCTTGGCTAAAACCTTTCGAATCACGTTCAACGATAAAGGCGGTAATACCGTGTGCGCCTTTGGTTAAGTCGGTTTTCGCGTAAATGACATAGGTGTGTGCATCTGGACCGTTAGTGATCCACATTTTGTTGCCGTTTAAGATGAATCGGTCACCTTCTTTACGGGCATGCAGCTTCATCGAAACCACGTCAGAACCCGCGTTTGGCTCACTCATGGCTAGCGCGCCAATATGCTCACCGCTCACCAGTTTTGGCAGGTACTTGGCTTTTTGCGCTGCATTACCGTTACGGTTGATTTGATTGACACACAGGTTTGAGTGGGCGCCGTAACTTAGGCCGATAGAAGCTGATGCGCGGGAGATTTCTTCCATTGCGACGACGTGGGCTAGGTAGCCCATGTTCGCGCCGCCGAACTCTTCGGGTACAGTTACTCCGAGCAGTCCCATTCCTCCAAGCACAGGCCAAAGTTCATTGGGAAAGGCATTGTCGTGATCCACTTTCGCTGCAATTGGGGCGATTTCATTCGCGGCAAAATCCTGCACTGCATCGCGCAGCATTTCGACGTCTTCGCCTAGGCCAAAATTTAGACTTGTGTAGAGAGAGTTCATTGCTTGTGTCCTTTCAGATGTTCTAATTTCAGATTGTTATAGTTTTTATGATTTTTAGGTGCTTGAGTCTTTTAAATCTTGTACTTAAATCCGTAGTCGTTATCGCCATCAAATTGATTTGATTTTGTGTCAACGGGGATTTAGGCTTTTGCCGTTTTGTTATCTTCTAAGGCTAAACGGCACTGCTGCTCGGCGGAATTGAGTTCCATTAATACGACTTTGATGTCGTCCATTTGCTGTTGTAGTGCGGACTTCTTTTCTTCCACTAGCGCCAGCATGGTATTGAGCTGTGAGGTGCTGCTCTTGTCGGCATCGTATAATTCGAACAAACGACGGGTTTCTGCCAAAGAAAAGCCCAAGCGTTTACCGCGCAGAATGAGCTTGAGACGCACCCTGTCTTTGAGGCTATAAATACGGGTTTGGCCGCGGCGTTTAGGTTTAAGCAAACCTTGGTCTTCGTAAAAACGAATACTACGAGTAGTGATATCAAACTCTTTTGAGAGATCACTGATCGAGTAAGTCGTTTGTGGTGTGTTCGTTGCGCTCATTCATGCACCCTAAATAATCAGTTTTAAGCAAGATATATGAAGTTTACGTAAAGGTAAAGATTTTGGCTTTTATTCTGTTGGCAAAAAAGTGTCAATCCCAATTGCCATAAGCCTGTGCAGCGAGATTAAAACGTGTGCTTTAAATTAGTGTTCTCACATAAAACCACAAATATCTTCTGGTTATAGGCTAACGTCTAATAGTGGGCTTTAGACCTCCTTGCTAATAATAGAAGCAGGAAGGGGTAGTTATTGCGGCTGACGATGTGAGTCGCAGTCCTGATTGGAGGACATATGTTGACCGAACAGCAAAATGCATCTGTAGCGCAAGCCACAAATCAAAAACAGAACCAACAAAAACATCAAGCGTTGCACCAAGCATCCTTGCTTAATAAAGCCGAATTCTGGGGAGAAGCGGCGAAGACGCTCGATTGGATTCAACCAGCGCAAACGGTGCTCGATGAATCGCAGGCGCCGTTTTATCATTGGTTCGCCGATGGTGAGATGAACACTTGTTATAACGCCGTTGATCGCCATGTGCTGGCTGGACGTGGTGATCAAGTGGCTATCCAATATGTGAGCCCAGTGACAGACACTGAATACGGCATTAGCTACGGGGAGCTACAGGCTCAAGTGAGCCGACTTGCGGGCTTTATGCAATCTATTGGGATAGAGAAGGGCGACCGTGTGGTGATTTATATGCCTATGGTGCCGGAAACCGTCTTCGCTATGCTGGCCTGTGCCCGCATCGGTGCGATTCATTCTGTGGTTTTTGGTGGCTTTGCCGCCAATGAACTCGCGACTCGGATCAATGATGCTAAGCCTAAATTGGTCTTGTCTGCATCTTGCGGCATTGAGCCTTCGGGCGTGATCCCTTACAAGCCTCTGTTAGATAAAGCATTAGCGCAGTCAGTGCATCAGGTTGATCACTGCCTAATTTTGAATCGTAGCCAGTATCAGGCCGATTTACTTGAGGGTCGTGACTTAGATTGGCAAGCCGCATTAGCAACTGCACCTAAGGCCGATTGTGTCGTCCTCAAGGCTACCGATCCCTTGTATGTGCTTTATACCTCAGGCACCACGGGTCAGCCTAAAGGTGTGGTACGCGATAATGGTGGTCATGCCGTGGCTCTGGCTTGGTCGATGCAGCATATTTACGATATTCAAGCGGGTGATGTGTTTTGGGCTGCGTCCGATGTGGGTTGGGTTGTGGGTCATTCTTACATTGTGTATGGGCCACTGCTGGTGGGCGCCACCACCTTAATGTATGAAGGCAAACCTGTGGGAACGCCCGATCCCGGCGCTTTTTGGCGCTCGATTGCCAAATATAAAGTCAAAAGTTTTTTCACCGCGCCGACGGCTATTCGCGCAATCAAGCGTGAAGATCCTGACGGTGAATATCTACAAGGTGTTGATTTAAATTGTCTTAAAAATGTGTTTTTGGCGGGGGAGCGTTGCGATCCCGATACCTTAGTCTGGGCGCACACTAAACTCGCTAAACCTGTTATTGATCACTGGTGGCAAACCGAAACGGGCTGGCCTGTAGCGGCAAACTTGATGGGTACAGCACCGGTTACCATTAAACCAGGTTCGCCAGCTTTACCTGTGCCGGGTTATGCGGTTGAAGTGCTGGACGAATTAGGTGAGCAAGTTGCGGCCAATACTTCGGGTAATGTAGTGATTAAATTGCCTCTACCGCCGGGAACCTTAACGACACTGTGGCAAAATGATCAACGCTATCAAGATAGTTACTTGTCTATGTATCCGGGTTACTACTTAACTGGCGATGCGGGTTATACCGATGAAGACGGCTATCTCTACATTATGAGTCGTATCGATGACATCATAAACGTGGCGGGGCACAGGCTATCGACGGGACGCTTCGAAGAAGTGTTATGTCAACACCCTGATGTGGCCGAAGCCGCGGTAATTGGGGTAGATGATGCGCTTAAGGGCCAAGTTCCCCTCGGATTAGTGGTACTCAAGAAAGGCGTGACGATCAGTGATGAAGAACTGCATAAACAGTTAATAACACTGGTACGCCAAGAAATTGGTCCCGTCGCCTCCTTTAGGTTAGTGAGTGCGATTCAAAAATTACCTAAAACGCGCTCTGGTAAAATTTTACGCGGTACTATGCGAAAAATTGCCGATAATCAGCAATATACCGCGCCAGCGACTATAGAAGATCCACAGACCTTAGAGTTAGTGCGTACCGCGCTCACTCGCATGGGTTATGCCGATGCCTTAGTGTAAGAAATAGAGCGTAAAGGCTTTTATAGAAAGAGTGTAAAGGTCTTATAGAGAGTTGAAATATCAAGGCGATAGTAAACTGACCAAACTTGCTATCGCCTTTTTGCTCATGGCATTTCTTATTTCGGCAAAATCAAAGATTGAAATTTCCACCTCAAATTTGCTAGTCTTGCAGGCTCATCACGTACAGCTATCACGCACAATCATCACCTACAGTTTTACTGTAATCAAATGGCTTAGGGACGACCCTAAATACGCCTAATCTAACATGGGGACGACCCCTTTATGGGAGTTCACTATGAGTTGGTTTTTATTAGTTCTTGCGGGTTTATTTGAAATTGGTTGGGCTATAGGGCTTAAATATACCGACGGTTTTACGCGTTTGTGGCCAAGTATCTTTACAGTGGCGTCGATGGCAGTGAGTGTGTTGCTACTCGGACTCGCGGTTAAGCAACTGCCTATCGGTACTGCTTACGGTGTGTGGGTCGGTATTGGCGCCATGGGTACCGCAATTGCGGGAATTATCCTGTTAGGAGAAGGCGTTAGCTTACTGAAAATCGCCAGTTTGATACTGATATTACTGGGTGTTTTAGGGCTTAAACTTGCCCATTAATTGACGGTTCTATTAGGGTGTGTTGACGTTTCGAGATTAAATTTTGTTCGCTCTGGCAAGCTCGTGATCACGAAACGAGGAGTGACGTGTAGTTATTCTACTCAAATGACGAGTGACAAAGAGCAAGAGCTTGCCAGACGAACCCTTCGGGCAGCGTTTGGCTGGCGTTTTTGCTGCGTTATCAACCGTTTATGTAGAATAACTACACTGCACGGGCTTTGCCTTGCATAAAAGCCAGCCAACTCGCTGCAAAAACAACCCTGAAACGTCAACACGCCCTAGATAAAATGAGACCTAAACGATTGGTACTTTCGGCACAATCGAAATTGCTAATCGTATGTCTCTGGTAATTAAGTTACAAAGATCGGTATAATTACGCCTCAAAATTGGTTAGCTCTAACCTCTGTGACCCGTGGGAATAATATAATGCAAAACCACAGCAATCTTAATGATATCGGCGTAATTGGCCTTGGTGTTATGGGTAAAAACCTTGCGCTAAACATCGCAGATAACCAATATCACGTCAGCGCGTTTGACCTCGATCCTGTTAAAGTTAATGGTGTAATACAGCAAGAAAAACAGGAACGTGCTGGACTTGAGTCTCGCATTCTTGGCTGTGCTAATCTTACCGAAATGTTAGCCAGTCTCACAAAACCCCGTATTTTTGTGCTTTCTGTTCCCGCGGGTGCACCCGTCGATGGTGTCTGTAGTGCTTTGATTTCTGCCGGAATTGAGTCCGATGATATTGTGATCGATACTGGTAACAGCCTATGGACTGACACTGTTGAGCGTGAAGCGCGCTACAAAGGGCAGTTTGTATTTTTCAGCTCTGCAGTTTCGGGCGGCGAAGTCGGTGCGCGTTTTGGACCCTCACTTATGCCTAGCGGTGATATCGATGCATGGCACCATGTTGCGCCGATTTGGAAAGCGATTGCCGCTAAGGTTGATGCCAAAACTGGGCTACCTATCGAACGTTTCGAGCCGGGTAATCCCGTGACAGAAGGCGAGCCATGCACGACTTATATTGGTCCTGCGGGTTCTGGCCATTATGTGAAGATGGTGCATAACGGTATTGAATACGCTGACATGCAGTTGATTTGCGAAGCCTATCAAATGCTGCATGACGGTTTAGGCATGAGCGCTGCAGAAGTGGGCGATGTGTTTGAACGCTGGAACAAAGGTAGTTTAAACAGCTATTTGATGGGGATCAGTGCCGAAGTCTTAAAACAAGCCGATCCATTAACGGGTAAACCGCTGGTGGAAATGATCTTAGATAAAGCGGGCCAAAAAGGCACGGGTTTGTGGACGGCCGTGAGCAGTTTACAAATTGGCTGTCCGGCGCCGACGATTGCTGAAGCTGTGTATGCGCGCGCCGTAAGTACCCAAAAATCCTTACGTCTACAACTCAGCCAGAAATTGGCTGGGCCAAATGCACCTGTTATCGATGACGCACAAAAAGCACTGTTGATTGAAGCCCTTGAAAGCGCGTTATATTGCGCGAAAGTGTGCTGTTACGCCCAAGGCTTCCAGTTGATGGCGATGACGGCTCATGAACAAAAATGGCAGTTAGACTTTGCTGAAATTGCAAAAATTTGGCGTGCGGGTTGTATTATTCGCGCGACTTTCTTGCAATCAATCACTCAAGCCTATGAAGACAAATCTGATCTTAGCAATCTGTTGATGGCCGACAGTTTTGCGTCAGCCTTATCTGAACAGCAAGGCCTGTGGCGCACTGCGGTAGCGACAGCGGTAATGCAAGGCATTCCTGCACCGTGTATTAGTTCGGCACTGGCGTATTATGACAGTTACCGCTGCGAAACATTACCAGCGAACTTGCTCCAAGGTCAGCGTGACTTTTTCGGTTCCCATACATTTGAGCGTATCGATACCCCAGCTGGCGAGAAATATCACTTAGATTGGAGCGCCAAAGAGCGCACCTTAGCTAAGGTTTAGTCTAAGGTTCTGCCCGCTAACAAAATGAAAACGCCCTTATCAAGGGGCGTTTTTTTTATGGTCGATGATTTTATAACGGCTTATGACTTTTTGACTTCAATTCATTTTAAGTCACTAAGCTAAATCTTAAGCTTGAAGTCCTAAGCATTCAGTTCAGATGAAAAGGCGATCAGCTTTTGCCAGAGTGCTTGGGCGACGGGGCCTAAAGGTGAGTGGGGTTTTCGCATCACATAGTAATCGAGTTGAATATTGTTTTGCCTTTCACGCAGATCCAGTGCAATCAATGCACCTTGTTTGAGTGAATCTTCAATCATATAGTGCGGCAGCTTGCCCCAGCCCATACCACTTTGAATAAGCATTTTCTTGGTATAAAAATCATTAACATACCAACGTCGTTGCCCCGCCTGTACCCCAAACTCAATATTCGCAGTGCCTGAGCCCGTATCTTGGATCACGATTTGGTATTCATTAACGAGCTCTCGTGCGTAGGTCAGTGTTGGATGACGCTCAAGCATGCGCGGTGCGGCGACATCGAGCAGACTACCGGAAAATAAATAGGCTAATTCTAAATGACTCGAGCGTATGGGCTCAATTCCGCCTGCGGAGATGATGATTTCGGCTTTATCTTGATTTAGCGCTTCGAGTGCTCCAGTTAAAAACTCTTGTTTCAGAATAATTTGAGTATATGGGAACTCATTTTGAGTCAGCTCTAAAATCGGCAAAATTCGAGCGAGATTAAAGGAGGCTTCAAAAGCTAAGGTGATGCTCGCTTCATTGCCTTTGGCTAAATGCTTCGCTACTTGCTTCATTTCCTGCGCTTCATTCAGTACCCGCAGGGTATGTTGTAGCAGTTTTCGACCTTGCTCAGTGATGGCGAGTCGATAACCTTCGCGATTAAACAGGATAAGATCGAGTTGGGATTCTAACTGTTTGATGCTTTGACTAATGGCAGGTTGGGTTTTGTGCAGTTTGTCACTGGCGGCTTTGAGTGAGCCCGCCTCAGCTACGGTTTTAAACATCAGCAGTTGGTCTAAGGTCACAAGGATTGCTCGCAAGTTATAAATTATTAGTTTATGAGATATTAGATTTTATTCCATATTTATTTATCTTTTATCGGCTCATAATCGATTCCATTCTCACTCGTCGTCTGCGAATTTATGCCCAAGACTGACGGCAAATATCACGTTTAATGGGGTGTGTGCGATGCGATTTTCAAACTTATGTGATACTAAGGGTTCAAGTATCAATGGCTTAGTTGCAGAGGTTGATACACAGAAGTTATTCCTTTGTGCCAATACACTCAATCGCGCCGCTGTAACCGTCACATTGGCGATGAGCATAGTGTTTTTCATCTCGGGATTTGCCAAGTTATTTGGCGTGTCTATGTTCCATGTTCCGTTCACATTAATGAATCTTCCCACTGGTTTTGGTTATTTTATTGGTTTGATGGAAGTGATTGGCGCCCTTGGGTTGTGTCTACGTGACTACCGAGTGCTATCGGCGAGCGGTTTACTGGCGATTATGTTGGGGGCGATTTATTTCCACTTTAACTATGAAGCGCCGATTAATGCACTGCCGGCATTGAGTTTATCGGCTGGCCTCTTTCTGGTTATCAAACTGGATGAAATTATTGAGCGTTTAGTGCAATTTCAGCGGCAGTTGGTGCTGAATCGCTCCGCATTTTAAGCGTGCATTGAAGTGTTATGTAGAACAGTGAGTTAAGCGAGAAATGCTGAGTTTAAAGCCAGTAGTACAGATATAAGTTAATCAACACGAGAGGATTATGATGCAAGTTAACGCGAGTCGTATGCCTGTGCTATTTGTGCCCCATGGTGGTGGCCCTATGCCTTTGCTCAATGATGTTAATCATAGGGAGTTGCGTGCATTTTTAACTTCAGTAACAGCGCCAATGCCAACTCCGAAGGCGATTGTGTTGATCACTGCCCATTGGGAAGAATCTGTGGTGACTTTGTCGAGTAGCCCAAAGCCAAGTATTTTGTATGATTACTATGGATTTCCACCTGAGGCTTATCAGCTGACATATCCTGCACCCGGTGAGCCAGAATTAGCCGCACAGATTGCGAATATGCTAGCGGATAAGGGCATCGCAGCCCGCTTAGATAGCGAACGCGCATTTGATCACGGTACCTTTGTACCACTTAAGTTGATGTATCCTGAGGCGAATATTCCCGTGGTGCAGATGTCGTTAGTCCACAGCCTCGATCCTAAAACCCATATAGCGATTGGGGAGGCTTTAGCGCCGCTGCGCGACCAAGGGGTGTTGCTCGTGGGGTCTGGCATGTCGTTTCACAATATGCGGGCATTTTTCTCAAGCGATCTCACAGTGCAAAGCCGCAGTGCAGAATTTGATCATTGGTTGACGCAAACTTTAACGGCAAGTGTTAGTTTTGCCGAGGTAAAAACAGCGTTAATTCATTGGCAATCAGCCCCTGAAGCGCGTTTTAGTCATCCGCGGGAAGAACATTTATTACCGCTACATGTGTGTTTTGGTGCAGGCCATAATGGTTCATCCCATGCCAAACGCAACTTTAATGGTATTTTGTTAAACACGCTGATCTCTGGTTATATCTGGCAATAAATGGAGGGTAGGATTTCCCTCGTCGATAATAAGCCAAATTGAAGTTGTGCTGCGGCCAATAAAAAAGGTTCGTATCTATCGAAGATATGAACCTTTTTATATTCAGCATTGAGCTGTGGTGTAGTATTAGCTTAGCGGATTTACTCTTATGCGGTAAACACTAAACCCACGCTAAACAAGGTACTGAAAATCATGGTTAACTTAGCTGTGCGGCCGAGTAACGGATTTAAGGCTTCACCAGAAACTGCATAAAAATCGCTACTGAGTTTGCGGGCAATAAGCAGAGATAATCCCGCAAGTAGTACTGGTAAACCGGGTAGAATACCGAATAAAAAGCCAGCGATGACTAAGCCAAATGGCAAATAGATTAAGGCTTGATAAAGCACTTTTGCCTGAGCTTCGCCGATACGTACCGCTAGAGTATGCTTGCCCGCTTGGGTGTCGGTACGGATGTCGCGAGTGTTATTCACCAACATAATCGCAGCGTTAAATAAGCCAATCGCACAGCCTAATAACCAAGCATTAATAGTCGTATCGCCCGCCTGCAAATAATAACTGCCCACCACTGCAACTAAGCCAAAAAAGACAAATGCCGCTACTTCACCGAGCCCATGGGAGGCGAGGGGATAGGGGCCACCACTGTAGCCAAGAGCACCTAAAATAGCGGCTGCGGCGAGAATGGCGATGGGCCAGCCTCCGTGCCAAATCAGATATGATCCCACGGCAAGCGCCATTAAGAGACAAAATATCATGGCATTGCGAACGCTTGTTGGTGAAATTAAACCACTTTGAGTCACGCGAACGGGCCCTAAGCGCTCGTCTGTATCTATGCCGTTTTTAAAATCAAAATAGTCGTTAGCGAGGTTGACGGCGATTTGTAATAAGACAGCACACAACATTGAAGTGGCAGCGATTAACCAGCTGTAACTCTCAAGATGCAGGGCGAGAATGTTGCCTATCAGTAGGGGACCTATGGCCGCGGGTAGCGTACGGGGTCTTATTGCTAAAATCCAAGGATTCATGGCGTCCAGTCATTATTGGTAAATGGGAATGGTACCGAGCAAGGGCTCAATTAGCGCATAGCATAACAAGATTTAACACGAAAGTGAGCACTATCTAATAAACGCATTTAACAGAGTTTGAATTGGCGCACATATGTTCACTGATGCAGGATGAGATTTGTCGTTAAGTTCAAAGAAAATCAAAAAAGTCTGTGTTTCCATAGTTAATGTTAATGGAGGCTTTGTGCTGTCCATGACATAGGCGTAACGCTAAATACTCTGTTTAGTCGATAGCATAGGTGGTTGTTACCCTATGCTCGTTATTTTTTGCCGCTACAACAATGCCGATAAGGACATATTTGGATGCGTTTTGACAATAAGGTGGCATTAGTCACTGGGGCTGCGGCTGGGTTAGGTCGAGCGTATGCCATCATGTTGGCTGAACGGGGGGCAAAAGTGATACTCGTCGACCAGCCGTTATCGTCTTATGAGTCAATTTCCACCGACGGCGCTCAGACGAGCCAAGCTAACTTAGAATTAATGCAGACCTATTGCAGCATTATTAAACTCGGTGGAGATTGCATTTATTTTGTGCTTGATGTGAGTCAGCGAAATGAAGTGAATAGCATGATTGAAGAGGTTATCCTACGCTGGCATCGCATTGATATCTTGATTAATAACGCGGGCGTTTATGGTGCTTGTCCCTTTGAGCACATTAAACTTGAGCAGTGGCAACGGCAATTGGATGTCGATCTCAATGGCAGCTTTTATCTCACTCAAGCTGTTTGGCCTTATATGCAACAACAGCATTTTGGCCGGATAATGATGACAACGGGAGCCTCGGCCTTGTTCGGTGACTTGCACCAAGTTGGTTTTAGTGCGAGCAAGATGGCGCTGGTCGGCATGGTGAATAGCTTATCATTAGAAGGTGAAATTCATAATATTCGAGTCAATAGTTTATGCCCTCAGGCCGTAACCGCGATGACGGCCAAACATTTAGCGAGTGCGATTCAGCCGCTATTTTCCTTTGAATCATTAACTGCTACTACGGCTTTCTTGGTGAGTGAACAGGCGCCAAATGGTCAACATCTACTCGCCGGAGCGGGCAGTGTTAGCCACGGCATGTTTGTCGAGTTTCAGCCTATGTATTTTAATGAAGGTCTTTTTACGCCAGATAACCTCGCGCAGCAGTGGCCACAGTTACACCAATCCTTCCCCGTGACTTTGCACTCCTGTGGAGAGGATAAGGTTTTGTCTTGGTCTAAGTTAAGTGCGCTAGAACATCACATTAAAATCGATTGATTCATCATGCTTGTATTTGAACTAAGCCTGCATCTATAGCGATTTAAATGCAGTAAGTGGCTCAATAAAGCCGTAAATGCTAAGCACAATAAATAACACAGATACTCCAACGTGCCTCGTTTAATTCCTCATCGTTGAGTGATGATTTGATTGTGAATCATCGATAGAAGACTGGTCAGCTTAAGGCTAACTGAGTTACCCTTTAAGATTAATTGCTAATTACGCCGTAGGATCCCATGAGTCAGGTATTAGACGATCTTTTATCATTACTTTCCCTTGAGCAAATTGAAATTGGCCTCTTTCGTGGTCAAAGCCAAGATCTGGGTTTTGGGCATGTGTTTGGTGGTCAAGTGATGGGCCAAGCACTGAGCGCCGCAAAACAGACAGTAGCTGCTGAGCGTAAGATCCATTCATTACACTCCTACTTTTTACGTGCAGGTGACGAGAAGTTGCCGATTGTTTATGAAGTAGAAAATATGCGTGATGGCGGTAGTTTTAGCGCTCGTCGGGTTAGTGCTATTCAAAAAGGTCGGCCGATTTTTCATATGACCTGCTCCTTCCAAGAACCTGAGGAAGGTTTTAGTCATCAAGCCGCTATGCCGCAAGTACCCGGACCTGAAGGTTTGTTGAATCAGCAGGAATTGGCGCTGACGATGCGGGATAAAGTACCGCCGAGCATACTTGAAAAGTTTATGGCCGATGCGCCAATTGAGATGCGATTGGTCAATCCACTGCACCCTTTTGCGCCTAAAGAAACCGAGCCGTACCGTTATGTTTGGATGAGGGCTAATGGTCCTATGCCAAATGATGCCCATATCCATGAATATTTACTCGCCTATGCCTCAGACTTTAACTTTTTAGTCACGGCAGCTCAGCCCCACGGTGTATCCTTCTTAAGTCCTGGGGTCCGAATGGCGACGATCGACCACGCGATGTGGTTCCATCGCCCGATTAATATGGGAGAGTGGTTGCTTTACAGTATCGATAGCCCTAATGCTAGCGGTGGCAGAGGTTACGTCAGAGGGCAGTTTTTCAATCAACAAGGCGAGTTAGTGGCTTCTTCTACCCAAGAAGGCCTGATACGCATGGTAAAAGGACGTTAGTATGTATCTGAAAATAAAATCGTTTATATTGTTCTCTCTCATGGCTGTCTTGCTCAATGGCTGCGTGACTGTAACACCTGATCAACCGATTATCATCAATGGCGCAGCTGGCTATCTAGAGAAGATCCCATTACCTCAAGGCTGCCAAATAATTATTGCCATTATTGATTTGAATACTCCAGGTGTCATCGTCGCACAAAAAACCTTCAATATCGCCAGAGCACCTGTGCCATTTAAATTTACATTGCCCGCTAAATCGATCGATAAAAGTATCCAATATGGCGTAGTGGCGATGATCAAGTTTCAAGACCAAGTGATCTTCCAAACCTATGACAGGTTCCCTGTTATCAATAATGATAAGTTCACGACAGAAGTGTTAATGAAGGCGGTGATGGCGAATTAACCACTGGCCATAACTGCAATAATATTGTTTTTATATTGATGAAGATTTAGCCCTTTCAATTCGATATTGAAAGGGCTTTTTTGTGGTCAATAATCCGCTTGCTATGCTGTAAATGTGAGATTAAGTATTAATTTGCTCCATACAGGATTAAGAATATTAATGCATAAGTTAGTTAATTTTTATAAGGGGTATCATTTTGTAAAATATTATACAAATACAAAATGCATACAATTTGTTAATTTAATGTTTAGTTTTTGATTCTTTGTTGTTTTATCTAGGGTCTTTTGTGTTTATTTTGTAACTAATGATATTTATAAAAAAGAATATTTATTTACGGGGGTTTATTCTGTTTAACCTAAGGCTATTTTTGAGTTGACACTTAAAGGTTTAGTTTAACTATTTGATTTAATGTTTATTATTTGTTTTTATCGATTTTTATACTACGACTTATCGTTGGGACATAAAATAGTCTGATAAAGGTTCTATGGATTTATTTTAACAAGGTATGAGCTTGTTCGTCATTTACTGAATTACGTTCTGTTAATTTACTGTTTTAATTTGTATCATCGCGTGTTACAAATTGTCGCGATAAAACTCAGTGATCATCATCACAGTAAATTGAATGGTTATTCATAAAAAATGTCAGTTACGGGTGATGTTTTTGGTTGTCGCAGCGTTTTCATGCCACCCAAACCTGAGTTTTATAAATCATACAACTTATAAGAATTAGGGAAGTCACAATGAAAACTAAAATAGCACTTGCAGTGTCTATGGCACTGTTATCGTCGGCGGCAAATGCACAAACCGTATTATCACCTACGGGTGAAACCTTGCAGTTAGATATTCCAAGTGAATTACAAGTCACTTCATTACGCGGTAACGCTGCCGGAGCTGAGGTTAAGTTTGTACCTGAAGCAGATTTAGGTGAGGGTGAATATACTTATATCGTTCGTTTACGCGATAGTTCGGTTGCTAATTACCAAGGAACTATTCCAGGATTGAAAGCGACTAGTTCACAAAGAGTGCAGGTAAACGGTACTTCAAAAGTTGCTGTGAACGGTAAACTTGATGCTTCTAAAGCTGAAGTCAAAAGTTATGTTAGTTATTTGAAAGTAAAACAGAACCGATTTTTAGCTAACGCGAGTGCGGCTGTTGGCACTAATCTGCAACCATTAACGACATATCAGTATGCGTTAAACGGTATGGCGGTTCGCATGACTCAAGCTCAAGCGAAGAAAATGGCTGAGTTACCTGAGGTTGCGTTTGTTGAGCGCGAGCGCATGGAGCAAATGGAAACCGACGTCAGTCAAGCGCTTATCGGTTCTCCTAATGTATGGGATGGCAGCGCGACGGGCACGAAAGCCATGGGGGAAGGCGTGATCGTCGGTATTATCGACTCAGGTATTAACTCAGATCATGCTTCTTTCGCTGATGTTGGCCAAGATGGCTATGACCACACAAACCCATTAGGTCAAGGCATCTATATTGGTGATTGTAAAACTGATTTCGCGAGCATGTGTAATGACAAGTTGATTGGAGTTCGCAGTTACTCTGAGATAACAAATAACTACGACGATGCAAAAGTGTTTGGTGACACCCCTCCAGCTAAAAATGGTGAGGATTACGGTGGGCATGGTACTCACGTTGCGAGTACCGCAGCAGGTAACATCCTAGTGAATGTGCCTTATGTGCAAGGTGAAACAGGTAAGTTAGAAAGCGATGGCATTGCGACAGGCCTTGAATTTAAACAAATCTCAGGTGTTGCACCACATGCAAACATCATAGCTTATCAAATTTGTAATCCGGGTAATGCGGGCGACACTTATTCAGGGTGTCCAAGTGCACCGATTTTAAAAGCCTTAGATGATGCGATTAAAGATGGCGTCGATGTGCTTAACTTTTCTATCAGTGGCGGTGGAAACCCGTGGAATAGTGCGACGGAACAAGGCTTTTTAGCCGCGCGTAATGCAGGGATTTTTGCTGCAGTGGCTGCGGGTAACACACGTGCCGCGACAAGCACGAGCCCTGCGATTAATCAAACACCTTACTCTACGCCTAAAAATGCACCTTGGTATACTTCGGTCGCTAACTCGACTCATAACCGTGACATAGTACGCGCCGTGGAATTTAATGGTAAAAACTATCATTACACTGCTGGTTCTGGTCCGGTTCAAACTGAAGTGCTCAAAGGTGTTCCCCTTTATGCTGGCGCAATCGATGCGACCAATTTTGAAGCCTGTAAACCGTTCCCAGCAGATGCCTTTAAAGACAAGATCGCCGTTTTAAGACGCGGTGTTTGCTCATTCGATATCAAAGTGGCCGCAGCAATGGCCGCTGGCGCTAAGGGTGTGATTGTTTTCAATAGAGATGGTGAAAATAATGCGCGTCTGACTATGTCGGGGCTGGATAAATTGAATATTCCAGCGGTATTTATTGGTGATATTGATGGCTTAGAATTGATTGCTGCTATGGCGGCAAATCCTGCTCTTGAAATCACGCTGTCTCCAACCCCTAAAGTTGCCAGTAAAGAAGCGGATGTTTTATCTGCCAGTTCATTGATTGGACCTAATCTGACTAACGATGTACTCGTACCCTATGTTGCTGCACCGGGCAGTGACATCTACGCTGCTTATTCCGACCAACAGTTTGGCCATGATGAAACAGGTACAGATCCTGCCGATTTCACTTTGATGTCAGGTACTTCAATGGCGAGTCCTCACGTTGCCGGTGCTGGTGCGTTACTTAAATCGCTACATAAGGATTGGACGCCAGACAACATTCGTTCTGCGCTAATGATGACGTCAACGACAGCCCAAGCCATGAAAAAAGCCGATGGTAAAACCGTTGCTGATCCGTTTGACGTAGGAGCCGGTCGTATTCGTGTTGATTTAGCGGCAAAAACGGGCTTAGTGATGGATGAAAGTGCCTTAAACTACGAGATTGCTAATCCTTCGACAGGTGGCGATCCACGTAAGCTAAACATTCCAAGCATGGCTGATTCACGTTGTATCGATACTTGTACTTGGACACGTACTGTTACTGCAACGGCTGATGGTAGCTGGACTGCAAAAGGCGTTTCCGCAACGGATAAATTCGCGTTAACTGTGACGCCAGAAAGCTTTAATCTCAAAAAAGGTGAAAGCCAAACGATTACAGTGACTGCGGATGTGACTGACGTCGGTGCAAGTTGGGGCTTTGGTAACTTAGTATTAACGTCCGATACTTTCCCAACGGCTAATATGCCGATCGTAGCTAAGATAGCTAAACGCGATTTACCTGCTTTGGTTAATGTTTCAGCCTCACGTGATGCAGATGAACGTAATTTGGCGCACTTGAAAGCGATTGATCTACCCGGTGTTGCGGCGACAGTGACTGCACTTAAATTAAGCGCTACTTATGAATCAAGTGTGAAACAGGATTCAAATACCGATAGTGCATTTGATGATTTGGCCGATGGCGTAAAAGTATTTAGCTTTAATGTTGAAGATAAAGCTTTATATTTCAATGCATCAATCGGTAATACAACCTCTCCTGACTTAGACATGTTTGTGATACTCGATAAGAAAGACGGTAGCAAGCTTTCTATCGCGGCATCTTCTGCGTTTGGCGGTTCAAAGGAAAGTGTATCCATTAAGAACCCAGTGAAGGGTGAGTATATTGTCGTTGTACAAAACTATCAGGCATCTGCAGCCGATGCGGATGATGCCTTTAGTTTGAAACAAGTAACCTTATATGATGAAGCGGGTGATAACTTAACTGCAAATCTTACGGGTGATCATAAAGATTTCAATGTCAACTTAGCATGGAAACAAGCGATGCTAGTGGGAGATGCTGGCATAGCTATGCTGACGCTGACCACCACTGATGACAAAGTCGCACCTGTTAAAATTCCGGTCGTATTTGAGCGCGTTAGTGATGACGTATTACCTCCTCTAGGCAGTACTGTTTCTGGTGAATTAACACCTGGCACCGCTAAAGTGATGAAGACACGTATTGAAGCGAACAAAACGCAAGAAACCCGTGTTTACACCCTAGAGGCGTTATTACCTGAAGGTCATGAAGTGGCTAATATTAGCCATCAAGGTGCGCAAGTGGGCAATAAGATCACTTGGACTATCGAAATGGCCTCTGCTGCTGCGGCATTAGATGTCACATTTGACTTAGTGCCACGTAAGGCGAGTCAAGGCAACATAGTGGCATTGACCAACAAAGTGAATAACGACTCGGCTGAAATCTTGAAGCAGGAGTATCAATTTGATGTTCCAGAAGTGGCGCCAGTCGCTGTGATTGAAGCTCCTGCCACTGTCCAAGAAGGTAAACCTTTGTTCATCGATGCGAGCAAGTCGTCGGATGCCAACAATGATCCTTTGACCTACAAATGGACTCAGTTAGGGGGCACCAGCTTTAACTTTGACGCTAATGCGGCCAAGCTTAATCTCGTTGCACCAAACGTGAGTGGCTCTGCTCAGACTGTTTCATTCCAACTGACAGTATCTGATAACCACGGCAATAAAGATTCAAGTGTTGTGTCTGTATCTGTGACTGAAACACCAGCCAAGAAAGATGATGGTGGTGCCTTAGGTTGGTTAAGCTTGTTGTTGCTACCTTTTGCTTTTGGTCGTCGTAAACAAGGCTAAACCCTCAGAGTAAAATCGGAAGGTTTAATGGTAAGAGAGAAGGGCTGATATTGATATCAGCCCTTTTTGTATTTGCTGGTTTGTGTTAGCGATTTGACATTAAAAAATCGACAAATGCGCGGTCTGCTTGGCTGACGGGGCGCTGCTTTTTCCATGCAATATGGAGGTTTAAAAATACCGGTGGATCGAAGGGTTTGGCTAAAATGTCATCTTTTGAGCTTATCGCCATCTCAAGTACACTGGTGATCCCAAATCCTTGGGAAACAATCTGTTTAATCAGATTAATCAAATTGGTCTCGAAGGCAATATTGGGCTTTTTGCCTAATTCTTTGGCTTGAGAGAGTATCCACTCTCGGTGGAAATAACCTGTTTTGAACATCACTAATTCATGGTCGAAAAAGTCATGTAGACTCACAGCGCTATGTTCCGCTAAAGGGTGTTCGGCACCCATGGCGATCACCATTTGCTCACGGATCAACAGCTGACTATCAAATTCGGGCTGTAGGTCTTGGGCGGTAATGATCGCAATATCCACTTCTTCCTGTTGCAACATGCGCAGTGCATCCCGTGTCCCGCCTTCAAACAGTGATAGTTTCAATTCGGGGTATTTATGCCGAAAAGCCATTAAGCGCGAGGGGAGATAGAAAGAACCCAGCATGCCCGGCACGGCAATGCGGACCTCTCCCGAGGTGAGATTGGCCATGGCGCGGATTTGCGCTTCGGCCTGTTTAACCTGTTTCAGGATCAAAGTGGCATGTTGATGCAGGACTAAACCTTCGGCCGTGAGTGTGAGCAGTTTATCATTCTTGTTGCTCGTACGATTGACTAAGGTGACGCCGAGTGCGACCTCTAAGCGCTTGATACTTTGGCTTAACGCGGGCTGAGCCATATTCAGTTTCTTGGCTGCGGCGGTAAAGCTGCCGGTATTGGCAAGGGCATCTAAATGTTTGAGTTGGCGAATATCCATTAATCGGGCTCGTACTATTTTATCAGTGGCAAGAAGTGTACTTTTGGTGCGCTATTTCTATAACAAAAATCAATGATTACGATAGATATTATCTATTATTGTTATGTTATGCCCAGTGATAATCTTTGTCTATCCTATGAGTGATACTTGGTTGAGGCTCCCGTGCAAGCCGTATTAGATACTATGATTGACAATAAACAGCGTGACACCCGATTGATGTGGGCGCTCTGCGTCGCTTCAGTGGTGGTCTATATCAACTTGTATTTAATGCAAGGCATGTTGCCGCTGATTGCGGAACATTTTGCGGTATCAGGCTCTAAAGCGACGTTAATCCTGTCGGTAACCAGTTTTTCCTTAGCCTTTTCATTGCTCTTGTATGCGGTACTGTCAGATCGTATCGGTCGACACACTCCAATCATTGTCAGCTTGTGGTTATTGGCATTGTCTAACTTACTATTAATCTGGGCGCCGGATTTTAATGGATTAGTGCTAGTACGATTGCTACAAGGTGCATTACTCGCTGCCGTACCTGCGATTGCCATGGCGTACTTTAAGGAGCAATTATCACCAAGCACTATGCTGAAAGCCGCAGGCATTTATATTATGGCGAACAGTATTGGCGGGATTGTTGGACGTCTGCTCGGTGGTTTAATGTCGCAGTTTTTATCTTGGCAAGAATCTATGTGGTTGCTGTTTCTAGTGACGTTAGCGGGGGTGGCTTTAGTGAACTATTTGCTGCCTTCACTTGCCGATGCGCAGTCGATGTCACCCAGTAACACTGAGCCTTCCTTATCAAAACGCGCCCGTTTAGCGCAAGATCTTCATGGCTTTAGTCATCATCTGACCGATGCGCAAATGCGTTTGGTCTACGCGATTGGCGGCTTGACCTTTATGATGATGGTGAATCAATTTAGCTTTATTCAACTGCATTTGATGGCTCCACCCTATGAATGGAGTCGTTTCCAAGCCACCTTGATTTTTCTGTGTTATTCCAGCGGGACTATTGCGTCGTATTTCACTGCGAAATGGCTCGCCAAATTTGGTCAACATAAATTATATCAATGGTCTTGGTGCGTGATGTTGCTCGGCAGTTTACTGACCCTGTTTGATACCACTTTGACCATTAGCTTAGGTTTTTTAATGACCGCCTGTGGGTTCTTCCTTACCCACAGTTGCTGTAATTCCTTTGTTGCAATGCGGGCCAGTCGTGATCGAGCTAAGGCGACGTCACTCTATTTATGTTGTTATTACTTAGGTGCTGCGATTGGCGGCCCTTATTTGATGATGTTTTGGCATGAGGCGCAGTGGCGCGGTGTGGTGATGGGATCGTTAACCTTATTAGCCTTGATTGCCTTAGCAATCACCCGTTTGCATTACCATCAAACTCATGTCAAACGGGCGTTGGTCTAAAGCTTAAATATGCCCTTTAGTCATCGGAATTAATGTATTGTTTGCGGTCTAAATCGTATTTACGCATTTTGTCGTAGAGGGTTTTGCGGGGCAGTTCTAGCTGCTCCATGGTCTGCTTAATACTGCCCTTGTTGTGGCTAAGTGCTTCTTCAATCAGTACCCGTTCAAAAAACTCTACCCTTTGTAGCAGGGACATACTCGAGTGCAGGCTTGGAGTATTGCCTAACGTGCCAGCAAAGGCGGCTTCTCCGCCCAGTAGCACAAAGCGTTCAGCGAGATTACGTAACTCACGCACATTGCCTGGCCAGTCGTGGGAAGTAAGTATCGCGTTTTGCTCCGCATTTAAGGCGATAAGCGCTTTGTGATAGCGTGCCGATGCGACGCGGGCAAAGTGTAAAAAGAGTAACGGAATATCTTCACGGCGATCTCTCAAGGGAGGGATGGGCACAGTCACCAGATTTAAGCGATACAACAAGTCTTGGCGGAATTCCCCAGTGTCACACAGGCTCTTTAAATCTACTTTAGTGGCGGCGATTACCCGTATATCAAGGCTGATGCTTTTGTTTGACCCTAAGCGTTCAACCTTACGGTCTTCAAGTACCCGCAGCAGTTTTACTTGCAGCGACAGTGGCGTACTTTCAATTTCATCTAAAAATAATGTACCGCCGTTGGCGTATTCAAACTTACCAATGCGCATCTTATCGACGCCAGTAAAGGCCCCCGCTTCGGCGCCAAAGAGCTCACTTTCAATCAGGTTTTCGGGGATTGCACCACAGTTGATGGCGACAAAGTTGGCTTGGCTGCGGCTGCTGTGGTCGTGTAAATAGCGGGCGACAAGTTCTTTACCTGTACCGGTTTCGCCTTCAATTAACACATCCGCAGGCGTATCTATCACTTGCGTTATGATGTGGCGCATACGGTTGATGCCGACACTGTTGCCCAAAATACGAGGGCCCGGTACGCTTTGGCTTTCGAGATCCTTTTTAAGCTTGCGGTTCTCTAAGGTCAGACTGCGTTTTTCTAAGGCGCGTTTAACTACATCGAGTATATGTTCGTTATTAAAGGGTTTTTCGAGGAAGTCGTAGGCGCCTTGTTTTAACGCATTGACTGCCATGGCTATATCACCAAAACCAGTGAGTAGCACGACGGGGAGATCGGGATCTTGCAGACGGATTTGTTGCATTAAGCTGATGCCGTCTAATTGTGGCATGTTGACATCCGATATCACCATTCCCGCCCAATCTTTATGCAGCAACTTAGCGATACCTTTGGGTTCTGTGGTGGCGAGCGCCTTAATGCCCTCCAGTTCAAATAGTTGAACGAGAACTGTGCCTATGTGCGGCTCATCGTCGATGATGAGAACAGAATAATCTTGAATTGAATTGGGCACACTCATAAAACTAACGTTCCTCGAGCAAGTAAATAGGTAAAATAATCTGGAAAATAGCGCCACCCTCTTCGGCATTGGCAACGTTAATTTGGCCTTGCATGGATTCGATAATACGTTGTGAAATCGATAAGCCTAGCCCCAGTCCGTGCCGTTCGTTGGTGGTAAAGTAGGGTTCGAAGATTTTCTCCATTTGGCTTTCACGTACACCCGGGCCTGAATCTTGGATACTGATGCAAAACTTATCCTCACTGGTCACGCGGATAATCAATTGGCGTTTAACCGATTGTTGCATAGCGACAATGGCGTTGCTCATAATGTTGACAAACACTTGTTGTAATCTAACCTTATCGCCCCAAACCTGATAGTTGCCGTTGGGTAATTGCACATCGAGTTCAACACCCTGTTTATCAATTGCAGGTTGAACTATGGTCAGGGCTTGCTTGATACAGCGGCCAATATCGGTTGCGCTATCAGCGCCTTGGCTCTTGCGGGTAAAGCTTTTAAATTGCCCAACAATATCGGCTAATCTGTCGGTAAGTTCAATAATAATCTTGATATTATCCAGTGCCTTATCTTGCATATCACGGGCGAGAAAAGTTTGGGTATTTTGGGCATAGCTGCGAAGTGCCGCGAGTGGTTGATTGAGTTCATGGTTAATACTGGCGGATAAACTTCCGATCACTGTCAGTTTTGCCGCTTGGATCAGTTCATCTTGAGTATCTTTGAGCTGATTGTTAGCCTGTTGTAAGTCCTGAGTACGTTCTTCAACTCGCTGTTCTAACAGGCTTTGTGCTAGTTGCATTCGGTGTAGATTGCGACGGCGCTCGGCGTTAAATAGGATGCTGAGTGCCAGCAAAAGATAAATACTGGCTGACAGTAACATCAGCGCGGGCAAAGAGGTCAGTAAAGGTTTGATTGGCGCTAAGATGTGTACTCGCCAGCCTGCCTTAGCCATTGATTGGTGGATGTCCATGTATTGTTCATGGTCTGTACCCGTTTGCAGTTGGTAGAGCATAGCTTGACTACCACTTTCATAGGGCGGCTTCATCAACAACTCTCCTATGGGACGTTCTGCATAGCGTTTAGAGGCATTAAGGGCATATTGCTTGGCTTGGGTAAGCGGGGTTAATGACTTTAACCGCCATTCATCGATACTGGAAATAAAGACGATATCTTCAGGATCACTGATAAGGAACTGATACTGCCCCGCAATTGCGATACTGGTACTTTGTTGCTCTATGTCGGCAATGTTAACTTTGACTATGATGGCCCCAAGTATGCCTTTACCACCTTGTTGATAAATAGGGTAAGAGAAATAAAATCCGCGCTTATCTGAGCTGGTACCCACTGCGTAATAACGGCCTAGATTGCCCGAGATAGCATCTGTGTAATAGGGTCTAAAGGAGTAGTCCTTGCCAATAAAGGAAAAACTTTGTTGCCAGTTACTGGCGGCAATGGCGATACCTAAGGCATCAATCAGATAGATATCGGATGCTTCGGTGACATGCTGAATTTCTTCGAGATATAAATTAAGCTCTTGGACTTTATCAGGATTCTGCTGGTCGTTCAGGACATTGGCGAGCATTGGGTTAGTCGAGAGCACGTGGGGAATACTTTCGTAGCGCGATAGTGCACCATCGAGAAAACTGACTAATTCCTTTAGTTGTTTCTCCGATTGCTTTTGGATCTCGATTTTACCTTGATGCAAATGCACCCAGTAGGTCAGTTTGAGGGTTGCAAATAGGCCTGCAAGTAACACAACGGTCAGAAAGAGGCGTTTCTTGGCCTTAGGCGTCATGGGCAACATGGTGGTTATCCTGATAAAGCAACGGGATCAATAACTGATACTGCGCATAATAAAACAAAGCGAGCCTGACTAGGCTCGCTTAAAATCTATCTGTAATCAAGGGGTAATCTCACAACCTTGAATTGCAGACTAATATCCACGCATCGAATCCAACCATTCAGGTAAGAAGAGTGAAATCTGTGGTACGTAAGTAATCAGGGCTAAGAAGGCTAGCATCACGAGTAACCAAGGCAGAACCGACTGAATCACCCAACCAATACTGCGCCCCGTGATCCCCGCGGTGACAAAGAGATTGAGTCCCACCGGCGGCGTTAGCATACCGATCTCCATGTTCACGACCATGATGATACCTAAGTGGATAGGATCTATGCCTAATTGCGTTGCAATAGGGAACAGAATTGGCGCCATAATGAGTACAATCGCCGATGGCTCCATAAAGTTACCGGCAGCAAGCAACAGTAAGTTAACGATGATCAGGAATCCCCAGGCGGGTAAACCCATGCTAACAATATACTCAGCAATAATGTGAGGGATACGTTCTGTGGTTAATACATGTGCAAATAGCATAGCGTTAGCTATGATAAACAGCAGCATGATACTGACCTTGGCACCATCGCGCACAACATGACGTATGTCTTTGTCTATAGGCGTTTTAATCAGTCCTAAGAACATATGGCCTAAGTTACGCGCAGTTGCTTTGGCTAAGTTTTCACCTTGATTACGCCATGCCACGTCTTTTAATGGCCCGATATCACGGTAGCCAAATACCGCAATAAGGTAAGCATATACACAAGCCACAGCTGATGCTTCGGTTGGGCTAGCGACGCCACCATAGATAGAGCCTAATACGATAAAGATGAGTGCTAATCCACCCATTGCCTTGGCACTTGAAATCCCCAGTTGTTTAACGCCAGGAAAAGGGCGTGAGGGCAAGTTTTTAAAGCGGGCAACGATATAAATGACGATCATCAATATAAATCCCATCATTAAACCTGGGATTAAGCCTGCCATAAACATTTTTGCAGCCGACACTTCAGTTGCTGCGGCATACACTAACATGACGATTGAAGGTGGGATCAAAATCCCGAGAGTGCCAGAGGTCGTGATCACGCCTGCAGCAAATTTTTCGGGATAACCTGCTTTTACCATGCCGACTATGACGATAGAACCAATTGCCGCAACAGTCGCAGGAGATGATCCAGAAACTGCAGCAAACAGCATACATGCCATAACGGATGCCATTGCTAATCCACCACGGACATGTCCAATACTGTCCATGGCAAAATCGATAATCCGTCTAGCAACACCACCCGTTGATAGGAAGGCGGATGATAGAATAAAGAAGGGGATAGCGAGTAAAGTGTAATGCTCAGATGAAGACTCATACAGCTTGAGTGCAACTGAAGCTAAGGAGTCATTCGAGAACAATAAAATCGTCAGCATGCTGGAAAAACCTAATGCGATAGCGATAGGCATACCGAGAAACATACATACGAATAGGGCGGTAAATAGGGTTGCAATAGCCATTATTTAGCCTCCTTTTGGTCAGAGACTGGATCTACTTTAGCGTTTTTAGCGCTCTCATCGATTAAATGCATACTTTCTTTCGCTTCATCGGCAAATTGGAAGCCTGAGACTTGGTCACGCAGAATGGCGATAAAAAGTTCGACGAAACGCCAAGTCAACATAAAAAAGCCAATGATTAAAATACTTTGAGATAACCAAATCGGTATTGCGCCGTCTTCAATATCGATTTTTAAAGTGTTCCAAGCAAAATCTGGATCAAGGCTTTTTAATATAAATTGTGGGAAATGAATGTCTTCCATAGGCAAACCGATTTGATACATCTGGCTTAAGTAATCCCAACTGCCTTTTAAAAAGAGTCCGCAATAGACGATACAAACAAAGGCAGTAATAAGAGATACTATCTTTTTAGCCTTTGGCGCTAAATTTTTAACAAACGCATCGACACCAATATGGGCACCGACTTTAACCCCATAGGACATACCAAATAACACAAACCAACCGCAAAAGGTTAATGTAAGTTCTTGGATCCAAAGAAAACCCGTGTTGAAGAAGAAGCGAGCGACGACTTCTGAAAACACTAGCAGCGTCATCAGAGTGATCAATAAATTGAGCACACCTTCTTCAATATAACCAAATATTCGCGATATCACAGCCATAATCCCCTCGCTGAAATGGCCGCCTAAGCTCGGTTGAGCTTAAGCGGCTATTATCATTATTATTTATTTGCAGCTACAGCAGCATCAATCACATCTTTACCGATTTGATCTTCAAACTTAGCCCAAACAGGTTTCATTACCTCAACCCATTTTTGACGTTCAGCAGGAGACAGAGTTACTAACTGTGAACGTTTAGAATCAAGGATTAACTGTTTGTCTTCATTGTCTTTTTCAGCGGCAATCTTGTTACCTAATGCGATAGATTCGTCTAAAGCTTCTTTGATGATCTTACGTTTGTCAGCAGGTAGACCTTTCCAGAAAGTGTCAGAGGTCACGACCATATAGTCGAGAACACCGTGATTACTTTCAGTGATTTGGCTTTGCACTTCATAGAACTTTTGTGAATAAGTATTTGACCAAGTGTTTTCTTGACCATCGATAGCGCGGGTTTGAAGTAGGGTAAATACTTCAGAGAACGGTTTTTTCACAGGGATTGCACCAACAGCATCAAACTGGGCTGCTAGAACATCAGATGCCATAACGCGGAATTTCAAGCCTTTTGCATCAGCAGGATTTTTAAGTGGTGTGTTAGATGAGAACTGTTTCATACCATTGTGTAAATAACCCAGACCGACAATCCCTTTACGGCTCATGGAGTTCAGTAATGTTTGACCAGCTTCACCTTGTTGGAAACGGTTCACGGCATCCATATCATTGAATAGGAAAGGTAAATCGAATATTTGTAGACGTTTAGTGTAACGCTCAAACTTTGAGAGTGAAGGCGCGACAAATTGTACGTCGTTTAACAGCAGTGCCGCTAGTTCGTTGTTATCCCCAAATAACTGTGAGCTAGGAAATACACTGACTTTGTATTCACCTGGTAAACGTTGTTCAACGAGTTCTTTAAATTTAAGTGCCATTTGGCCTTTAGGTGTGTTTTCTGCCACTACGTGTGAAAACTTAATTTCAATCGGTTCTGCAAATACGTTAAAACTGGTCGCAAATACGGAGGCAACAGCGAGCATTTTGACTAAGGTTTTGAGTGGACGGGTCAATCCAGTTTGTTGATTCAATATCATCTTGAGTTCCTTTTTCTGTTGTTAGGATTTGTCCTCAGTCTTGGTTAGTTTGTTACCAAGTTTGAGTAGGAATACAGCCTTGATTTCCCTGAGGTCTGTCTTACTAAAGGCAAATACCACGCCAACTTACACTGGCTTCTGTAAGTGTTTGGTTACTAAAGTGTAGTTCATTTGATGTTTGTCACACTTTTAGTTTGGTGGGTGAGATCTCGCTCACAGTGATTTTGTGTTTGGGTGGAAACCCACCCATAGTGAAGATCGGCCCCAAATTGACGGCTCTTGTCGTTGCAGATAAATTAAACAAACTTAGTTATTTTGAGATCAAAAAAAGCCGTAAAATTATGCGATATAACGACAAATATTGTGGTGGGCTGCTTTAGGAGGAGAAGTGTAGGTGAGATGTGAAGTCTATGGAGGTTAAGTCGATAGCTATCGTAGTCAATCAAGACACAATTCATTTGATGCTGTTAGTCATCCTCTAAAAGAATACGTTTAAGGATAGCATCGCTAGGTAACAAGGCTAAATGGCCTTGTTCATCAAAGTACCAACCGGTAATAAAGCCTTTTTGGCGCATGTTGACGAGATTATGCATGACTTCCCGCGCTTCTTTTAGAGCCGTTTGCTCATCGCAGGCGTGGGTATGCTTTAAATAAGTGGCGATATTGGCAAGAGAAGCGGATTGACTGACGCTGGCCATAATGTAGATCTCCAAAAATGCTAAAGCAGAATGAAATCAGGCTGAGTGTCGATAGTGCTTAATATTTAACGAAATATAAAATGCCGAACAGCACAATTTATCACTCGCTGATTGAGATCAAGCATAGTTGAGTAAGCGCGTGGGTAAAGTTTATTGGGGGAGATATATGGTGGTCGCTACTGGGCTCGAACCAGTGACCCCCTCCTTGTAAGGGAGGTGCTCTCCCAGCTGAGCTAAGCGACCTGGGATATAACGTGTGTATTGCAGAATATGGTGGTCGCTACTGGGCTCGAACCAGTGACCCCCTCCTTGTAAGGGAGGTGCTCTCCCAGCTGAGCTAAGCGACCTGGGCATTCTTAAATTACACATTTTTTAAGTCATTCTTCACTAAAGAATGGTGGTCGCTACTGGGCTCGAACCAGTGACCCCCTCCTTGTAAGGGAGGTGCTCTCCCAGCTGAGCTAAGCGACCTGGGAATGACTTTTACACATTAATACATTAAGTTATATGGTGGTCGCTACTGGGCTCGAACCAGTGACCCCCTCCTTGTAAGGGAGGTGCTCTCCCAGCTGAGCTAAGCGACCTGGGATATAACGTTTTGTATGCCATAATTTCTTTGTAGAAAATATGGTGGTCGATACTGGGCTCGAACCAGTGACCCCCTCCTTGTAAGGGAGGTGCTCTCCCAGCTGAGCTAATCGACCTCGCTGTGTGGAGCCGTATTATAGGGAGGTTCGATCTAGTGTCAACGCTTTTTAGTGAAAAAAGCATTGGTCGCGCTATTTTTGTCCACATTGGCTTAATGCTAATCATGCCGCCGATCAAAGTGTTATTTAATTCGCCAGTCAATGGTATGCAATTTGGGCGCTCGCGATTAAATACGAGTTGAACTCATCCCATTCACCGGACTTTTTTGTGGTAAAAGTGCTGAGGAAGTGAGTGATTTATAAAAATTAGCGTACTAAATAGTATGAGTGCATTGATAGTGTATAGATGCGCGTGTTCGATGGCGCAGATATTTATAGTCGAAGGAATATAGGTGTAGAGATTTAGGGGTTGGAATATAAAGCCTGAAAAATCATCTCAAGTGTTAGCATTAATCAATGGTGGTGATAGCAATAGTGCCACCTTTATATATCGCTTTATATTGGCTTCCCTATAAAAGGGAGGGATTCGCGACACGATTTAACCAGATAAGTGATACTGTGAAGCTTGTCCCATTTGCAGCGCCTGCTTTGACTGTTAGAATAAGCCCACTTTTTTATCGTGATTGTCTTTATCTAGACGACTTTATATAGGTTAGTGTCCCATTATGACAACTAAGACGCGTTTTGCCCCTAGTCCTACCGGTTTCTTGCATGTTGGTGGTGCCCGTACTGCACTTTATTCTTGGTTACAAGCCCGTGCCAATAACGGTGAGTTTGTATTACGTATTGAAGACACTGATATTGAGCGTTCGACTCAAGCCGCTTGCGATGCGATTTTAGAAGGCATGAACTGGCTAGGTTTGACATGGGACGAGGGCCCATATTACCAAACCAAGCGTTTTGACCGTTATAACGAAATCATTGCTCAAATGTTAGAAAAGGGCACAGCGTATAAATGTTACTGTTCACGTGAGCGAATCGATGCCCTAAGAGAATCACAGGCCGCTAACGGTGAAGCACAAAAGTATGATGGTTGCTGTCGCGACTTACCCGCTCGCGAGACTGATGAACCATTTGTAGTGCGTTTTAAAAATCCAATCGGTGGTTCAGTGGTATTTGATGATCATGTTCGTGGTCGGATTGAATTTTCTAACGATGCATTAGATGACTTGATCATCGCCCGTACCGACGGCGTGCCAACCTATAACTTCTGTGTGGTGGTTGATGATTGGGATATGGGGATCACTTGTGTGGTGCGTGGTGAAGATCATATCAACAATACCCCGCGTCAAATCAACATTCTTAAAGCATTAGGGGCGCCGATCCCAGAATATGCACACGTATCTATGATTCTAGGTGATGACGGCGCTAAGTTGTCCAAGCGCCATGGCGCTGTTAGCGTAATGCAGTACCGTGACGATGGCTATTTACCAGAAGCACTGCTGAACTATTTAGTGCGTTTAGGTTGGTCACATGGCGACCAAGAGATTTTCTCATTAGAAGAAATGAAGCAATTCTTTAAGTTGAGTGACATCAACAAAGCCGCTTCTGCTTTTAATACCGATAAACTGGTGTGGTTGAACCAACACTATATAAAGAGCCTAGATCCAGAATATGTGTCAACACACTTACAATGGCACATGGACGATCAAAAAATTGATCTGTCAAATGGCCCAGCATTAGCAGAAGTGGTCACTGCATTAGCTGAGCGCGCTAAGACTCTAAAAGAGTTAGCTGCATCTAGCCGCTATTTCTATGAAGACTTTGCTGAGTTTGATGAAGCACAGGCGAAAAAGCATTTACGCGGTGTTGCGTTAGAGCCATTGCAACTGGTGCAACAGAAATTATCGGCATTAACTGAGTGGACAGCTGAAGCTATTCATCAGGCAATTGAAGATACTGCGACTGAATTAGATGTGGGTATGGGTAAGGTCGGTATGCCTTTACGTGTTGCAGTAACAGGGGCAGGGCAGTCTCCAGGCCTAGATATCACACTATTTTTAATTGGAAGAAGCCGTTCTGAGCAAAGAATATCCAAAGCGATTGAATTTGTAGCAGATAGAATAAATTCCTAAAAAAACGAGTTGACACTTTTAGGTGCGCTGCATAGAATGCGCCACGCAGTTGAGACACAGTCGAGCAAATGCTTGCAGTGCACTTAAATGTAGTTCGATAGGTTTGGGGTTATAGCTCAGCTGGGAGAGCGCTTGCATGGCATGCAAGAGGTCCACGGTTCGATCCCGTGTAGCTCCACCAAACTTACCGTAGATGTTAAACGGGAACCTTTTCTAGCGAAAAGCTCAAATTAATATGTCCGGGTCCCCTTCGTCTAGAGGCCTAGGACACCGCCCTTTCACGGCGGTAACAGGGGTTCGAATCCCCTAGGGGATACCAAATATTGGTTCCTAGCAAATAACTAACGTGTTGTTTGGTAAGAACAAAATCTAAATTTCTGCTGATACATATACTGCTAAAGTTAGCTGTGTTGACAAAAATTTGGGGCTATAGCTCAGCTGGGAGAGCGCTTGCATGGCATGCAAGAGGTCCACGGTTCGATCCCGTGTAGCTCCACCAATTTACTGCCTTATTAAGCAGAAACGAAAGTTTAAATTAATACACCCAAGGCACAATTCGTTATTTAGAAGAGTGCATATGAGGCCGTAGATGTTAAACGGGAACGTTAGGTTCAAATTAATATGTCCGGGTCCCCTTCGTCTAGAGGCCTAGGACACCGCCCTTTCACGGCGGTAACAGGGGTT
>NZ_BJBV01000024.1:0-101933 GCF_036245925.1 Shewanella sp. M-Br
ACGACGCTTTTGCGTCGTTTTTTATTATCAAAGCGGTATCATCGCCGGATAAAGTAGAAGGCAACGCCAGTAAACAACAAGCTTGGCGCAACAGCCCCCACATAAGCAGGTAGCTCATACACTATACTCATGGGGCCAAAAATCTCATTACTGATATAAAAGCTAAAACCTGCTACGACCCCAAGTAATACGCGCGCGCCCATAGTCACAGTCCGCAGCGGACCAAATACAAACGACAGTGCCACTAACATCATCACTGCGACCGTCACGGGTTGCATCACCTTGCGCCATAAAGCAAGCTCATAACGGCTGGGATCTTGACTGTTAGTTTTAAGGTAATCAAGATAACCGACCAGACCCCGTATAGATAACGCCTCGGGTTTAATCGACACTACACTGAGCTTATCTGGCGTTAAACTTGATTGCCATTGGTCTTCTTCAAGATACTCAAGCACGACTTTCTCATAGCTTAAATCGGTACGTTTAACGTCAAATAAACGCCAGCGGTCTTGGGAAAATACCGCCCGGTCTGCGTGAACTACGTTGGTGAGCTTAAGTTCGCTATTGAATTTATAAAGCGTTATATTGCTGAGTTTATTGATGTTTTCAACTTCACCAATATTAACGAACAAATCACCATCCTTTGCCCAAATTCCACGGTGGGACTTAATTAAACTCCCACCAGAGAGTTTAACAGCTTGTAACTCATTCGCTTTTTGCTCAGCAATCGGTGCGCCCCACTCCCCTAAAACCATCACCAATAACATCAAAGGCACAGCAGTTTTCATCGCCGACATAGTGATCTGTAAACGGGACATGCCAGAAGCTTGCATCACCACAAGTTCGGAATTCGATGCCAACATTCCCATACCAATCAAAGCGCCTAGCAAGACGGCCATAGGGAAAAACATTTCAATATCCCGTGGCACTAAAAATAAAACATAGATGCCAGCATCCATCATGCTGTAGGTGCCACGGCCAACTAAACGCAGCTGATCAACCCATTTGATGATGCCCGACAAACCAGTCAACACCAGCAAACAAAGCGCTGAAGTGCTTAACAATATTCTGGCGATATAAAGGTCTAATATCTTCATGCTGCCACCTTCTTATTGGCAAACAAGGACGATATACGACTGAAAATAGGCCTATCTTTGCCAAGCAAGAATAACCCCATCAAGAGCGCAGAAACATGGATCCACCACATACCTAAATACAGTGGAATAATCCCATCTTGCAATGCCTTACGTCCCGCGACCATCAGTCCAAAATAGCCAAGGTACAAAAGTACTGCTGGGAACATCTTAGCGAACTTACCTTGGCGCACATTCACCCGCGCCAACGGCACAGCAATCAGTGTCATAATTGGAATCGCGAGCGGGATAGCAAGACGCCAGTGGAATTCAGCCGCGGCTTCAGCACCTTCAATTTTCACGAGTTCATCAACGGGCAGTGCAGATAACTTACGGCGACGCTCATCAACTTGCTGCTCTTTAATTTGCATTTTATAACCACCAAATTCGATCATTTGGTAGTCCTTTGCCTTCGGGCTGCCTTGATAACGCACCCCGTCATTCAAGTTCAATTGTTGAGCACCTGAACTATCTTCCTGTACTCGTCCACCTTTAGCCACCACGACATTGGTCACGCCAGTTTCATCATCAGGATCAGGTAGTTGGGCTACAAACACTTTATCTAACTCGTTATCTTTACCAATACGCTCAACAAATAATACCGCGCGACCATTGGGACTCGCCTGAAAACGCCCTTGGATTAAGGCGGCAAGACCCGCTTCGGACTGGGCTTTTTCGAGCACTTGGTTTTGCTGTTCTTCTGCCCAAGGGGCTACATAAAGGGATAAATAGCCAGTAAACAGCATATTGATCACGGCGAGGATCAGCGTTACGCGGGTGACATACCACTCACTGACCCCAACACCGTGGAGAATGACCATTTCATTTTCGGAATACATACGGCCGTGGGCCAGTAAAATACCCAAGAACAAACTTAACGGCAGCACTAAGATCACCAGATAAGGCAAGTTAAGCCCAATCAGAGTCATGATTAAAGAGGCGGGAAAATCGCCGTCGGAGGCATCGGCCAGTATACGCACGAAATGCTGGCTAATAAAAATAGTTAACAGCACTAAAAGTACCGCAATTTGTGCCTTTAAAACTTCTCGAATAAGGTATTTAAATACAATCACAGGCAGGATCCGGTCTCTAAACTTATCTTTTTGCTGGTAACAGACTAACTTTCATGTAAACTGTTTACTTTTGATAGTTTTCTGACCAGCTTCAGGGGTTCTTGGTAAACTTAACGTCACGAAATGCGTGACTCAAGCGCCGAGAATAAATCACCTTTGGAGTAATAACTTAGGCCCTTTTCGGGACAAGCAGACATTATCCAATAAATATAAAAATTTGTCTTTAAGAATCTAGGAGTGCTCATGGAGTTTAGCGTAAAGAGCGGTAGCCCCGAAAAACAACGCTCAGCCTGTATCGTGGTCGGTGTTTATGAACCCCGTCGTCTGTCGGGTATCGCGGAGCAATTAGATAAAATTAGCGAAGGTTATATCAGTAACCTACTGCGTCGCGGCGATCTGGAAGGTAAACCTGGCCAGATGTTATTGCTGCACCATGTTCCTAACGTATTGAGTGAACGTGTATTATTAGTGGGTTGTGGCAAAGAACGAGAATTAGACGAACGCCAATACAAACAAATCATCACTAAGACAATCAACACCCTTAACGAAACGGGTTCAATGGAAGCGGTTTGCTTCTTAACTGAACTGCACGTGAAAGGACGCGATACGTATTGGAAAGTACGTCAAGCGGTTGAAACCACTAATAGCAGTCTTTATAGCTTTGATGCCCTGAAGACCCGCAAAGGTGAAACACGCCGTCCACTGCGTAAATTAGTGTTTAATGTCCCGACTCGCCGTGAATTAACCTTAGGTGAGCGCGCCATCGAGCATGGTATGGCAGTATCTGCTGGTATGCATTTATGTCGCGATGTAGCCAACATGCCACCGAACATCTGTAATCCAGCCTATTTAGCTTCACAAGCTCGCCAAATGGCTGAAATACACGACACTATGCATGTCACCACTATTGGTGAAGAGCAAATGGCCAAACTGGGCATGAACTCATACCTTGCAGTCGGTCGCGCCAGTGCCAATGAATCCATCATGACTGTGATGGAATACAAGGGCGCTGTCGATAGCACAGAAAAACCAATCGTATTAGTCGGTAAAGGGTTAACCTTCGACTCGGGTGGTATTTCATTGAAGCCTGGCGAAGCCATGGACGAAATGAAGTACGACATGGGTGGCGCAGCGGGTGTTATCGGCACTATGAAAGCCATCTGTGACATGAAGTTACCTATCAACGTTGTGGGTATTCTGGCTGGCTGTGAAAACATGCCATCGGGTAATGCTTACCGTCCAGGTGACATTCTGACCACTATGTCAGGTCAAACCGTTGAAGTGTTAAATACCGATGCGGAAGGCCGTTTAGTCCTATGTGACGTATTGACCTATGTTGAGCGTTTCGATCCTGAATTGGTTATCGATACTGCAACCCTGACTGGCGCGTGTGTGATTGCCCTTGGTAAACACGCATCGGGTCTGTTCTCATCCCATAACCCTCTGGCACACGAGCTATTAAGTGCCGGAGAGCAAAGTGGTGACCGCGCATGGCGCATGCCATTGTGGGATGAGTATCAAGATATGCTCGACAGCCCATTTGCTGACATGACCAACTTAGGTGGTCGTCCTGCTGGAGCTATCACAGCAGCATGTTTCCTTTCGCGCTTTGCTAAAAAGTACAACTGGGCTCACTTAGACGTTGCAGGCACAGCTTGGAATAGCGGTGCTAACAAAGGTTCTACGGGTCGTCCAGTGCCACTATTGACTCAGTTCCTGATCAATCGTGCTGGCGTTGAACTCGGCGAATAACCGACTATCCGGCCTTAGTGTGTTAAAGGCTCGATAAATGAAAGGCGAAGATGAAAATCTTTGCCTTTTTTATTTTCTTAATTTAATCAGAAAATCGATTTCCTGAATAAATTAAGAAAATAAAAAAACTGAAAAACTAATGGTTTTAGAATCATTTTTCAAAAAGTTATAGCTCTACCCTCTTCATCTCCAACGGTTTGAAAGCATCCCATTAAGTCCCGCCAGACAGTGATAGATAAAACCTCACCGTAAGGTTTGCCCTAAGCATTAACCCATACTGACTTTTAGTGTAAACTGCTGCTTTCGTTCGCCACTAAAACAAGTGAAGCAAGGCATTGAAATCATGACTCAAGTGCTGTTTTATCTTATGCCGCCAGTAGCATCGCCTGCCAAAGCCAAGGCTGATTCACCTGTTGAAACCGCGAATGCGAACCCTGCACTTTGCGAGATGCATCTTCTGGCATGCCAACTGGCGCAACAGGCTTTTGTGAAGCAACAATGGGTCTATATCCATTGCCAAGATAAACAGCAAGCCCATGCAATTGATGAACTTTTATGGCAGTTTGAGCCAAGTGCCTTTGTACCTCATAATCTCAAAGGTGAAGGCCCGATGACGGGATCGCCGGTTGAAATTGGTTTTGATCGCCTCGGCGCCAACAAAAGTCGCCAAGTTCTGATTAATCTTGCAGACCAAGCGCCCCCATTTGCGGTAAACTTTGGCCACATTATCGATTTTGTTGCCAATGACGATCAGCATAAAGCGGTCGCTCGCGAACGTTATCGACAGTATCGCGGCTTAGGGGTCAATTTACAGACCCAAGACTTAGCAACACATCCACTTAATTAGTTTGAGACAGACACGTTCCCATGGAAAAAACATACGATCCGCAGTCCATCGAGCAAACGCTTTACCAAAACTGGGAAGAGCAAGGTTACTTCAAGCCACACGGCGATGAATCCAAAGGCAATTATTGCATCATGATCCCGCCCCCTAACGTGACGGGCAGCTTGCACATGGGCCACGCCTTCCAAGACACCATTATGGATACTTTGACCCGTTACCAACGGATGAAAGGCAAAAATACCCTATGGCAAGTCGGTACTGACCATGCGGGTATCGCCACCCAAATGTTGGTTGAGCGTAAGCTTGAAGCCGAAGAAGGCAAAAATCGCCATGACCTAGGTCGCGATGCCTTTATGGATAAAGTGTGGGAATGGAAAGCGCAATCGGGCGGCACTATCACTAAGCAGCTACGTCGTATGGGCGCTTCTGTAGATTGGGACCGCGAGCGTTTCACTATGGACGAAGGCTTGTCCAAGGCCGTGCAAGAAGTGTTTGTACGTCTGTACGAAGACGAGTTGATTTATCGCGGTAAGCGTTTGGTCAACTGGGATCCAAAGCTGCACACGGCTATCTCTGATTTAGAAGTAGAAAGCAAAGAAAAACAGGGCCACATGTGGCATCTGCGTTATCCACTGGCCGACGGTGAACTGACTGCCGATGGTAAAGACTATTTAGAAGTCGCTACCACGCGCCCTGAAACCATGCTCGGCGACAGTGCGGTTGCAGTGCATCCCGATGATGAACGCTATCAAGCGCTGGTCGGTAAGTTTATTCTGTTGCCGATTGTTAACCGCCGCATTCCTATCGTGGCCGACGATTACGTCGACATGGCCTTTGGTACTGGCTGCGTGAAGATCACCCCAGCCCATGACTTTAACGACTATGAAGTCGGTAAACGTCACAACCTACCCATGTTCAACGTGCTGACCTTAGATGCCGCCATTCGCGTGAGCGCCGAAGTAGTGAACTCTGACGGTACTTTCAACAAAAATCTCGATGGCAGCTTACCTGAACGCTTTGCTGGACTTGATCGTTTTAAAGCCCGCGATGCTATCGTCGCCGAATTTGACACCTTAGGTCTGCTCGAAAAAATCGCACCTCATGCCTTGAAAGTGCCTTACGGCGATCGCTCAGGTGTGGTTATCGAGCCGATGCTGACCGACCAATGGTATGTGGCTGTTGCGCCAATGGCGAAAACCGCTATCGAAGCCGTTGAAAATGGCAGCATTAAATTTGTACCACAGCAATACGAGAACATGTACTTCTCGTGGATGCGTGACATTCAAGACTGGTGTATTTCGCGTCAATTGTGGTGGGGTCACCGCATCCCAGCTTGGTACGACGAAAACGGCAAAGTCTATGTCGGCCGCAACGAAGCCGAGGTACGTGCTAAGCACAATATTGCCGACTCAATGACATTACGCCAAGACGAAGACGTACTGGACACTTGGTTCAGCTCAGCCCTGTGGACTTTCTCGACCTTAGGTTGGCCTGACAATTTAGAAGATTTAAAAACCTTCCACCCAACCGACGTGTTGGTGACAGGTTTTGACATCATCTTCTTCTGGGTTGCCCGTATGATCATGATGACCATGCACTTCATCAAAGATGAAGACGGTAAACCACAAGTCCCGTTCAAAACCGTCTACGTAACTGGTCTTATCCGCGATGAAGCGGGTAACAAGATGTCAAAATCTAAGGGCAACGTACTCGATCCATTAGACATGATCGACGGTATCGGCCTTGAAGATCTCGTTGAAAAACGTACCGGTAATATGATGCAGCCACAACTGGCCGCCAAGATTGAAAAGAGCACTCGCAAAGAATTTGCTGACGGTATAGAAGCCCACGGCACTGATGCACTGCGCTTTACGCTTGCGGCAATGGCATCAACGGGTCGTGACATCAACTGGGACATGAAGCGCTTAGACGGTTACCGTAGCTTCTGTAACAAGTTATGGAACGCCTCACGCTACGTGCTGATGAACACAGAAGATCAAGATTGCGGCCCTGGCTCACCAGAGCACAAAGGTGGCGAGATGGAGCTGTCGTTAGCCGATCGCTGGATTATTGGCTTGTTCAATCAAACCGTTAAGACCTTTGACGATCACATGACAGCATACCGTTTCGACTTAGCGGCCAATACCCTGTATGAGTTCACTTGGAACCAGTTCTGTGACTGGTACTTAGAGTTAACCAAACCGGTATTGCAAAACGGCACTGAAGCACAAATGCGCGGCACCCGTCACACCTTAGTGACAGTGCTCGAAGCGATGCAGCGCCTGATGCACCCTATGATGCCGTATATCACAGAAACCATTTGGCAGCGCGTTAAACCGTTAGCCGGTGTCGCAGGTGATACCATTATGCTTGCGCCGTTCCCAACATTTGATGCCGCTAAAGTCGATAGCGCAGCAATGGCCGATTTAGAATGGGTTAAGCAAGTGATCGTAGCGGTGCGTAACATTCGCGCCGAACTGAATATTGCCCCATCTAAACCGCTAAATGCCCTACTTCGTGGTGTTAGCGCGCAGGATAAAGCCCGTGTAGAAGCAAACCAAACCTTCTTCACTACGCTTGCCCGCTTAGAAAGCATGACCATTTTAGCCGATGGCGAAACTGCGCCTATGTCGACCACAGGTTTAATTGGCGAAATGGAGCTGCTGATCCCTATGGCAGGCTTAATCGATGTCGCCGCCGAAATGGCCCGTATCGACAAACAGCTTGAAAAGCTCGGCCAAGAGATAGCTCGCATCGAAGGCAAATTGTCGAACCAAGGCTTCGTGGCAAAAGCCCCTGCCGACGTTATCGACAAAGAGCGCGCCAAGATGGCCGATCTCAAGCGAGATATGGACAAACTCAATGAACAAAAATCTGAGTTTGCTAAGTTAGAAGCTTAAGCTTCTCATTTACTCTGATTCACTTGTTATGATTAGTTCTAACTGAATGAAGGGCAGCCACTTGGCTGCCCTTCTTGTATCTATATCGCTGCAATCTTTGAGCAACTATGAGCCTTAATCTACGCTTTTGAGCCAGATGCCGCCTTTAACCCGAGTCAATTCTAAACACTGCCCTTTAACTTACTACACCGCATTGAAACCACCTCACCATTCATCCTCATCACTCCCCGTGGTCTATCGCTCACGAGCTCACACGTAGCCCATCACTGCCGACATAAGTAAACACCACACATGTAGACTAAAGAACAGCTAATACCTCCAGAGGCAGCACTGAGAGACTGACATTGAGTGCAGACATGAATATCTAATGTCGTCATAGACTCTCAACACAGGCAAAAGCAGATTATTCAGTGAGTTGAACCTAAGAAAGAGAAGTGTTTAAAGCGAAATGGCTAAAGATAGCGACACCGAAGATACTAAGGTAAGGCAAAAGATGATGATGCAAAGTTAAGGTTAAACCTAAGCGGGTAAAAATATAATGAGTTAAACCATTACCGATTAAAAAATAAAAAAGCCCTGCAATTGCTTGCAGGGCTTATCTATATGGTGCGCGTGGAAGGAGTCGAACCTCCGACCGCCTGGTTCGTAGCCAGGTACTCTATCCAGCTGAGCTACACGCGCAAACTCGTTTTTGTACTTCTAATAGATCCAATCATGATTGAGTCTAGGATAAGCACTTTTATCTCGCAAATTTATTCTATTCCCCTCGACTAAGAGAATAGAATGGCGGAGAAGGAGGGATTCGAACCCTCGATGGGAGTTAAAGCCCATACTCCCTTAGCAGGGGAGCGCCTTCGGCCACTCGGCCACCTCTCCGCGTTTAACGCTTTAAATCAACAAGACGTATCTCGTTAACTATATTGGTGCGCGTGGAAGGAGTCGAACCTCCGACCGCCTGGTTCGTAGCCAGGTACTCTATCCAGCTGAGCTACACGCGCATGTTAAACGGTAAAACACTAATACGACCTAAATCATATTAATTTAAATTGGTGCGCGTGGAAGGAGTCGAACCTCCGACCGCCTGGTTCGTAGCCAGGTACTCTATCCAGCTGAGCTACACGCGCATGTTAAACGGTAAAACATTAATACGATTTAAATCATATTAATTTAAATTGGTGCGCGTGGAAGGAGTCGAACCTCCGACCGCCTGGTTCGTAGCCAGGTACTCTATCCAGCTGAGCTACACGCGCATTTTAACTCTTTGCTATAAGCAATTATCTACAAAATTTCTTATGAAATTCAAAACTGATGAGTTAAAGATTAACTAATGCAGAGATGGTGCGCGTGGAAGGAGTCGAACCTCCGACCGCCTGGTTCGTAGCCAGGTACTCTATCCAGCTGAGCTACACGCGCGACTTGTATCTAAATTTACTTTTACATCAAACACTAATAAAAAATGGTGCGCGTGGAAGGAGTCGAACCTCCGACCGCCTGGTTCGTAGCCAGGTACTCTATCCAGCTGAGCTACACGCGCACTGTTTTCTATCTTTAAGAAATGGCGGAGAAGGAGGGATTCGAACCCTCGATGGGAGTTAAAGCCCATACTCCCTTAGCAGGGGAGCGCCTTCGGCCACTCGGCCACCTCTCCGTTTTCTTGGCGCACATATTACTGTTTGACGAAAATAAGTCAAACCCTTTTTCCGAAACAGATTCCATTTGAACTGTTTTTAATCACATTGCTGTTATATCAAGCCAATGTATTGATTTACGCCAATCTTTCGGTCTAAAAAATAAAAAAGCCAGTTAAAAAACTGACTCTTCTGTTGCCGTAGTACGCTTGCCAAAACAAGGTACTAAAAGTTACCACCTTCCGATGGTGTACCTGATTTTTCAGATTGAATGCGTTGGTAGATTTCTTCGCGATGAACAGAAACCTCTTTTGGTGCATTCACACCAATACGCACTTGATTGCCTTTTACCCCTAGCACTGTAACTGTGACTTCATCACCAATCATCAGTGTTTCGCCAACACGACGAGTCAAAATCAGCATTCGATAGCTCCTTTATTTCTTAATTCAGCTTACACACGGCACTCATCCGGTAGATGGGCTTATTATAAGGTCAGCTTAGTACAAATTAATAGTATTCAATACTCAAACGGTTATTTAATTACACCTTATTTAGCTCGAAAGCGTGATGTAACGCCCGAACCGCCTTGTGTAAGTCCCTTTCATCGATAACGGTTGATAATTTACTCTCTGACGTCGTGAGTAACTTAGCATGAATAGTTTCATTACCCAAGACTTCTAACATCTTAGTCAATAATCCCATTTTTGCCTGTAAACCTTTGCCAACTAAAGATACTTTTGCACGTTGACGTTCGATAATCAATGGCCCGAGTGCGAGGCTTTCACTTAAGCCTTCGAGCTCATTAAGTAGAGTATCGACCTTAGCCTCAGCGAGCATAAAACTGACGCGACCCGAAGGATCATCCTCATGGATCCTCAATGGAGAAATAAATTCCACGTCGATTTCCAATCGAGTTAAACAGCCTAACAACGCTTGATAGCGTTCACTGGTGGTAAACAGCCCTTCAATCGTCAGCGTTGCCAGCGCCTTATTAATCGCGATACCTTGCACTAACGAGGCAATCGTTAATTCCGACTCGTCGCCAAATTGGATTAACGTCCCCTGCCCAGCTTCAAAGCTCGACAATACTCGCAGCGGTACGCGAAAACGCTCGGCGTATTCAACAGAATCGGGATGCAATACTTTAGCGCCGAGCTTTGCCATTTCGAGCATCACATCAAACCCAATCACATCGAGGCGACGTGCACTGCTATCAATATTAGGATCTGTGGTAAATACCCCAGCCACATCGGTAAAAATCTGGCATTCATCGGCTTCTAACGCTGCCGCTAAGGCTACTGCAGTGGTATCTGAACCACCGCGTCCTAAGGTGGTCACTTCGCCTTGAGGATCGATGCCCTGAAACCCTGCAACGATCGGTACAACACCATCGGCAAGCAAAGACTGCAAATATTCAGTATCAACTCGCTCGATGCTGGCGCGGCCGAATTGACTATTTGTATGAATTTGCACTTGATCGCCCGTAAGGGATTTCGCTTTTATGCCGCGACGTTGTAGCGCCATCGACATCAAAGCAATACTCACTTGCTCACCCGTTGACACTAACATGTCTAATTCGCGCGCCGAGGCCCGCGGATTAATTTGTGCTGCAAGTGCAAACAGGCGATTCGTCTCACCCGCCATCGCGGATAAGACTAAAACTTGCTGCTCACCATTGTGAGCTGACTTTGTAATCTGCTCAGCGACCGCTTCGATACGTTCAATAGAACCCACCGAAGTGCCGCCGAACTTTTTCACAAAAAGCTTGCTACCACTAAGCTTTCGTTTTTGGGGCACAGCAACCTCTTAAGCTAGACGCTCAGTAATCCAAGGTAATACTTGAGCCAATGCCGCATCCAGATTTTCTGGCTGGCTACCGCCCGCTTGAGCCATATCAGGACGACCACCGCCTTTACCGCCCACTTGTGCAGCGACCATAGCGACTAGCTCACCCGCTTTGACTTTACCGATCAGATCGTTACTCACACCCGCGATCAGGTTAACTTTCCCTTCCTGCGCAGTGCCAAGCACGATAATGGCCGATTTCAATTTCTGTTTTAATTCATCTTGCAAGCCGCGTAGTGAACTTGCCTCAACGCCGTCTAATTTTTTGATCAGTACGTTAACGCCATTAACTACAACGGCATCCCCCACTAAATCAGCACTTGCTGCGGCCGCTAACTTATCTTTCAGCTGCGCCATTTCTTTTTCGAGCTGCTTCATCTTATCGAGCTGCGCTTTTAACTTAGCCACCACTGAGTTGGCATCGCCTTTCAATAAGGCAGCGGCTTCTTCCAGTTCAGCTTGTTGCTGCGCCACATAAGCCATAGCAGCAGCGCCAGTCACGGCTTCGATGCGACGTACACCCGCAGCAATACCCGCTTCAGAGGTGATTTTGAATAAGCCGATATCGCCAGTGCGACCGACATGGGTACCGCCACACAATTCGATAGAGAAATCGCCCATAGTCACAACACGCACTTGTGAATCATATTTCTCACCAAAGAGTGCCATAGCGCCTTTCTCTTTAGCTTCATCTATGCCCATTTCAGCGGTTTTAAGTTCATGGTTACGACGAATTTGAGTGTTAACTAATTCTTCAACTTCTTTTAATTCAGCAGCTTTTACGCCTTCGAAATGGGAGAAGTCAAAACGTAAACGCTCAGGATCAACCAAAGAACCTTTTTGCGAGACATGAGTACCGAGCACTTGACGCAGTGCGGCATGCAGTAAATGCGTAACAGAATGGTTTAACTGAGTACGGTGACGCAGTTTTTTGTCCACTTTCGCTTCAATAACTTGGCCAACGCTCAAGCTACCTGTAGCCAAAACACCTTGATGGCCCGTTGCTTGACCATACTTTTGCGTATCGTTTACCGTAAACTCAATACCGTTCGCAACCAATTGGCCTTTATCGCCTACTTGACCGCCAGATTCCGCGTAGAAAGGGGTTACATCGAGCACGACAACGGCTTCATCACCCGCTTTGATCGCCGTCACTGACTCACCATTTTGATAAATCGCGGTGACCTTAGCTTGACCCGCTAATTCGGTATAACCACTAAATGCAGTTTCAGCATCAATTTTCAGCGCAGCGTTATAATCTGCACCAAAGTTACCGGCAGCTTGTGCGCGGCTACGTTGTTCAGCCATGGCGACTTCGAAACCTGCCTCATCGACAATGATGTTGCGCTCGCGACATACGTCAGCGGTCAAATCCATTGGGAAGCCATAGGTGTCATACAGCTTAAATACGGTTTCGCCGTCTAAGGTGTCACCTTTCAACTCGTTTAAGGCAGTATCTAAAATACCTAAACCACGTTCAAGCGTACGGGCAAATTGCTCTTCTTCCGCTTTCAGTGCCTTTTCAACAATCGCTTGAGTCTCAGCTAACCCTTTTGCTGCATCGCCCATCACCGCAATCAAAGACGGAACCAGCTTGTAGAAGAAAGCTTCGGTCGCACCTAACTTGTTACCATGGCGAACTGCGCGGCGAATAATACGGCGCAGCACATAACCACGGCCTTCGTTCGACGGCATAACGCCATCGGCAATTAAAAATGCACATGAACGGATATGATCGGCAATGACTCGCAGCGACTTTTCAGATAAGTCACTAACACCAATGACCTCTGCGGCTTTAGCAATCAAAGTACGGAAAATATCGATTTCGTAGTTAGAATGTACGCCCTGCATAATCGCAGCAATACGCTCAATCCCCATGCCTGTATCAACCGAGGGCTTAGGCAAAGGTAACATTTCACCCGATGCTTGACGGTTGTACTGCATGAAAACGATGTTCCAGATTTCGATGAAACGGTCGCCATCTTCTTCAGGACTGCCAGGACGTCCGCCCCAAATATGATCACCATGGTCATAAAAAATCTCAGTACATGGACCACAAGGACCGGTATCACCCATTTGCCAGAAGTTATCTGACGCAAAGGCGGCACCTTTATTGTCACCGATACGTATGATGTTCTCGGCAGCGACACCAATTTTTTTATTCCAGATTTCAAAGGCTTCATCATCTGTCTGATAAATAGTGACGCACAGACGTTCCTTAGGCAGCTTTAACGTTTCAGTTAAAAAAGTCCAACCCAAACGAATCGCTTCTTCTTTGAAATAATCTCCAAAACTGAAGTTACCTAGCATTTCGAAAAAGGTGTGATGACGTGCTGTGTAGCCAACGTTATCCAAATCGTTATGTTTACCACCAGCGCGTACACAACGTTGAGCAGTGGTCGCACGCGTATAATTGCGTTTGTCCATGCCAAGAAACACGTCTTTGAACTGGTTCATGCCTGCATTGGTAAATAAAAGTGTGGGATCGTTGCCTGGCACTAATGAACTACTGTCCACAACTTGATGACCATTGCTGCGGAAAAATTCGAGGAAAGCGCTTCTGAGCTCTGCTGTAGTTTGATACATGAAATCATCCTGAATTGGGTAAGCATTACCAGCTACGCCTTAGGCTAGCCGTATTTCTATTTGCCCAGCATTATAAGCAGACTAAGGAAGGACGACCAGTCTTGATTGGTGATATACACATCAGGAATTTAATATTTTAGCGTGAATCGCCCACACCAGAGTCACTAGAAGCAAAACGACAGGATAAAGCACAAATAAAGACGGCGTAAGTTTATCGCGGCACGGACAATATTTAAGCAAGTGAGTCTAATGTGAAGTACGAAATGGACAATACCCATTGATGATATTTAGATGAGCTTTTACAGTCTTAGCTCCAAATTTAATAATCTTCATCGAGATCATTGGGATCTGAATCTAGTGCGTAAGTGATTTGATCGTAGCTAAAGCCTTGGCCCATTAAAAAACGCACTCGTTTGGCCTTTTCCTTTGCGATGAGATCCCGAGCTTTAGAGCCCTTCACTTCTGTCACACGGGGAATGCCGTATTTTTTGGTGGCTTTATCTTTTGCTAGCTCAAACCAGTCACAATCACAATTAACCAAAGCGGCTTCAATACAGTCTTTAGATAAGCCTTTCTGTGCGATTGCTTGGCGGATGCGTATTGCACCGTGGCCTCGACTGATGTGGCTTCGCACCAACAGTTCGGCATAACGAGCATCATTAATAAAACCGGAGGATTCGCAAGCATCGAGTACAGGTTCGATATCGTTAAGTTCGAAACCTTTTTCGAGCAATTTATCGCGGATTTGTAAACGGGAATAATCGCGGCGCGCTAACAGCGCGACCGCAATTTGATGGGCTGACTGACTCAGAATACTTCGCCTGTCTCTAAATCAATATTGTCCTCAGTACTATCATCAGCTTTGGCAGCCAAGGCACTCGGATTACTCAAAAGCAACTCACGTAGCGTCTTGTCAATTTCAGCCGCAATAGCTGGGTTTTCAGTCAGATATTTGCCAGCATTAGCACGACCTTGGCCGATTTTATCACCTTTATAGCTGTACCAAGCACCCGCTTTTTCAATCAACTTATGGGCTACGCCTAAGTCAACTAACTCACCAGTACGGTTAATACCTTGGCCATAAAGGATTTGGAACTCAGCCTGCTTAAACGGCGCTGCAACCTTGTTTTTCACCACTTTAACGCGAGTTTCGTTACCGACCACTTCATCGCCGTCTTTAATGGCACCAGTGCGGCGAATGTCTAAACGAACAGAAGCATAAAACTTCAGCGCATTACCACCGGTTGTAGTTTCTGGGTTACCGAACATCACACCAATCTTCATCCGAATTTGGTTGATGAAGATAAGTAAGGTGTTAGATTGCTTTAAGTTACCCGCAAGTTTACGCATAGCTTGGCTCATCATACGCGCCGCTAGGCCCATGTGAGAATCACCAATTTCGCCTTCGATTTCAGCTTTAGGCGTTAATGCCGCCACTGAGTCGACTACGATAACGTCAACAGCACCTGAGCGAGTTAAAGCATCACAAATCTCAAGCGCTTGCTCGCCGGTATCCGGTTGCGAACACAGCAGGTTATCAATATCTACGCCCAATTTTTTAGCATAAATAGGGTCTAGTGCATGCTCTGCATCGATAAAGGCACAGGTTTTGCCTTCACGTTGCGCTGCCGCAATCACTTCTAAAGTCAGTGTTGTTTTACCTGATGATTCAGGACCATAGATCTCAACGATACGACCCATTGGCAAACCGCCAGCACCTAAAGCAACGTCCAGAGACAGAGAACCGGTAGAAATGGTCTCAACATCCATAGAGCGATCTTCGCCCAGCTTCATGATGGAGCCTTTACCAAATTGTTTCTCAATTTGGATCAATACCGCAGCAAGTGCTTTCTCTTTATTTGGATCGACCTTCATTCCTGTTCCCTCATCAAGACAAGCATTAAGCTGTCAAAAGTGATATTCAATTTACAAACGGGTAATTCAAAAAGCCGTGCTTTTCGTCTTAATTCTGCTGACTAGTATACTGTACAATCATACAGTATCAAGACCTGTGACTGAATTATTTTTAGCTCATGGGATTTTTAATATGGCCAAGGTTTTAGCGAATATCAAATCCGATATCGCATCCCTTTGACGAATATCCGTCATCAAGGGCTCAATTTTCGGTAAATTATTGCTAAGATTGGCGCAGCAAATTTTGCGTGGTCTTTTTGGCTGAAAATTGTATAGCAGTCTTCTGCTTCTCTAGCGCTTAATCCCCTGTAACCACACAAACTGTATCGCCTTTAGGCAGTCACAACGGACGATAACGATTTAATGAATGTAATTGATACCGATGATTTAGAAAAACATACTCCTATGATGCGTCAGTACTTGACCATGAAAGCAGAACATCATGACATGTTGCTGTTTTATCGCATGGGTGACTTCTACGAGTTGTTTTATGATGATGCTAAACGTGCTTCTGAGCTGTTAGGCATTTCACTTACGGCGCGCGGTAAAAGTGGTGGCGATCCTATTCCGATGGCAGGACTGCCTTACCATGCTGTGGAAGGCTATCTAGCGAAATTAGTTCAAATTGGTCAATCCGTTGCAATATGCGAACAAATTGGCGATCCCGCAACCTCTAAAGGGCCAGTTGAGCGTAAAGTGGTGCGTATCGTCACGCCAGGCACCTTAACCGATGAAGCCCTGCTACAGGAACGCCAAGACAATCTGTTGGCCGCAGTTTATCAAGGTAAAGTCGGTTTTGGTTATGCCACTCTAGATGTTTCATCTGGACGTTTTGTGATTGCCGAACTCGAGACGCGAGAGTCATTAGAAGCAGAATTACAACGCACTAATCCTGTTGAAGTTCTCTACAGTGAAGACTTTGGTGAACTTGCTCTGCTAAACGGTTTTAAAGGCAAACGCCGTCGCCCTGAATGGGAATTTGATTACGATACTAGCATTAAGTTACTGCTAGCCCAGTTTGGCACGAAAGACTTGCATGGTTTTGGTATTGCAGATGCGCGTTTATCACTGCAGGCTGCGGGGTGTTTGATGCAATATGTCAAAGACACTCAGCGCACTGCCCTGCCCCACATCAATGCCATTACCCGCTTTAATCAAACCGATAGCATAGTGCTCGATGCGGCAACTCGCCGTAATTTAGAACTCACTCAAAACCTTGCCGGAGGCCGCGATAATACCTTAGCCGCAGTATTGGATAACACGGCAACGCCTATGGGCAGCCGTATGTTGCAACGCTGGATCCATCAGCCTCTGCGAGATCCTAAGCAAATCAAGGCGCGCCAACAGGCGGTGACTGAACTCCTCGATACCGCTGCCCACGAAGATTTGCATGAGCAGTTAAAGGCACTTGGCGATATCGAACGTATCATGGCAAGACTCGCGCTGCGTACCGCTCGCCCAAGAGACTTTGCCCGTTTACGTCAAGCTCTGGGCTTATTGCCTGAATTACAACAGAGTTTAAACACACTGAGCGCGCCGCACACGACTCAATTACGGCAACACTTAGGTGAGTTCCCCGCTGAGCAAGCCCTGCTTGAGCGCGCGATAGTCGATAATCCACCTATGCTTATCCGCGATGGCGGGGTGATCCGTGAAGGCTACAACAGCGAACTGGATGAATGGCGCGGTCTGAGCGAAGGAGCGAGTGATTACTTAGTACAACTTGAAGCCAGAGAAAAAGAACGTACTGGCATCAATACACTTAAAGTCGGCTATAACCGCGTACACGGCTATTACATCGAAGTGAGCCGTCTGCAATCCTCACAAGTACCGCTCAATTATCAACGCCGCCAAACACTTAAGAATATGGAGCGTTATATCACGCCTGAACTTAAGGAATACGAAGAAAAAGTCCTCTCGAGCCAAGGTAAAGCCCTGGCACTCGAAAAGCAGTTATGGGAACAGTTATTCGATCTTATTCTGCCGAAATTACATGAATTACAGGCTTTTGCTAGAGCTGCGGCTGAGCTTGATGTACTGAGTAACTTTGCCGAGCGTGCCGAAACCTTGGGCTACACTTGTCCAGAGCTGAGCCAAGATATCGGCGTACAGATAGAGGCTGGTCGCCATCCAGTGGTGGAGCGTGTTAGCCAAACGCCGTTTATCGCTAACCCAGTAATCTTACATAATCAAAGACGTATGTTGATTGTGACTGGACCTAACATGGGCGGTAAATCAACCTATATGCGCCAAGTCGCCTTGATTACACTGATGGCCCATATTGGTTGTTTTGTTCCAGCAGATCGCGCCCTGATTGGCCCGATTGATCGCATCTTTACCCGTATTGGCGCATCAGACGATCTGGCCTCTGGCCGCTCAACCTTTATGGTAGAAATGACTGAAACTGCCAACATCCTGCACAATGCCACTGCCAGTAGTTTAGTGTTAATGGATGAAATCGGCCGTGGAACATCCACCTATGATGGTTTATCACTAGCTTGGTCGGCGGCGGAATATTTAGTCCAGCAAGTAGGGGCTATGACCCTATTCGCCACCCATTATTTTGAGCTAACTCAATTACCTGACTTAATGGCAGGTGTTTACAATGTGCACCTTGATGCCATAGAGCACGATGATACCATCGCCTTTATGCATGCAGTACAAGAAGGCGCCGCCAGTAAAAGCTACGGCTTACAAGTTGCGGCGCTTGCCGGCGTGCCAAACAAAGTGATTAAAGCAGCGAAACATAAATTGCAGCAATTGGAGAGTCGCGATCATCAACCAGAAGGAACGAGGACGCCCATTCAAAGCTTACTCGCTTTACCTGAACCGGTTGAAAATCCAGCTTTGACTAAATTAAGTAGCATTAATCCCGATAACTTAACGCCAAAACAAGCGCTTGATTTGCTCTATGAACTGAAACGCTTGAGCTAAACATCAGGTGATCTAAATAAAAGCCTAAAAATAACAACGCCCACTCTATAGTGGGCGTTTTACTTTATGACGTGATCTCACACTAAGTACATTTTCTGGATAGCTTCTCTGAAAGGCACCAGAAGACAGATTTTAGTTTCTAAATAGAGCTTCAACAGATAAACCTTGAGAACCCAATAAATCACGTAAGCGTTTTAATGCTTCCACTTGGATTTGACGAACACGTTCACGGGTTAAACCAATCTCAGCCCCCACATCTTCAAGCGTAGAAGGTTCATAACCTAACAAACCAAAACGACGGGCTAATACTTCTCTTTGTTTTGTGTTCAACTCGTTAAGCCATTTCACCACAGAGTTAGAGATGTCTTCATCTTGCACTTTATAGTCAGGGCCAACACTATCATCATCGGCCAATACATCTAATAATGCTTTCTCGTTATCGCCCCCCAAAGGCGTATCAACAGAGGTAATTTTTTCATTCAGCTTGAGCATGCGGCTCACATCAGAGCTAGAAACTTGCAGTTTTTCAGCAATTTCTTCCGCTGTAGGTTCATGATCCAGTTTTTGTGCTAATTCGCGGGCTGTGCGCAAGTATACGTTGAGTTCTTTAACAACATGAATCGGCAAACGAATAGTACGAGTTTGATTCATGATAGCGCGTTCAATCGTCTGTCTGATCCACCAAGTCGCATAGGTTGAAAAACGAAAACCTCTTTCTGGGTCAAACTTTTCTACGGCACGAATTAAACCTAAATTACCCTCTTCGATAAGATCGAGCAGTGCTAAGCCGCGGTTATTGTAACGACGTGCAATTTTTACGACGAGACGTAAATTACTTTCGATCATGCGATTACGGGATTTTGCACAACCTTTTAAGGCCTTACGGGAAAAGTAAACTTCTTCTTCTGCGCTAAGCAGTGGGGAAAAACCAATCTCACCTAGATAAAGTTGAGTGGCATCAAGATTTTTTTGCAGGTCATCTTGGACCTGTTGTTCTATTCCTAGCTCTTGGACTAGATCGGTGGCAACTTCTTCTTTTTCAAGATCAAAGTCTACGGTTTCTACGGAAAAATCTACTAGTGCTTCTGCGGCAGTGCTATTTATGCGGCTCATGATCAAATCTCCCAAACCTAATTAAACTGCTGAATTAGTGCAATTTCCTATCCTCCATTTGCCAACAAGGCCCCAAACAATCATTGTTTAGGTAAATAAGTAAGTGGGTTTACAGACTGTCCATGGTAACGAATTTCAAAATGTAACATTACCCGATTGGCACCTGTATTGCCCATTTTTGCAACAGTCTGCCCTGCGAGGACATGTTGCTTTTCTTTGACTAAGATCTTATCCGTATGAGCATAAGCACTAAGGTAATCGTCACTATGTTTAATAATCACTAAATTACCGTAACCCCTAAGAGCACTTCCTGCGTATACCACCCGCCCATCTGCAGCAGCTTTGATGATATCCCCCCGATTTCCCGCGATCTTAATACCTTTATTTCCCTGCTCATTGGCAGAATAAGTTCCGATTAACTTCCCTCTTACTGGCCACTGCCACTGACTCACACTGGCTGGCAGTGTTGAGGTGGGTGGAACCATTAGCTGGTTAACATTTTGTTGGTAACTTGTTACAAGGTACGCGGGCTTAGCTTTCTGATCAAGTGTTTTTTTCAGATCGTCACTTGACTTAGCATTAGACTGATAAACCTTATCATCTAATTGTTTTTTATCACCTTTACTTGAGTTAGCATCTGAATTACCCGTCATATTTCCATCTAAAGTCGTAGATTTTGATTGATTACTAGATTTAGCATTAGTTAAATATAAAATCTGTCCAGGGTAAATTGTATAAGGGTTATCTAATTGATTAAGTTTAGCTATTTCAGAAAAGTCTTTCCCTGCAGCCCAAGAAATAGAGTAGAGAGTGTCGCCTTTTTTAACTTTATATGAATTCGATTTAATGTGGCCTTTGCTATTTTTAGAATAGCTATGGGAAATATTTTCGACGGGTGCGGGTCTGCTGGCCTGAAAGCTACAGCCTACAAGCAGAAATATAAAGCAAAGGTTTAAGAGTAAACCCGCATTCAACAATAAAAACTCCTTGGTAAGGTTGTATTACTGTTTATGATGAGAAAATGACGCCTTCTGTGCAAAACAAGCACTTCGCTTAACACAGTAGCACAACACAAAGTTAAGCTAACTCTCCATTAATTAAAGGTACAAATTTAACCGTTTCAATAGTTTCAAAACTAAAGCGGTCAGCATTACGCGTAATACGCATCAATTGCTGAGTATCCTCTCCCACAGGTAAGACTAACACCCCTCCATCAGCCAACTGAGACAATAAAGCTTCTGGTATAGTCGCCGCCGCCGCAGTCACCATAATGGCATCGAACGGACTACGATTAGCCCATCCCAACCAACCATCACCATATTTGAACGACACATTATGCAAATCTAATCGTTTTAAACGCTGTCTTGCTTGAATTTGTAAACCTTTGATCCGTTCGATAGTACAAAGCTGAGGCACCAATTGAGCCAAAATGGCTGCCTGATAGCCCGATCCCGTCCCCACTTCTAACACTCGCTGTGGCATCTTGTGCAGTAAGAGTTCGCTCATACGGGCAACAATATAAGGCTGCGAAATGGTTTGCCCTTGTCCAATTGGCAAAGCCGTATTTTCATAAGCTTTATGGGCTAGCGCATTATCGAGAAACATTTCTCGCGGCGTATGCGATATCGCCTTTAACACGGCTTGATTACGGATCCCCGCATCTTGAAGCTTTTTAGCTAAATTCACCGCCGATGTTAAGGCAACTCGAGTCATATTTTATCTACCCAATTTTGCAATGCCGTTAGTTGTCCGTAGGCGGTTAAATCAACCGTCAAGGGCGTAATTGAAACATAGCCATTGGCGATAGCATGAAAATCAGTGCCCTCTGTGGCATCCTGCTCTTGTCCCGGTGGACCAAGCCAGAAGATTTCACGTCCGGCAGGATCTTGCGTTCGCACTATGCCTTCGGCCTTATGACGAGCACCGAGGCGAGTCACTTTGATCCCTTTAATTTGATCAAGTGGCAAGTCAGGCACATTCACATTTAAGATCTGATCTTTTGCCAAAGGCTGGGCCAACAAACCTTGAACTATCCGCCGAGCATAAACAGCCGCCGATTGATAATGTTCAAATTTTCGACCATTAAGCGAAATCGCTATTGCAGGAAAACCTAAAAAGCGTCCTTCCATCGCGGCGGCAACTGTCCCCGAATATAAGGTGTCATCACCCATATTTGCCCCCGCATTGATGCCAGACACCACCATATCTGGTTCGCCATCACATAATTCTCGGATAGCCAAATGAACGCAATCTGTCGGTGTACCGTGAACGGAAATATAGCCATTATCTAACCTATTAATTCTTAATGGATTAGTCAAGGTTAATGAGTTGCTCGCACCAGAGCAATTTCGATCCGGCCCAACAGTCAGCACAGTCGCTATTTCAGCCAAAGCCTCAGATAAGGCTTTGATACCTGTAGCATTAATCCCATCGTCATTGCTAACAAGGATACGGATCATGACTCTGCTTCAGTCTTAACAGTATCAGTGTTAGCCACTACGTTAGCGTTAATTACCTCAGGCGCAGGCTCCTGCACCAATGTCGCTTGCCATTGCTGCTCTTTAACATCTTGATAATTAACCAACTCTCTCAATAACGATGTTGCAAAACTGCCCGCAGGCAACACAAACTCCAGCACTAAGCCATCGGCGGTTTGTTCGTATTTAAGGCCTTGGGGCTCAAGCAGTAACGGACGGCGTTCTTGCTCTAATCCGGCGTGCTCTAAACCATAGCAATCGTCAGCTAACTCACTCATGGCTAAGGTTTCCACCGCAGCAGCTTCACCTTGGGGTAACATCATGCCGCGCCCCCACAATGGTGCAGAAAGTTGAATGTCTTTTTCAATCAGACGCTTCAATACGATGAGATCCCATTCAGGCGTAACAAAGAAGCTTTTGCTGCCCGCTAACATCACACAATCACCCGCTAAAGGCTTAGTGCCATGGTTGGCTAATCGGTACGACACTACAGTGTTAAACAGATTTGAGCGCACGGCAGACAAATACATGCTGCGCTTATTTCTGTCTTTGACTTTTTTACCCGCCATCATTTGGCGACCAAAGACTAAGTTTTTGCCATCGTGACCAAAGCGCTGCTCACCAAAGTAATTGGGCACGCCCACTTGAGCGACCTTTTCGATACGACTGATAATGTCTTCCACTTGGGTGACATTTCTCAGGGTAAGAATAAAGCGGTTACCGACTAAGGCACCAATTCGCAGTTTCTTGCTGTGGCGGCTGCTCGACAATATGGTCAAACGATCGCTATTGAGCTCCTTCCAAGTAGGCGTTTCTTTACCAGGAATACGCACACCGAACCATTGTTCTGTGATGGCATTTTTATCTTTTTGCCCAGCGTAGGTCACTTCCTTTGGATGCACCTTAGCAAACTTAGCGATCATTTCAGCGACTTGTACTGTATTTAGCCCTTCTTTGCGTACATGCAGCATATGATGTTCACCTTCACCCGTCGGGCTAAAAGGCAAAATCTCTTTCACGATAAAATCGCTATTTTGGGTTCTTAGATCTGCTGTACCTAAAGGCTTACCATACAGATAATGTAATTCGCTCATGGGACTTTTTTACTCTTAAGTTAATCGTGTTTGCGGGCCATAAGTACCACGGCTTCTACCGCAATACCTTCTTTACGCCCGGTAAATCCAAGCTGTTCAGTCGTGGTCGCTTTGACATTAATATCGTCAAGTTCCGCGGTTAAATCGGCGGCTAATATCTGGCGCATTGCCTCTATGTGCGGTGCCATTTTAGGAGCTTGGGCTATGATAGTGACGTCAAGATTGCCTAGCACAAAGCCTTTCGCTCTCGCTAAAGCATAGCAATGACGCAGCAATACGCGGCTATCGGCCCCCTTATAGGCGGCATCGGTATCGGGGAAATGTTTTCCTATGTCACCGAGCGCTAAAGCACCGAGGATGGCATCGGAAATCGCATGCAGTACCACATCACCATCTGAATGTGCGACTAGGCCTGTTTCATAGGGTACTTCCACGCCACAAAGGATAAGTGGCCGCGCCGCACCAAATTTATGCACATCGAAACCATGGCCGATACGGATTTTCATTTAATATTCCTAACGTATTATTTTACTTTGATTATGACTATTTAACGGCACGCATCAAAAACAGTTCGGCTAGCCCTAAATCGTCGGGATGCGTTACTTTTATATTATCAGCACGGCCCGAAACGAGTCCGGGTGATATCCCCGCCCATTCCATCGCCGAAGCCTCATCTGTGACTACCGCACCTGCCGCCAGAGCCGCATTGAGGTAATTTTTTAATTGCTGCGCTGGAAATAACTGCGGCGTCAATGCATGCCATAAATTATCGCGGCACACAGTGGCACTGATTTCACCCTGTTTATTCGCGCGCTTCATGGTATCGCGCACAGGCATAGCCAAAATAGCGCCTTGGGGAAATTGCACTCTGGATGCGAGTAACTTGTCGATATCCGTCGCGGTTAAACAAGGTCTTGCCGCATCATGCACTAAGGCCCAACTGTGCTCGGGCGCAATTTGCAGCGCCGCCAACACAGAATCAGCGCGCTCACCGCCACCTAATACTGTAATCAATTTGGGGTGCACGGCCTGTGGCAGGGTATCGAAGATAGTATCGTTCGAATGTAAGGCAACGATCACTTGAGAAATGTGCGGATGGGACAAGAGCTTATCTAAGGTATGAGCGAGAATACTCTGGCCGCACACCTCAAGATATTGCTTAGGTCTGTCGGCGCCCATACGGCTACCTATGCCTGCGGCGGGAACGATGGCAACCACAGCTTGAGTGACATGCTCAGCTTGGCGCTGCAATTCAATTTGTGTTACCAGATCAGATTGACTATCGGGATTGAATTGTTCATTTAATCCAAGATCTAAATGTCCTAGCTCTGTCATCCTAACTCCATATTACTGAGATGGACTCGATACCGAGCGCTCACCACCCACTACGCGATAGAAGGTCTCGCCTTCTTTAACCATGCCAAGTTCGTTACGTGCGCGCTCTTCGATGGCTTCTGTACCACTTTTCAGATCGATGATTTCTTCCTTTAGCACTTGGTTACGCTCATTGAGTTTGGCGTTACCTTCTTGCTGGGCGGCAATTTGTTTTTGCAGAACGAAATATTCAGGAAGACTATTACCTCCCGACCAAAGACGGAATTGCAGTACACCGAGTAGCACTATGAGTGCAATGACAAAAAATTTCATGGAGGAATTAGCGTCAGTATCTTGGATTAAAAAAATATACAGCAGATAGTACAACAAAAAAGGCCACCAAGTGGTGGCCTTTTTACATCAAATATTAAATTACGCCTGACCTTTGATCTCTTTCAAACCACGGTATGGGGCTTTTTCACCTAATTGCTCTTCGATGCGCAGCAATTGGTTGTATTTAGCGACACGGTCAGAACGACACAGTGAACCGGTTTTGATTTGACCAGCAGCAGTACCCACGGCTAAGTCAGCAATGGTTGAATCTTCAGTCTCACCACTACGATGTGAAATCACGGCGGTATAACCCGCTTCTTTCGCCATACGAATAGCCGCTAAAGTCTCAGTCAATGAACCGATTTGGTTAAACTTGATAAGGATTGAGTTAGCAATACCGTTTTCAATACCACGGGTTAAGATTTTAGTGTTAGTAACGAATAAATCGTCGCCCACTAATTGGATCTTGTCGCCCATGATTTGAGTTTGGTAAGCCCAACCATCCCAATCTGATTCGTCTAAGCCATCTTCGATAGACACGATTGGGTATTGGTCAGCCAATGATTTTAAGAAATCAGAGAAACCGTTCGAGTCGAAGACTTTGCCTTCGCCCGCTAAATCGTATTTGCCGTCTTTGTAGAATTCAGATGCAGCGCAATCCAGCGCTAACGTCACATCAGTACCTAACTTGTAGCCAGCCAGTTCAACCGCTTCTTTGATAATGGCTAACGCATCAGCGTTTGACGCTAAGTTAGGTGCAAAACCACCTTCGTCACCCACAGAAGTGCTTAGGCCTTTGTCGTGTAATACTTTTTTCAGTGTATGGAAGATTTCAGCGCCCATGCGCAGTGCTTCACGGAAAGTTTTCGCGCCAACAGGTTGCACCATGAATTCTTGGATATCAACGTTGTTATCCGCGTGCTCGCCACCGTTTAAGATGTTCATCATAGGCACAGGCATAGAATATTGGCCTGGTGTACCGTTTAATTCAGCGATGTGCGCGTATAAAGGAATACCTTTAGATGCTGCTGCTGCTTTAGCAGCCGCTAAAGACACAGCCAGAATCGCGTTTGCGCCTAACTTGTCTTTGTTTTCTGTGCCATCTAAGTCGATCATGATTTGATCAAGCTCAGCTTGTGCAGTCGCATCTTTGCCTAATAATGCAGCGCGGATGACACCGTTTACGTTAGCAACAGCGGTTAATACGCCTTTGCCTAAATAACGGCTCTTATCGCCATCACGTAATTCTAACGCTTCGCGGCTACCGGTTGATGCACCAGAAGGCGCCGCAGCCATACCCACAAAACCACCTTCTAAATGCACTTCGGCTTCAACAGTTGGGTTACCACGAGAATCCATAATCTCGCGACCAATCACGTTAATAATCTTAGCCATAACACCCTCGATTTAAGTTTAAAGATAAAAGAAAAAACCAATACCTATGGGAATAAATGGAAGTCACATACCGCAGAAAATAACCAAATTCCATTTACGGTTTGCGTCCATACAGATGCAACGGATACGCATGCTGTTTACACCCAGAAGTATTAAGTTCTTATGTTTTAAGTAGCAACGAGTGTAGCAAAAGGCCGGCCCCACTGTCGCGGGTCCGGCCTCACATATTCTTACTTCAGATCACGTTTTTGATGCGCACTTGCCGCAGCAATAAACCCTTCGAACAATGGGTGACCATCGCGCGGCGTTGAGGTGAATTCAGGATGGAATTGACCTGCAACAAACCATGGGTGATCTTTTAATTCGATCATTTCCACCAGCTTACGATCGGAGGACAAACCACTGAAGACCATGCCAGCTTGCTCTAAGCGCTCTCTGTACTTGTTGTTCACTTCGTAACGGTGACGATGGCGTTCAATACAAGTGCTGCCTTTATAGGCCTGAGCCGCTTTTGAGCCATCGAGTAGATGACATAACTGGGCGCCTAAACGCATAGTGCCACCTAAGTCAGATGCCTCATGGCGCTGCTCTAGGTTACCTTCTTCGTCAACCCATTCGGTGATCAAACCCACCACTGGGAATGGCGTTTCTTTATTGAATTCAGTGGAATGAGCATCAGCCATACCTGCGACATTACGCGCAAATTCAATCAGGGCGACTTGCATACCTAAACAAATACCAAAATAAGGTAGTTTGTTTTCACGGGCAAATTTTGCCGCCAGTATCTTACCTTCAACACCACGCTCGCCAAAACCGCCTGGTACTAAGATACCGTCTAAGCCCTGTAGAACTTCATCGCCTTTGGCTTCTACGGTTTGTGAATCAATATACTTGATGGTCACAGATACACGGTTTTTAAGGCCAGCGTGTTTTAACGCTTCGTTGACTGACTTATAGGCATCTGGCAGTTCAATGTATTTACCCACCATACCAATCACGACTTCGCCGTTTGGATTAGCTTCTTGATAAATCACATTTTCCCACTCAGACAAGTCAGCTTCACGGCATTCTAAACCGAAACGCTTAACCACTAAGTCATCCAAACCCTGCGAGCGCAGCAGCGCTGGGATTTTATAAATGCTATCAACATCTTTTAATGAAATAACCGCACGCTCTTCGACGTTACAGAACAGCGAAATTTTGGCTTTTTCATTAGCAGGAATCGCACGATCACCACGGCAAACCAGCACATCTGGTGCAATACCGATAGAACGCAGCTCTTTCACTGAGTGTTGAGTTGGCTTAGTTTTCACTTCGCCAGCAGCACCTAAGAAAGGCACTAAGGTTAAATGCATGAACAGAGTACGATCACGACCCAGCTCAACACCGAGCTGACGGATAGACTCTAGGAACGGCAAGGATTCGATATCACCCACAGTACCGCCGATTTCGACGATAGCGACATCATGGCCTTCGCCACCTGCTAATACTTTTTCTTTAATTGCATTAGTGATGTGTGGGATAACCTGAATAGTTGCGCCCAAATAATCGCCACGACGTTCTTTACGTAATACTTCTTCGTAAATACGACCGGTAGTGAAGTTGTTACGACGATTCATCTTAGTACGAATGAAACGCTCGTAGTGACCCAAGTCGAGATCTGTTTCTGCACCGTCTTCAGTAACAAATACTTCGCCATGTTGGGTTGGGCTCATGGTACCCGGATCAACGTTAATGTAAGGGTCCAGTTTCATGATGGTTACATTGAGACCGCGGGCCTCTAAAATTGCAGCTAATGATGCTGCTGCAATGCCTTTACCTAGTGATGAAACAACGCCACCAGTAACGAAGATATACCTTGTAGTCATGCTGAACCTGAGAAAATGAGTTTGAAAATACGTGCTTGTAAGAAAGCACTAGGACGGGGCAGTAGTATACCAAAGGCGGCGCGATTCGACAAACACCAATCGGGATAATTTGCCGTTTATCTCGTCTCTGTCGCTTTTACTTGGTCCCAATAGGCATCGAGCTCTATTAATGTGTGCTCTTCCATGCTTTTACCGCTGTCACTAGCCAACTGTTCAACGCCGCGAAAACGGCGTTCAAATTTAAGATTGGCTTGTCGCAACGCTTGTTCTGGATCGACCTTAAGATGGCGAGCTAAATTCACCACGGCAAACAGCAAGTCGCCCATTTCGGACTGCACTTTAGCTTGGTCTTGCTCGGGTTGATTCACTTCATGCAAGACTTCATCGATTTCTTCATGGATTTTAGCGACCACGGGCTCAAGCTCGGCCCAATCAAACCCGACTCGCGCCACCCTTTGCTGAATTTTGATTGAGCGCGACAGCGCAGGTTGGGTACGCGGAATATTGTCTAACGCAGAAACCACAGTATCAGTTTGGGTTTTACCCGCCACTTGCTGGGCCTTTTGTTCACGCTCAGTCGCTTTTATCGCCTCCCAATTGGCTTTCATCGCTTGGGCGCTATCGCCTATTTGCGGATTTTGCTCACCGAACACATGGGGATGACGACGGGTTAACTTGTCGCTAATTTTCTCAATCACGCTCGTAAAGTCAAACTTGCCTTGCTCTTTACCGAGCTGACAATAGAATACGATTTGAAATAACAAATCTCCGAGTTCATCGGGTAACTCATCCCAGGCTAAACGCTCTATGGTATCGGCAACTTCATAGGCCTCCTCTAAAGTAAAAGGCACTATGGTTTGAAAGGTTTGCGCTTTGTCCCAAGGACAGCCCGTGTGCGGATCACGCAGTTTTTCCATAATGTTAAGCAGCGGCTCAACATCTGTTATAGACAGTTCTGTTGTAGAAGTTTCAGTGAGAGAAGGTTCAGTAGTAGAAAATGAGGTTAATGGCGCCGTGTGGGAAGTCATGCTGATATCCTTTAAAGATAAATACTGCAACGGGCGAATATTGAGAAAGAACAAAAAATACGCCTGTGCAGTGTTTTTTAGCAAAAGGCTACAATAAAGCGATGATGATAAGCTAGGTAAAATAAAAGCGCTATTTTGATGCTGAGATCAGATTTTAGTGACGTATTTCAACTAAGACTTATTTTAACTAAAGAGCGTTCGCTCCATTTCGTAATTCACTCATCTCGTGAGCAATAAATTGACAACCTTCCTCCCCAATAAATTCTCATCTATGTCCTGCATACAAGTATTTAGCGCAAGCCATCTTAAATGATAAGATACGCAGCAATATTTCAATGAAGCTAAAACTCACCGAGTGAAGACCTGACAATTTCGGCCAAACTATGTACATGATAAATGCGGTCCTTCAATTTATTCATTTGATTGATGTTAGGTATATTTCGATTCTGTCGTCCGATGTTAGGACGCACACCCTTATCGTTTTTAAGCATTACTGGAGACAAAACTCATGACAAACGTGACAGTGGATGCCACGCAGTTAACGACTAAGCCATCCCAAGATGGTTTTTATATGCCTGGCGAATGGGCTGCGCAGCAAGCGGTGTGGATGATTTGGCCCTATCGTCCTGATAACTGGCGTGCAGCTGGTGCTTATGCTCAGGCGACCTTTGCTAAGGTGGCCGATGCCATTGGTGCGGCAACTCCAGTGTATATGGGTGTCCCAAAAGCCTTTTTAGCACAAGCCAAAACGGTTATGCCATCCCACGTCACTCTGGTTGAAATGGATAGCGACGACTGCTGGGCTCGCGACACTGGGCCAACCGTCGTTGTGAATGATAATGGCGAATGCCGTGGTGTTGACTGGGGTTTTAATGCTTGGGGCGGCCATAACGGTGGTTTGTACTTCCCATGGGATAAGGACGAGCAAGTCGCGCAGCAAATGCTTGCGCAGCATGGTTTTGCCCGTTATCGCGCGCCGCTGATCCTCGAAGGTGGCTCCATCCATGTCGATGGTGAAGGCACTTGTATGACGAGTGCCGAATGTTTACTTAACGCCAACCGTAACCCAGAACTGACGAAAGAACAGATTGAAAATTTACTGCGTGACTATTTGAATGTTAAGCAGTTTATCTGGTTGCAAGATGGCGTATATATGGATGAGACCGATGGCCATATCGACAATATGTGCTGTTTCGCGCGTCCTGGTGAAGTGATCCTACACTGGACCGATGATGAGACTGATCCCCAGTATCCTCGCTCAAAAGCCGCGCTGGAAGTATTGCAAAACATAGTAGACGCCCAAGGCCGTAAGTTAAAAATCCATCTATTGCCACAACCGGGCCCGCTGTATTGCACTGAAGAAGAATCAAAAGGCGTGACCGAGGGCACTGGCGTACCACGTACTGCGGGTGAGCGTTTAGCGGGTTCCTATGTGAACTTTTTAATCACCAATCATCGCATCGTATTCCCGCTGCTTGACCCTGCAACCGATGATATCGCCGCCCAAAAACTACAGGAAATCTTCCCTGAGCATGAGATTGTGGGTGTGCCAGCCCGTGAGATTTTATTAGGTGGCGGCAATATCCATTGTATTACTCAGCAAATCCCGTCTGGAAAGTAACCCAAGGAGAACAGCATGACGATTGATGTCACTGTTAATGCACCACAATTGGCTTTCAGCGGGAGGGCGTAAGATGTTTGAAGTTACTGAAGTTTCTATTGCCGAGCTGCGTGCAGCACTCGAATCTGGCCGCACCACCGCAGTGGAGTTGGTTAAATCGTTCCTCGCGCGAGTTGAGGCGTATGACGGTCCTGCGACAAAGACTAAGCTCAATGCGTTAGTGGTACCCAATCCCGATGCGCTCAAAGAAGCCGAAACCTCAGATGCGCGCCGCGCTCGAGGTGAAACCTTAAGCCCGCTTGATGGTATACCTTACACCGCTAAGGACAGCTATTTGGTGAAGGGACTGACGGCAGCTTCTGGCAGCCCAGCCTTTAAAGATTTAGTGGCGCAATATGATGCCTTCGCCGTTGAGCGCCTACGCGCCGCGGGTGCCATTTGCCTAGGCAAAACCAATATGCCACCCATGGCCAATGGTGGCATGCAACGTGGTCACTATGGCCGCGCTGAAAGCCCATACAATGCTGATTATCTTACTGCACCGTTTGCTTCGGGCTCTTCCAATGGGGCGGGCACGGGCACAGCCGCGAGCTACTCATCATTTGGCCTTGCCGAAGAAACTTGGTCGAGTGGCCGTGGCCCTGCGTCCAATAATGGTTTATGCGCCTATACGCCGTCTCGCGGCGTGATTTCCGTGCGCGGTAACTGGCCGTTAACCCCGACCATGGATGTCGTCGTGCCTTATACCCGCACTATGGCGGATATGCTTGAAGTGCTGGATGTGATTGTGGCCGACGATCCTATCACCCGTGGCGACCTCTGGCGTCTACAACCTTGGGTTCAAATCCCTAAAGCTTCTAGCGTTCGCCCAGAATCCTATCTGGCGTTAGCCGCTAACGCAGACCCCCTTAAGGGTAAGCGTTTTGGCGTGCCGCGCATGTACATCAACAAAGATGAATTGGCAGGCACCAGCGAAAATCCGGGCATTGGCGGCCCAACGGGTCAACGTATTTATACCCGCCAATCGGTTATCGATCTATGGGAAGCGGCACGTAAAGCCTTGGAAGCCGCTGGCGCCGAAGTGATTGAAGTCGATTTCCCGTTGGTTTCCAATTGTGAAGGTGACCGCCCGGGTGCGCCGACTGTGTTTAACCGTGGCATAGTCACGCCTCAGTTCCTCCATGATGAATTATGGGAACTCTCAGGTTGGGCATTCGATGAATTCCTGCGTGCTAACAATGACCCTAAACTCAACAAGCTTGAAGATGTGGTGGGGCATTTGATATTTCCCCATGATCTTGGCACCTTGCCTAACCGTGAAGGTGACTTAGCGGCAGGCATGGAAGAGTACGTCAACATGGCTAAGCGTGGTCTTAAATCCTATGACCAGATCGACAGTATTCCCGATGGTCTGCGTGGCTTAGAGAAGACGCGTAAGCTAGATCTCGAAGACTGGATGGACGAGCTTAAGCTTGATGCCGTGTTGTTCCCAACCGTGGCCGATGTCGGCCCTGCCGATGCCCATGTGAATCCGGCTTCCGCCGATATCGCTTGGAGCAACGGAGTTTGGGTCGCTAACGGTAACCTCGCAATTCGTCATTTAGGCGTGCCGACTGTGACTGTGCCTATGGGCGTGATGGCCGATATTGGCATGCCAGTGGGTTTGACCTTCGCAGGTCGTGCGTATGACGATAATAACCTGCTTAAATTTGCAGGTGCATTTGAGTCAACAGGTGACAGGCGCATGATCCCGCCACGTACACCAAAGCTTGGTGAATAAGCGCTAAGACAATGCATAAGCCCAAGCACTCAATGTAAGAGCTTAGAAATGAAAACGGGATTGGCATCAGAATGCCAATCCCGTTTTTTTTAATACTTACGTCGCTATTCTTTCAACAAAGCTGGATTCATGCTGCTATAAAACATGCTGCTGTAAAAAAGACAGCAACCGTCTTATCTTAATGCCAAGAGCTCTTTTCTGACGATCTCTGCGCCTGCACTTAAGGCGTTGAGTTTACCTCTTGCGACTTGATGGGATAAAGGCGTCATGCCGCAATTAGTACAAGGATAGAGCTTGTCGGCATCGACAAATTTAAGGGCTTTTCGTAGGGTGTCGGCGACTTCCTCAGCGGTTTCAATCGTGTCGGTGGCGACATCAATCGCGCCGACCATGACTTTCTTACCGCGAATGAGTTCAAGTAGCTCCATTGGCACATGGGAGTTGTGACATTCTAGCGAGATAATATCGATATTAGACCTTTGCAGTTTAGGAAACACTTCTTCATATTGGCGCCACTCTGAGCCCAAGGTTTTTTTCCAATCTGTATTGGCTTTGATGCCGTAACCATAACAAATATGCACCGCCGTTTCGCATTTTAGCCCTTCAATGGCTCTTTCTAAACAGGCAATACCCCAATCGTTTACCTCATCAAAAAACACATTAAAGGCAGGCTCATCAAATTGGATAATATCAACACCCGCAGCTTCTAATTCTTTGGCTTCCTCATTAAGAATTTTGGCAAATTCCCAAGCGAGCTTTTCGCGACTTTTATAATGGTCATCAAAAAGCGTATCTATCATGGTCATAGGGCCAGGCAGCGCCCATTTAATCGGTTGCGTTGTTTGCTTGCGTAAAAATTTGGCATCTTCAACAAACACCGACTTTTGGCGGCTCACTGGGCCGACAACCGTGGGCACGCTCGCATCATAGCGATCACGAATTTTAACGATTTTGCGTTTTGAAAAATCAACGCCGTTGAGGTGTTCAATAAAGGTAGTGACAAAATGCTGCCGCGTTTGCTCACCATCACTGACAATATCAATCCCCGCTAGCTGTTGATCCTGTAATGACAAACACAGTGCATCGTGTTTACCGGTAATTAATTCCTCTCCTTGCAATTTCCATGGAGACCACAGCGTTTGAGGCTCTGCAAGCCATAAAGGTTTAGGCAAACTGCCTGCCGTTGAAGTCGGTAACAGTCTGTTGTTAATCAGGGTTTGGTTAAGCGATGTTTTATTAAGTCGTGTTGTCATAATAATGATGCCGTATTGGGTTAATTATTGAGCGTGACGATTAGGAGCAGAGCGACTAAAGGTAATTAGCAGGCCATTGTTCAAAAAACGTTTGGTAGGGCTTAATAAAGTGCTCGGCTGCAAATTTGCCTTGCTCATTCGCCAATTGACTGCGTTCTGCTCGGTCATAAACAATTTGAGTCAGTGAATGATCCAGATTTTTCAAATTAGGTTGATAGCATTTCCCTGCAACAGCATTGGCATTATAAATCTCAGGGCGATAGATTTTTTGAAAAGTTCCCATAGTGCTGATGGTGCTTATCAACTCAAGATGGGTGTAATCATTCAGTAAATCACCAAAGAAATAAAAAGCTAAAGGCGCCACGCTATTTGGTGGCATAAAATAGCGCACCTGTAAGCCCATTTTTTTGAAATATTGCTCAGTTAAAGACGATTCATTTGGCTGATATTCAACCCCTAATACGGGATGCTGATTCTCAATTCTATGGTAGGTTTTATTATCCGACACACTGAGGCAGATAACCGGTGGCTTATTAAAATTCTGTTTGTAAGCATCAGAATTAACAAAAGACTGAAATAGCTTGCCATGCAGACCACCAAAATCATCTGGAATACTAAATTTGGCTTGGCCCTTATTATGCTCTGCCAGTAATACGCTAAAGTCATAATCGCGTACGTAAGATGAAAAGTTATTGCCGACAATACCTTCAATACGCTTATTAGTTTTATGATCAACAATATTGGTTTTCAAAACTTCAATCGATGGGAAGGTTTGACCGCTGCCGTCAATATCCAAATTAACGGATATAATTTCAAGTTCGACAGTATAACGTTCACCTTTGGGGTTATCCCAATGCGCTAAGGCATTAAAACTGTTGTCAATCATCTTTAACGCGTTGCGTAAGTTCGCTTGGCGATGACTACCTCTGGCCAAATTAGCAAAGTTGGTCGTGATACGCGTCTTGTCTGAGGGATGATAATTTTCATCAAGACAAATGCTGTTAATCGTAAATGTAAAATGCTTATTCATAGTGATCCAGTATCCCATTGTCTGATTTCAAACCTGAGTTTATGCCCTGCGCTTCTAGCTTCTCGACCCTACTCTGATAGACATTATTAGTGTTCTGTCTGAGGTTCTATTTAACTTAAGTGCCGATGACTTAAGTCCTGATGGCTTAGCTAGGGTGCAACTTCAAGCTTGTCTAATATTTCGCTTGGAGTCATTTATACGTGGTTCGGCACATGAACAAAAACGGTTTTATTTCACATAGAACATGAGCCATATTCATGATCAATTAGCATGCCGTTGTGGATTAACCTGAACTTGGGATAGGGAAAGCAGAAAAGCAGGAGCAGCAATATGTTTTCGAGTTAGTTCTCCTAGAGCCGGCTTGTAATAGCCGATTACACATATTTTCCCAAAGCTCGTTGTATTACCTGTTGCGCGATATTTATTGTCATTGTGCCCCCAGTGACTCGCCGCCTATTTATTTTAAAAGAAGCATCCCTGAGGGCTCTACTAAAACATGTTTTAGTAGGTCACTGGTGCAACAATGCCAATCTTAACTAACCCTCTCGCTGCTCGTTTAGCTAAAAAGCTATTGCATCATTGTGAGCTATGACCGATTAATCACTCAGTGCGCAGAGGATAATTTGACTTACATTTAGTCATTCCAAAAATATGGAAGTAAAGACAGATTACACCTCTATCTAAGTGACTAAATTTAGCGTACCAGTACACCATCTCGTAGTAACACGAAAATGTCCAAAAGTTTCTTATGTTCAATCGAATGACTTCGCTCAAGTCTAATCAGGTTGAACAATTTAACAGAATACTTATGACTTAGTTTTTGAACCTACGGGTTACGCTAATACTTGAAAGGTGCGCCATGGTGATTTGCGAGACGACCGTCCGCCCCATGGACGTGGCGGTCGAGCATCCAAGGACGGAGTGACTACGCGTCGGGGAGCAAATGCCATGGCAAACCATGGCTCAGAACGATGAACACTCCCTACCGCCCCAATCCTTTATCTCTTGCTTCTAGATGGCTTCTAGATATCGCTCGCTTCGATAGGCGTTGCTAGCCTTAAAGTCGTCTTGCCTCAATCACGCTATCGACTTGGGTCAGTTTAGATAACACCCGCGATAAACCATCGAGGTTATAAAGCTCCAGTTCCAACTCAATCGCGGCGGTCTGATTTTTAGTGTCCGATGACGAACTCATGGCCAGTACATTGGATTTTTCAGCAGCCAGCACTGAGGTTAAGTCGCGCAATAAACCACTGCGATCGTGGGCTAATACCCGCAGACGCATGCGATAACCGCCGGAGTAATTTTCGCCCCAGACCACATCGACACCACGCTCTGGGTGAACCCGCATTAACTCTTTAACTTGTTCACAATCAGCGCGATGCACCGAAATACCACGGCCTTTAGTGATAAAACCTAAGATCTCATCACCGGGAACGGGCTGACAACAACGGGCGATATGGTTAAGCAAGTTACCCACACCGTTAACTTCAACCTGACCACGGCCACTGGAGGTCGGCTTATGTTGGCCTTTCTTAACTAACTCTTCGACGGCATCTTCTTCTGACACTTCGTCGAGTCGCAGACGGCTTTGAATATGGTTAACCACTTGATGCAGACGCACATCACCGCCGCCAATGGCCGCCAGTAAGTCATCCATGCTCGCCATATTAAAGCGCTCGACCGCGATGGCGGCGTCTTTAATTTTAAGGCTCACCCGCGCCAGTTCAGATTCAAGCATTTCTTTGCCGGCGACAATATTCTTGTCTCTGTCCTGCTGCTTAAACCAATGCTGGATTTTCGAACGCGCCCGCGAGGTACGGATATAACCTAAGTTAGGGTTAAGCCAGTCGCGCTTGGGGTTGGGCTGTTTCGAGGTGATAATCTCGATACGCTCGCCCGTTTCAACCTGATAGGTGAACGGCACAATACGGCCATCGACCTTAGCGCCAATACATTTATGTCCCACTTGGGAGTGAATGTAATAGGCAAAGTCGAGCACGGTTGAGCCCAGTGGCAAGTCGACAACTTCACCGCTTGGGGTGAACACATAGACTCTATCTTCAAACACTTGGCTACGTACTTCTTCGACCAAGTTGCCACTTTCGACCACATCTTCCTGCCATTGCAGAATTTTACGCAGCCAGTTAATTTTTTCTTCGTAGCCGCTTTGCTTACCTGAATGATTGCCTTCTTTGTATTTCCAGTGCGCGGCCACACCGAGTTCTGCATCTTCATGCATGTCTTGGGTACGAATTTGAATTTCAACGGTTTTGCCCTCAGGCCCCACCACCACGGTATGAATCGATTGATAACCGTTAGGTTTAGGGTTAGCGACATAGTCGTCAAATTCCCGTGGAATATGGTGCCAAAGCGTATGCACAACACCTAATGCACCATAACAATCCTGCAGACGCTCAGTCACGATACGCACAGCGCGCACGTCAAACAACTCATCAAATTTGAGGTGCTTGCCCTTCATCTTGCGCCAAATACTGTAGATATGTTTCGGCCGGCCGTAGACCTTAGCGCGAATTTGATCTTCATCTAATCTTTGTTGCAACTGACTGACAAACTTGTCGATAAAGACTTCACGATCCAGTCGTTTGCCATCTAATTGCTTAGCGATGTCTTTATAGGTATCTGGATGCAGGTAGCGAAAAGAAATATCTTCCAGCTCCCACTTCAATTGTCCAATCCCTAAACGGTTAGCCAGCGGCGCATAAATATCGGCAATTTCACGGGCCAGCAGCACGCGAGTTTCTTCGTCGGCATTTTTCACCGCCCGTAGCAAACACACACGCTCAGCAAGCTTAATCACCACGGCGCGCACATCTTCGACCATAGCCAATAACATGCGGCGGATATTGTCGATTTGCGGCTCGGTTGAACGAGTATTAGGATTGATTTTCAAGGCGCCGATGGCGTTCATGGTCACGACGCTCGCCACTAAACGCGCCAGCGGCTCACCAAATTTCTCTTGGATGGCGTCTTCGGTCAGTAACCCAGCATCGAGCACAACAAACAAAATTGCCGCCTGCAGGGTTTCAATATCCATGTTTAGTGGTGCGAGGATTTCAATCATCTCTCGAGCACGTTCGAGCAGTTCTCTCTTCGCCGCAGGACTCTTGGCGGGTAAGGCGTCAATCTGCCCTATCAAGGAGAGCAGCATCTGCGCTTCATTGGCATGAGCGACATAGCGAGCCACCCAATCTTCTAAGTGAAAATCGGGATCATTAAAGTGCGCTTCGCGAACAGAGACCATCTAATTTATTTCCTTATCCGTGCTCAGAGAGAAAGTGGGCACCACTTCAGCTCTCCTATCTTCAGCATTGGCGCGAACTTGTCAAACCCAACCGACGTAATAATCACATTTTTTACGTTATTCAAACGCTTTGCTTACTTTGCCAGCGCAAATTACTTGGTTAATTCAAACAGTGCCATGGCTTCGATATGGTGTGTTTGTGGGAACATGTCGATAAGTCCCAGTTGCTGTAATCGGTAACCGCGCTCTAACAGTACAGCGCTATCGCGGGCCAAGCTCGCAGGATTACAAGAAACATACACGACTTTGCGCGGCTTCATTTTCTTTAGCCATTGCAAGCTTTCAAATGCCCCAGCACGGGCAGGATCGAGCAGTAATTTATCAATTTTACCCATCCAAGGCTCAAGGGATAAATCCGCGCTTAAGTCGCCATGGTAAAAGGTCAGTTTATCCAAATTGTTGGCTTTCGCGTTCACCCGTGCCTGAGTCACCATTTCGGCAACCCCTTCGACGCCAATCACATCCGCGCCCATTTTCGCTAAGGGCAAACTGAAATTACCCATGCCGCAGAACAAATCCAAAATGCGCTCATCTGGCGCTGGCGCTAACCAATCCATCGCTTGAGCGACCATGGCCTTGTTAATCTGTCCGTTCACTTGCACAAAGTTACCTGGGGTGAAGCTTAACCTCACCGCATCCGACTCAGCTTTGTCATCTAACAGCTGATAAACCGGTAACACTAACTCTGGGCCAACGCCTTGGAATTGGCCTTCGTTGTCCTGCAGACAAATGTGAATTTGATGCAGCTCGGCAAAGGCTGACAGCTTAGCGAGATCTTTATCGTTGAGCGCCTTAGTGACACGCAGCACAGCGAAATGACCATTATCGGCGGCAATTAACTCAAGATGGCCTAAGCTGGCTTTAGCCGACAATTGGTTCAGCAACTTAGCAAAGGGGACGATCAAGTCCGATAATGGCTTAGCTAACACCAGACACTGACTGATTGGCACCACATTGCTGCTACTGGCGGCGCGAAAGCCTAAACTTAAGTGCTTGGTATTTTTATCAAATAAAGTTGCAAGACGGGCGCGGCGACGATAATGCCAACCTTCCCCCGTGAGTGCGGGCGATAAAGCACCGCCTTCAGTGCCGGCAAACTTAGCCATAATATCCAGCAACGCGGCTTCTTTATGCTCACGCTGACCCGATAATGACATATGCTGTAAGTCGCAGCCGCCGCAGGTGTGGTAGTGTGGACACTCAGGCTCAACGCGCTCAGGACTTGATGAATCGACTTTAATCAACTTGGCACGGGCATAATTTTTCTTTTGCTCGGAGAGCTGTACCGTCACGGTTTCATCGGGCAAAGCGCCAGGGATAAACACGACTTTACCTTGATGTTGTGCTATACCAGCACCTAAGTGATCGAGCTGTTCTACGCTCAGCGATAACTTAGCCGACAACTGTTTGGAACTATTTGGTTTTGCTTTAAAAAATTGCGCCATTTCGGCCTCTAAATCAATAAAATACTGGCAAAGACCGCCCTCTTTCTGGCAGTCTTATAAAATTATCTTAGTCTCTGTCACAGGAAACACCGCCGCTGCTATGAACCCTGTCAACAACATGACCAAATACAGCCTACGTTCTTGGGTTCTTGTGCTGGCGCTCGCGCCAACAATCTTGGTCGGTATCCTTCTGGGCAGCTACTTTACCATAAACCGTTTTTATGAGCTCGAAGATACGCTCGTCGAACAGGGCAGCAATATTATCGAGCCGCTGTCGATTGCCAGTGAAATCGGCTTAGTGGCGAATGATCGCGAGGCGACCAAACGCTTACTCGCGGCGGCGCAGCTCAACAAATCCACCTTAGTAAAATCCATCGCGATTTTCGATGCCAATAATCAACTCTTTGTGACCTCCCACTATCACAAAGACTTTGAGATTATGCGCTACAAAGAAGCCCTCAACACGCTGCATAAAACCGAAATTGAACATGTGGACGACAGCCTTATTTTACGGACGCCCATTTTTGCCACAGGCCCCATTGCTGCTCCCGCTAATTACGACATCCAGACAGACGATGGTCATCTTTTAGGTTATATCTCGATAATAATCAATAAAGAACGCGCCTTGTTAGAGCAACATAGAGCCGCAGTCGCCGCCTTTATTATCGTGTTGATCGGCGTGCAGTTAAACCTGCTATTTACTTTCCGGCTAGTGAAAAACGTCACTCAGCCCATTACTGAAATGGTGCGCGTCGTCGCTAAAATCCGTGAAGGTAAATTAGACGCCCGCTTAGATGGCAACTTGATTGGTGAGCTAGACTTACTCAAACGCGGTATCAATGCCATGGCGGGGTCGCTATCGGAATACCATGATGAGATGCAGCAAAATATCGACCAAGCAACGTCGGATCTGCGGGAAACCTTAGAGCAGATTGAAATCCAAAACGTCGAGCTGGATTTAGCTAAAAAACGCGCCCTAGAAGCCAGCCGAATTAAATCTGAATTCTTAGCGAATATGTCCCACGAGTTACGTACACCACTCAATGGTGTTATCGGTTTTGCGCGGCAATTAGTCAAAACACCATTGCATTCGAGCCAAGTCGATTACATCAAGACCATAGAACGCAGTGCCACTAACCTGCTGGGTATCATCAACGACATTCTCGATTTTTCTAAACTCGAAGCCGGTAAAATGGTGTTAGAAAACATGCCCTTCGGCCTTAGGGAAACCATAAGTGATACTATTACCTTGATCTCGGGCAGCGCACAGGCCAAAGGCCTAGAACTCGTCGTCGATATCGCCCCCAACGTGCCCGACAATGTCAATGGCGATGCCATGCGCGTATGCCAAATCATCAATAACTTGGTTGGTAACGCGATTAAATTCACTGACTCTGGCAGCGTGATGGTCAAAATCGAACTGCAGAGCCAGTCGGATGAACAAGTGGTACTGCGCTGTGATGTGGTCGACACAGGTATTGGTATCGATGAAAGCCAACAGGACTTTTTATTCCAAGCCTTTGGCCAAGCAGACTCGTCGATTTCGCGCCGCTTTGGTGGCACCGGCTTAGGTTTAGTGATCACTAAACGTTTAGTGAATCAAATGGGCGGCCAAATCGGCTTTACTTCATCCCCAGAAAAAGGCTCAAACTTCTGGTTCAGTTTGCCGCTCGGCTTAGGTCAATTCCAAATCGGTGACTCACTGCCGCTCGAAAAACTCAAAGACAAAACTATACTGTTTTACGAACCGCGAGTGCTGACTCATGCTGTCTTGAGCCGCCAATTGAATCAATGGGATACAAAAGTCACCCATCATCAGCATATCCCAAGCTTGTTGACTACGCTCACCACGGCTGAAGCGCCATACGACTATGTTCTCTTGAGTTGCCATGGGTTTAGCGATTCAGCACAACTGGTGAGTACACTAAACTTAGCGAAGACCAAAACAGATTGCCTTATCGTGCTATACGATTGCCAAGAACAGGATGCCTTAACCCAATTTATTCGCCCGAATGCCGATGTGGTGTTGTCTCTGCCAGTCAGTGAGCATCAGCTTGCGCGCAACTTACTCTATCCACCGATGGAGTACGACATCATAGCCCCTGCGACAATATCAACGCCGGTTGCGCGCCAATCTTTAACTGTGCTCGCGGTAGATGATAACTTTGCCAACTTAAAACTGATTGATACTTTACTCAGCGAATTAGTGACGACTGTGGTTGCCGTCAACAGCGGTGATGAGGCAGTTAAACAGGCGAAGACTCGCACCTTCGACTTGATCTTTATGGATATCCAAATGCCTGGCACAGATGGCATTAGCGCCACGAAGCAAATTCGCCAAGGCTCGATGAACCGCAACACGCCGATAATTGCCGTGACAGCCCATGCCATTGCCGAAGAACGCGAACTGATTTTAGGCAGTGGTATGGACGGATATTTGCCTAAACCTATTGATGAAGCGGCGCTCAAAGATATTATTCATCGCTGGATCACTCGACCTAAGTTCACCCATTTTGACCTGCATACGCTGAACTGGGATTTATGCTTAACCCAAGCCAATCACAAGGCCGATCTCGCCTTAGATATGCTCAGAATGTTGCTCGACTCATTACCGCAAACCGTGGCGACGATTCAAACGGCGCTAAGTCAAAACGATCACCCAGTCATGCTCAGTACTATCCATAAGCTGCATGGTGCGAGCTGCTACTGCGGCGTGCCCACCACACAAAGGTTATGCCAAGAAATTGAATCGGCACTAAAACGTGAAACATCGGTTGAAGATCTCGAACCCGAAATACTAGAGTTACTTGATGAGTTAACTAAGGTAGAATCTGCGGCAAATCAAGTGATATCACAGCTATCAGCGGAAATAACAGATGACCAAAAAAACGGGCTTCTTTAAACGTCTCAAGGCGTTAACACTGCCACAAAAACAACTCTTTGCCACTGCACTTTGCCAACGTATGTTGCCCAACTATCAACTGTTTTCCGAAGTCTGTGAGTTTGGCGATCCTACTGTGTTGAGTACCGCATTAGAACTATTGTGGCAATCCCAGTACGACTCCAAGCTCAAATTCAATGTCGATGTGCATCTGCAACGCCTGGAAGATAACACCCCAGATCCTGCTGATTTTGAAGCCTATGGCGTCTATCCTGCTATGGATGCAGTGGTCGCCATATCGACCTTACTGGGTGCGATCCAAGGCAAAATTGAAGAAGATATAGTCAATATCAGCAAATTATCATCCAGCACAGTGGCTAACTACATCGAAGCGATCAGCGATGTCGATTTGGTGGATGAAGCATTAGATGATTTCGTTTTCGCCCATGAAGTCATGGAGGAAGAGAAAGAATTACAAAATTCTCTGTTGGAAATTATTGAAGAAAATCCAAAGATCACCGCAGAACTGGTCAAAGGTTTACGCAAAGACATTATCGAAGCTGGCGTATCAAATATCGGTATCAGCGTCGCTTAATTGATGGGGGTGCTTGGGGTTACTCAAGCACCTATTATCCATGCAGAATAAGAAAGGGATCATCGTTTTACACCTTCACCAACGAATCCCGTCAAAGATATCCAGTTGCTATAAATAGCATCAATAAAGATTGAGTTATTCCAATGAAAAAGATTGTTTATCAAGGATTTGTCTTAACCAATGGCGAAGGACGCACCGACAGTTGGAAACTGACTATCAAAGATCAACAGCGTATCGGTTCTTTATTTGAACTACGGCGTTTAGTGGGATACTTCTTAGAACTCGGCATACTGCCCGCGACACGCTCCAGCCTGCAAGATGCAAAACAAACGCAAAATACTATGAGCAAAAACACCGTAAAACCTAAAAGACGCTAAAAATCAGTTCCCCTATTAAATCAACGCATAGAGAATAACTCCGGCGCCTTTGACTGCATAAACTCAATAAAGACTCTTACCTTTAGCGGCTGCTGGCTGCGCTGATGATATAAAATCGAAATTCGCCTCTGTTCGCCAATCCATTCAGGCAGTAATACTTTAAGTTTTCCCTCTTTAATCTGCTGTTTTACAAATAGTTCAGGACCATACAAGATCCCGCCATGGCCTAAAGTAGCCTGAATCGCTCCGTGTAAGTCCGTGAGGGTGAGCTTAGTCGGGCCATTAAAATAAAAAGACTCGCCGCTTGGATGCTTTAAATGCCAATTAAACAGCGGCCAGACTTTTATCAGTTGATGGGCTTCAAGATCATCGGGATGCTCAAGTTTAGGTGCCTGAGCCAAGTATTCTGGCGTGGCAAACAGGCAATAGTCGAGCTCGCCTAAGGTACTCGACACCCAAGAAGAATCAGGCTGAGCCCCGCCAACAATCGCCACATCTATGCCTTTATCGATCAAATCGACTAACTCATTACTCTGGGAAATGTGCAAACGGATATCAGGATACAAACGGCCAAACTCATTCAATGCTTGAATAAACACGATGGAAATAATCGAAATCGGCGCGGCGATGCGTAAGGTTCCCTCGGGTTTATCACTACCTAAACCACTTAGTTCATCAAATTGAGCAACCACACTCTGGTAGCGTTGAAAGAGCGCCAGCCCTTCCTCCGTCAATCGTAACTTGCGGGTACTGCGCATAAAGAGCTGTTTATCGAGCTTCTCTTCCAACTTCGCTAACTTGCGGCTCACAGTGGCGATAGGCATATCGAGCTCCTTCGCCGCCTGCGAAAAACTACCCGCATTGACTAAATGCACAAAAAGATAGACAAGTTGTAGTTCAGCGCCTAAATCATCACTCATTGCATATCCTAATTTCACATATTGGGTATTGACGTTAAAACGCTAAATTCACTAAGTGATTGTGTTTTAAACATTGAATTATTCACTTATACGACCATAGCGCAATAGCCTTAGATTGAAATGGTATGTTATTTTGTGGCGAGTTTTACTGCGCTGGCGCTAAATCTGGCTCTAAAGTGACATAAAAAGAAGCAAGTGCTGTAACTCTGGCCACCAAGAATCAAAGCAACAGTAAAATGACGACGGTGGGCGAGTTTATTCAAATTTAATCGTAAGGATGAGTGAGGGAAATGACCATTTTAACCCCTCTGTTTGCCGTCTTCGGGATCATGTTGCTCGGTACACTAGTGCAAAAACTAAAACTCTTGCCCGTCGATACGGATCAAGTGCTAAACCAATATGTCTACTATATTGCGTTCCCTGCAATCATGCTTATCGCCCTCGCCCAACAGCCGATTGACGAGATTTTGCAATGGGGATTTATTGCGGGCTACAGCACAGCTATGGTGATCACTTATCTTGTCTGCCTAGGGCTATCGCTGATAGCTAACCCTAAACAGCATGCAGTTGCCGCCATTCGAGCCCTCAATGCCACCTTTGGTAATACGGCATTTATTGGTATTCCACTGCTCATCATCCTCTTTCCGCAGCAGCAAAGTGCGTTAGTCGCCGCCGCGATTGCCAGCTTATTATCCGTGCTGATGTTTGCCGTCGCCTTAGTCTCGATGGAACTGGCCACTAACACCCAAAGACAACACCACGCCTTAGTCATAATGGCGATGGCGGTAGGTAAAAACCCTATCGTTATTGGTAGCTTAATTGGCGTCGGCATTTCGGCGCTAGAGATAAAACTGCCGTCAGGGCTGGCGCTAATGATCCAGCAAATAGGCAATACCTCAAGCCCCTGCGCCCTATTTGCTATCGGCATGGTACTCGCCAAAGCGATGCGCTACCAGAAAGATAGCAGCGTATTTAGCCCCAAGAATTTTATCGAACTGAGCCTTATCAACCTCTTCAAGCTGACTATCCAACCGGCACTCGTTTACTTTATGCTTAACCGTTTTGGAGTAAGTGGTGACTACCTGATCATGGGCGTGATCTTGAGCGCACTGCCCACCGCGGCTAGCGTGTACTTACTCGCCCAGCGTTATAACACTCAGGCTTCAACCAGTGCTCAAGGCATTCTATTTGGCACCTTAGTCACTTTCTTCAGTTTACCTATCTTAGAAAGCTTAGTAAGAACCTATGCATAATCAGTTAATTAAAAATATTTACTGTCGATAATGCCGATTTTTCACCCAAGCCACTTTACTGTATATAAAATCAGTATATACTGTTTATCAATACAGTGGTTTGGTATGTTTTTCGACAGGAATTCACTATGCTTTGCCAACTCAGCATTAATAACTTCGCTATCGTCCGTTTTTTAGAACTGGATTTTCGCCCCGGTATGACCAGCATCACAGGTGAAACCGGTGCGGGTAAATCGATTGCCATCGATGCGCTAGGCCTATGCCTAGGCAATCGCGCCGATGCCAGCAGTGTTCGTCCCGGAGCCAATAAAACCGAGGTCAGCGCCCGCTTTTCCTTGGATGATATTCCACTGGCAAAACGTTGGTTAGAAGATAACGATCTTGAACTCGATGATGAGTGCATTCTACGTCGGACTATTGGTAGCGATGGCCGTTCACGCGCCTACATCAATGGGAATCCAGTGCCGCTGACGCAGCTAAAATTACTGGGTCAGTTGCTTATCGGTATTCACGGTCAACATGCGCACCATGCAATGTTAAAAAGTGAACATCAACTCACCCTGCTCGACAGTTATGCCAACCACAGATTGCTTATCGATACGGTTGCCGCTAGCTTTCAACGCTGCAAGCAAATTGAGGCCGATCTAAAACAACTCGAAGCCTCACAGCATGAACGTATTGCCCGTAAGCAATTAGTGCAATATCAAGTAGAAGAACTCGATGAGTTTGATCTTAAAGTTGATGAGTTCGATGAGATTGAGCAAGAGCACAAACGTCTGGCCAATGGCACTGAGTTGATTGATACCTGTCAGGCGAGCTTAGATATACTCACAGAGGGCGAAGAGAACAATATAGAGTCGCTGCTCAATCGAGTCGTTTCCCTCGTCGAAGATCTGCAAAGCTACGATCCTGCATTAAGCAATATCAACACTATGCTCAATGATGCCTTAATCCAAGTGCAAGAAAGTGCCGGCGAATTGCAGCACTATTTGAGTAAGCTCGAACTCGATCCGACCCATTTTGCCTATTTAGAAGAACGGCTATCAAAAGCCATGCAACTGGCGCGTAAGCATCATGTTAGCCCGAATAAACTGGCCGAGCATCATTTAGCATTAAAGGCTGAGCTAAGCACCTTAGACAGTGACGAAAGCAAGCTAGAAGAAATTCAGCTTCAAGTCGAGGCAAGTAGAGCCGCTTATCTTAGCAATGCGCAAAAGCTCAGCCAAAGCCGTGCCCGCTATGCTAAAGAACTCGACAAACTGGTGACTCAGTCAATCCACGAACTGAATATGCCTAAGGGTAAATTTACGATCGAAGTCAATTTCCACCCCGAGCAAATGTCAGCCAATGGCAGTGACAATATCGAATTTATGGTCACCACTAACCCTGGCCAACCTTTGCAACCGATTTCGAAAGTCGCGTCTGGCGGTGAGCTCTCACGGATAGGGCTAGGGATCCAAGTGATTACCGCGAAGAAAGTTGCCACACCGACATTAATTTTCGATGAGGTGGATGTCGGGATTTCCGGCCCCACCGCAGCAGTGGTGGGCCGCATGTTACGCAGCTTAGGGGAATCGACCCAAGTACTGTGCGTGACTCACTTGCCGCAAGTTGCGGGCAATGGTCATCAACACATGTTTGTCGATAAATTTAATAAGGCAGGCAGTACTGAGACCACAATGAAATCGCTCGATCGTGAGCAGCGTATCCAAGAGCTTGCAAGACTGTTAGGTGGCGATACTATCACCAGCAATACCCTAGCAAACGCAAGGGAACTGCTGCAATAGTAGTATGGATCAAATAACGAATGAGGTCGCTAAACGCTTGAATCTACACACTGTATATCACAAGCTAAGGGGCTATATCAAAAACTAAGGGTTAGTTGTTGACCATGCTAACTAACATGCCGGGTTAACTATCATGTTAGGTTAGCGATAATGTTAGCTAAAACACCAGACTAGCCCTTGCAGACAAATAAACGAAAACACGCCCGCTAAGACATCGTCAATCATAATGCCAAAGCCACCATGAACTTTGGCATCGAGCCATCGAATAGGCCAAGGTTTGATGATGTCGAAAAAGCGAAATAGACCAAAGCCGACTAACAACCAACCCCAGCCTGCTGGTGCCGCTATCATAGTGATCAGTAGTCCAACCACTTCATCCCACACAATCGCACCGTGATCGTGTACCCCCATATCTTGAGCGGCTTTACCGCAGATATAAAATCCCGCAAATGCGCTCAATAAGGTTAAGCCGATATACCAAGTGAGCGGTAATGGCGCCATCAATAAATAGAGGGGAATGGCTGCTAAGGTACCGAAAGTACCAGGCGCTTTAGCGGCGAGTCCGCTACCAAAACCGAGTGCCAAAAAGTGGACAGGATTTTTTAATGACAGGCGCGTTAGCACCTGATCCTTTGACAACCATTTCATTAACATGCTCTTCGCTTAAAAGTGCTCGAAACCGTGATACGGTGGTGTAAACGGCTCACCATTGAGTTGCAACTTGAGCTTACTGCCTGCACAAATTTGTCCAACGCGAACAAACTTTGCTCCTGCATGGCTCAACGCTGTCTCAAGCGCACCTTTTTGCGCTTCAGGAACGGTGAACAGCAGTTCATAATCTTCGCCCCCCGTAAGCGCATAACCTAAGGCATGCTCCTCGCTGACGGTATCTTGCATCGCCCGTGAAAGCGGGATGCAATTAACATCGACAACCGCACCAACTGCCGAAGCCTTAAGCACATGACCGATATCCGAGATAAACCCGTCGGAAAGGTCGATAGCACTGGAGGCAAGCGAACGTAAAGCTTGGCCCGCTAAGACTCTTGGTGTTGGACGATAATGGCGATTGATCAGGAATTCTTTATGCTCGGCTCTAGCCTGTTGCGCGCCGCGAATGATATCCAGACCTAAGGCCGAATCTCCGAGCGTGCCCGTGACATAAATCCAATCACCCGCTTTAGCACCATGACGCGTGAGTGCCTTACCCTGTGGGACTTGGCCGTGCACTGTGATGCTAATCGCCCGTGGACCACGAGTCGTATCGCCGCCAATTAAGGCGATGCCATAGTAATCGGCCGCTTCAAACAAGCCTTCACTAAAACCACTGAGCCAAGTCTCATCGACTTCGGGTAGCGTTAAGGCAAGCGTCATCCACGCGGGTTCAGCGCCCATGGCAGCCAGATCAGATAAATTTACCGCTAAAGCTTTGTAACCTAAGGCAGCGGGAGGCATATCGGGGAAGAAATGGACATTTTCAACTAAGGTGTCACAGGAGATAGCGATCGACTTGTTTTCTGCGGGTTGCACTAAAGCGCAATCGTCACCGATGCCAAGCTTCACATCACGGCGAGTGGGGCCGCGGTTGCTAAAATAACATTCAATTAATTGGAATTCTTTCACTGTACAGTTTGGCACGACTTACATCGGCCACCTTTGTTAGCAATGAAAAACGGTATCCTAAGATACCGTTTGTCTTTATTACTTGCGTGCAACCAGTTTGTCGAGCAGTCCGTTCACAAACTTATGACTCTCGTCCGCACCGAAAGCTTTTGCCAACTCAATCGCTTCGTTAATCGCGACCTTGTATGGCACATCTTTACGGAAAGTCAGCTCATAGGTCGCTAAACGAACTATGGCTTTCTCTACTGGAGACACTTCATCAATCGGGCGTTCCAGATGCGGGATGATCAGCTCATCCAATTGGGTTTTCTTCGTTGCAACGCCTGAAAATAGCTCACGAAAATAAGCTACATCAACACCGTCGAGACTTTGTTCAGTTAAAAACTCATGCTCGACATCGGCAATATTATTCCCGCTTAGTTGCCATGAATAGATGGCTTGAACGGCTAAACGGCGGGCCTTGCGGCGCTCAGAAGGCTTCATTATTTTTCCTACTATAACAACTGTTGTTCAAGTTCTTGCAGAACATTGACCATTTCAAGCAAGCTTAGAGCAGCTTCGCCGCCTTTGTTACCCGCTTTGGTACCTGAACGTTCAATCGCTTGTTCAATGGTATCAGTGGTCAAAACACCGAAAGCAACAGGCAGATCAAATTCTAAAGCAACTTGAGCTAGACCTTTATTACATTCGCCTGCAACAAAATCAAAATGAGGAGTACCACCACGGATCACCGCACCTAATGCGATAATACCGTCGAATTTACCACTGGCAGCTACGCGACGCGCAGCTAGCGGCAACTCAACCGCACCTGGTACACGGACAACAGTGATATTGTCGTCGCTGACTTGGCCAAAACGTTTCAGCGTGTCAAGTGCACCTTCAAGCAAGCTCTCAACTAAAAAGCTGTTGAAACGCGAAATTACAATCGCAACTTTGGCATTTTTCGCTTCGATATTACCTTGAACTACGTTCATTATCTTACCTAATTTAGCTAAAGCACCCAGCTCGGGGCGAAAAGTGGCGACATGATATCACAGCCAATTGCCCAGAGCCCTATGCAAATTATCAGAAATTGTTAATTTTACTTCAGTGTAACTTTGGGTTTCAGTCCGCCACATACTCAGTCACTTCAAGGCCAAAGCCTGAAAGTGAATGGTAGCGTTTAGGCGAGCTGAGCAGGCGCATCTTAGTCACGCCAAGGCTAGCGAGGATTTGCGAACCCACACCCACACGGCGCGACGTCCCCTGCCATTTTGCAGAAGCAGGCGCTTGGCCTTGATCTTCAGCTTCAAAGGCTTTCACCTTAGAGAGAATTTCACAGGGATGTTCTTGATTCCCGAGTAAAACCAATACGCCACCTTCTGCAGAAATACGCTCCATCGCCTTTTCGAGTGGCCAGCTGCGTTGCTGATCGCGCTCTGAGTGGAGTAAATCGTTGAAGGTATTTTGCAAATGCACGCGCACCAAACAATCTTCTTTCACCTCACCTTTGACTAAGGCAAAGTGCAATTGATTGTCGATAGTGTCTCTAAAAGTCACCATATCGAACTCACCGAAACGGGTTGGTAATTTGCATTTAGCTTCGCGCACAACCGTGGTTTCTTTGGTATTGCGATACTCGATTAAAGCCGCGATAGTGCCGATTTTGATGCCATGCAACTCGGAGAAAATCTCCAAATCTGGGCGACGTGCCATAGTGCCGTCTTCGTTCAAAATCTCAACGATAACGCCCGATGGCTCAAGTCCCGCAAGACGGGCTAAATCACAGCCAGCTTCAGTGTGGCCAGCGCGGGTTAATACGCCGCCATCCTGTGCCATTAGCGGGAAGATGTGCCCTGGTTGCACTAAATCAGACGCTTTAGCCTCTTTAGCCACAGCCGCTTTCACCGTTACAGCGCGATCGTGGGCCGAAATACCGGTAGTCACACCTTCTGCCGCTTCAATAGAAACCGTAAAGTTAGTCGAGAACTGGGCGTTATTATTCGTCACCATTAAGGGGAGATTTAACTGCTGGCAACGGGCTTTAGTCATGGTCTGGCAAATAAGCCCACGGCCATATTTCGCCATAAAGTTAATCGCTTCTGGCGTGACCATTTCGGCCGCCATGATCAAATCACCTTCGTTTTCTCTGTCTTCGTCATCCATCAAAATAACCATTTTGCCTTGACGAATATCTTCGATGATCTCTTCTATACTGTGCAGCGCCATTGTAGGACCTTATGATTTTGCTGTTATTATGAAATTCTATACCTAAATAACCTAAGCTGCCGATAAGCTTAAGTTAAATAATCTGCTCCTGTGCACTAACGCACAAAGCCGGCACGGGCTAACATTTCCATGGTGACGCCACCGCTCTTGCTGTCTTTGCCATCATAATTCATCAAGCGTTCAAGATAACGGGCGATTAAATCCACTTCGATATTCACCTTATCGCCCGCTTGCAGGTCGATTAACGTGGTTTCACCTGCGGTATGCGGCACTATGGTCAAGCGGAATCGACTGCCGTCCACTTCGTTAACCGTCAAACTCACGCCATCAATGGTAATGGAACCTTTATGGGCAATGTAACGCCCAAGCTCTGCGGGTGCGGCTAACCAAAATTCAATGGCTTGACCACGCACTAAGCGTTGCTCAACCGTTGCAATACCGTCAACATGGCCGCTGACCATGTGGCCGCCTAAGCGTGTGGTTGAGGTAACGGCCTTTTCAAGATTTACCTTAGTGCCCACTTTGTAGTGAGCAAAGCCGGTTAGACTCACGGTTTCGGCAGAGACATCAGCCACATAGCCGTCGACTAATTGCTGCACAACCGTTAAACACACACCGTTGGTGGCAATACTGTCGCCTAAACGCACATCGTTTAAATCCAGTTTGCCGCTCGCCACGGTAAGACGAATATCATCGCCTTTACGCTCCAGTTTGCGCAGGGTGCCAACGGCTTCAATAATCCCAGTAAACATGGTTAACTCACTTAATTAAATAAAGAAGTAATAAGGCATAAGACTCAAGGTTAAACGGTTATCTTGCTCCAATTCGATTTAGATAAAGAGGTATCAAGCATAACGCTCAAAGTTAAACGGGTATCTAGCCCTAATTTGCGCTCATCTACCAAAATTAGTGCAGGAATGTGTGCCATGGTTTGATAATCGGGCAATTGCAGCAGATTACGCCCATACCCACCGAGGATTTTCATCGCTTGGTACAGCACTAACTCATCGGCAAGCCCCTGCGCTAAAAATGCGCCCGCTAAGGTTGCACCCGCTTCCACCAGCACGTGATTACAGCTTTGGCCTAAATAGCTTAATAGTTCAGGCAATGAGACGCGACCTGCAATTGCAGGTAACACGAGGCAACTCACATGGGAGGGCAATTGTGCTTGAAACTCTGCGGAATAAGCCACGGTCGAGACCAAGAGTATGGGCGATACGATAGCCAAGCAGGCGGCCGATAACGGCAAACGGGCACGGCTGTCGAGTATCACTCTTAATGGCTGCAGTAATTGCGCCTCGGTTACACTGTCATTTAAGCTGCCAAGTTCCTGATAACGCACATTAAGTAAAGGAGCGTCTGCCAGTATGGTTTCGATCCCCGTGACCAGTGCACAAGAACGTAAACGTAATCGCTGCACGTCGCGGCGAGATTCTGGACCAGTTATCCATTTAGACACACCGTTAGACAGCGCGGTTTTACCATCAAGACTCGCAGCCAATTTGACTGTAACTCTGGGTAAACCCGATTCCATGCGCTTCATAAAGCCTAAATTCAAGGCATAGGCTTCATCGCGATGTAATCCCACATCCACTTCAATGCCGGCATCGCGCAGCATTTGAATACCGCGACCAGCCACTTGCGGATTAGGATCTTCAACCGCCACCACCACGCGTTTAACGCCAATATTGATCAGCGCCAAGGCACAGGGTGGCGTGCGGCCATAATGGCTACAGGGCTCTAAGGTGACATAGGCCGTTGCGCCGCGGGCGTGTTCACCAGCCATACGTAACGCATGCACTTCGGCGTGGGGCTCACCCGCTTTTTGATGATAACCTTCGCCGACAATCTGATTATCTTTAACGATAACGCAGCCCACACTGGGATTGGGCCTCGTGGTGTAAAAGCCTTTGCGCGCCAATTGAATCGCGCGGCTCATCATTTGGGTATCGAGTACGGACCAACTTATGTTCAAGCTCATGTTCAACCCTGTTGTTAAAGGTTTCGGCTTTCACCAGTCTTACAAATCTGTTTTTAAAACCTGTCTTGCAGAAGCTATTAATCAAAAGCCTCTTTTAAAGCTAGCGCAACTAAACACCGATAGACTAGCCACAAAAATCGAATAACTACTTTTGTAGCTTGGCGATGGCTTCGCCAAATTCAGACACGTCTTCGAAGGCGCGGTACACAGAAGCGAAACGTATGTAGGCGACTTTATCTAGGCTCATCAATTGCTCCATCATTAAGTTACCCACCATTTCTGACGGCACTTCCCGCTCGCCAGTGGCGCGCAGAGTAGACTTGATTTTGCTGAGTGCTTGCTCGATTTCATCCATAGATACGGGGCGTTTTTCAACGGCGCGTAACATGCCACCTTGGAGTTTTTCTTCATCGAAGGGTTGGCGTGAACCATCGCGCTTAATCACCCTAGGCATGACTAATTCGGCGCCTTCGAAGGTGGTAAATCTTTCATGACATTCGGTGCATTCTCGACGACGGCGCACTTGGTGGCCTTCTGCCACTAATCGGGAATCGATGACTTTAGTATCTGTCGCGCTACAAAATGGACAATGCATTGAGCCTCCTGCCAGAGAATGGTCGTAAAGCGTTAATGGGTTTACCTGTTAAATCTCAGTCAAACGCAATGGATTTAAGCCTAAGATTTTACCAATAAAAATGGCCGCAAGATGCGGCCATGGGATTTTATCCTATTTATGGGCTGAGGTTAACCACCTGATGCTTGTTAGGCTCAGCACCACAAAAAGGAGACTATTTACAGATTAACCGTAAACAGGGAAACGTGCACACAGTGCCAATACTTGGCCCTTAACACGCTCAATCACAGCAGGATTGTTCGCATCATCAAGGATGTCACAAATCCAGCCAGTCAGCTCTTTCGATTCCGCTTCTTTAAAGCCGCGGCGCGTAATGGCTGGCGTACCGATACGCACACCTGAGGTCACAAAGGGTGAACGTGGATCATTTGGCACTGAGTTTTTGTTCACGGTAATGTTAGCGCTACCTAAGGCGGCATCGGCTTCTTTACCCGTTAAGTCACGACCAATCAGGTCAACTAGCATTAAGTGGTTGCTGGTTCCGCCAGAGACGATTTTGTAACCGCGCTCAAGGAACACTTCAACCATAGCTTTAGCGTTGTTAACCACTTGCTGTTGGTAAACTTTAAATTCTGGCTCTAGGGCTTCTTTGAACGCCACCGCTTTACCTGCGATAACGTGCATCAATGGGCCACCTTGACCGCCAGGGAATACCGCAGAGTTCAACTTTTTGTACAAGTCTTCATCGTCAGCAGCAGATAGGATCACGCCACCACGAGGACCCGCTAAGGTTTTGTGAGTCGTAGATGTCACAACGTGTGCGTGTGGTACTGGGTTTGGATAAACGCCCGCAGCAATAAGACCGGCAACGTGTGCCATATCGACAAATAAATAAGCACCGATTTTGTCTGCGATTTCACGCATTTTTGCCCAGTCAACGATACCTGAATAGGCAGAAAAACCGCCGATCATCATCTTAGGCTTGTGTTCTATGGCAATACGTTCCATCTCGTCGTAGTCAATTTTGCCAGACTCGTCGATACCATAAGGAATGATGTTGTACAGTTTGCCAGAGAAGTTAACGGGTGAACCGTGGGTCAAGTGACCACCATGGGCTAAGTTCATGCCCAGTACGGTATCGCCAGGTTTTAACAATGCCATGTAAACCGCGCTGTTTGCCTGTGAACCTGAATGAGGTTGTACGTTAGCGTAAGTTGCGCCAAACAGTTGTTTAGCACGTTCAATCGCTAAGGTTTCAACTACGTCCACATACTCACAACCACCGTAGTAACGCTTGCCAGGATAGCCTTCAGCGTACTTATTGGTTAACTGTGAACCTTGCGCTTCCATCACGCGTGGACTGGTGTAGTTTTCAGAAGCAATCAGCTCAATATGCTCTTCTTGACGCAGAGTTTCATTCTGAATTGCGTTAAACAGTTCCGGATCATAATCTGCGATATTCATATCTTTTTTCAGCATTGCTTACTCCAGCTGCCAATTCTTATAGGTAGGGTTGCGCGGTATTCTACTCGGAACGCGGTCACAATCCCAGTATTTGAAACATGAAATTCCTGCAGATAGTGCTTGAACTTGGCTCATTGTCGAGTTGAGTTCGGCGCGCAATCGAGTAGAATTAGCCGCATCATTAGTCACTTAAGATAGAGAAAAATGGCTCAGTTTGTTTACAGCATGCTGCGGGTGGGTAAAATTGTTCCGCCTAAGAAGCAGATCCTTAAAGATATTTCTTTAAGCTTTTTCCCCGGCGCCAAAATTGGCGTACTCGGCCTCAACGGTTCAGGTAAGTCGACGCTACTGCGCATTATGGCGGGTATCGACACCGAAATTGAAGGTGAAGCGCGCCCAATGCCGGGATTGAAAATCGGTTACCTGCCGCAGGAACCTAAACTCGATCCGAATCAAACCGTGCGTGAAGCGATTGAAGAAGCGGTATCAGAGGCAAAAAATGCCCTGACTCGCCTCGATGCCGTTTACGCAGCCTACGCCGAGCCGGACGCCGATTTCGACGCCCTTGCAAAAGAGCAAGGCGAACTCGAAGCCATTATTCAAGCCCAAGATGCCCATAACTTAGAGTATGTCCTTGAGCGCGCCGCCAACGCCCTGCGTCTGCCAGATTGGGATGAGAAAATCGAAGTATTATCCGGTGGTGAACGTCGCCGCGTGGCGATATGTCGTTTGCTGCTTGAAAAGCCAGAAATGCTGTTACTGGACGAACCCACCAACCACTTGGATGCGGAATCCGTGGCTTGGCTTGAGCACTTCTTGCAGGAATATGCAGGTACTGTGGTCGCGATTACCCACGACAGATACTTCCTCGACAATGCCGCTGGCTGGATTTTAGAACTCGACCGCGGTGAAGGTATTCCGTGGGAAGGTAACTATTCTTCATGGCTTGAGCAAAAAGATGCCCGTCTGAAGCAAGAATCGGCCACCGAAAGCGCACGTCAAAAAACCATTGCCAAAGAATTGGAATGGGTACGCCAAGGTGCGAAAGGCCGTCAGTCTAAGGGCAAAGCCCGTATGGCGCGCTTTGAAGAGCTGAACACTAACGATTACCAAAAACGTAACGAAACCAACGAGCTGTTTATTCCGCCCGGACCTCGTTTAGGTGACAAGGTTATTGAAGTGAATAACCTGACCAAATCTTACGGTGACCGCGTTTTGATCGACAACCTGTCGTTCTCTGTGCCTAAGGGCGCGATCGTCGGCATTATCGGTGCCAACGGCGCGGGTAAATCGACCCTGTTCCGCATGTTATCCGGCGCAGAAAAGCCAGACAGCGGCAGCATTGAGCTGGGTGATACTGTGCAACTGGCCTCGGTTGAGCAGTTCCGCGATTCGATGAATGATAAGAACACCATTTGGGAAGAAATCTCCGGTGGTCAAGACATCATGCGTATCAACAACATGGAAATCCCGAGCCGCGCCTATGTAGGCCGCTTCAACTTCCGTGGTGGCGATCAGCAAAAAGTCATCGGTACTTTATCTGGTGGTGAACGTAACCGAGTGCATTTAGCCAAACTGCTGCAAGCGGGCGGTAACGTCTTATTACTCGACGAACCCACCAACGATTTAGACGTTGAAACCCTGCGCGCACTGGAAGAAGCGATTCTGGAATTCCCAGGTTGCGCTATGGTGATTTCGCATGACCGTTGGTTCCTCGACCGTATCGCGACCCACATTCTGGATTACCGTGACGAAGGCCAAGTGAACTTCTACGAAGGTAACTACACAGAATACTCGGCATGGTTGAAAAACACCTATGGCGCCGATGTGGTTGAGCCACACCGCTTGAAATACAAGCGCATGATAAAGTAAATCTAGAATCTAGAATCTAGACAAGTGTAAATCTGAGGAGTTTAGCTCGAAAGGGTTAAGCTCCTTTTTATGGCATTCAGTTACGCTATGAGTGCCGTAGACTTTGGTGCTATTTCAAACTGAAACTATTTCAATTCAAGCTGGCAAAGTAGGCCACCAGCATGTCCATCATCACCCTAAGTGCAGGCTGCATATGTTTGCGGGATTGATACACGCCATATACACCGAGGGACTGCGGCTTAAACTCCATTAATAAAGGCACTAGCTGACCCGAGTCTAAATAGGGTTTCGCCGCCCAAACGGGCTGCATAGCGATCCCCTCACCTGCCAGCGTGGCATTGAGCACCACCATGGAATCATTGGCGCTAAAATTCCCATTCACAGGCACGTTAAATACTTGACCTTGGTTTAACTTAGGATCGGAGTTATGCGTCTGGGCCTGTTTCGCAGCCACATCGCTTTGATAAAACCGCCACATCACATCGCCAAAATAGGAATAGGTTAAACAGTTATGCTGAGTTAAATCCTCAGGATGCAGCACGGCGGCGCGCGCGGCAAGATAACTCGGGGCAGCGCACACAACAGATTCACACTCCCCTAAGCGCCTAGCGATAAGATTGGGATCGAGTTCATTGGTGATGCGAATAGCCAGATCAATACGCTCGGCGACTAAATCGACGGTTTGGCTGCTCACGTGGAAATTCACGCTCGCCTGCGGATAACTGGCTAAATATTGCTGTACCACGGGCGCTAAAATCTGATGCGCCAAAAACTGGGAGCAACTAATACGTAGCAATCCCCGCGGAATCGCCACAGCGGCGTGGCTTACCGCAGGTACTTCATTAGCCAATTCGAGCAGTCGATGGCAATAATCCAGCACTTGCTCACCCGCGGGCGTTAAGCTGAGACTGCGCGTCGAACGATGCAACAATCTAGCGCCGGACCATTCTTCCATTTCGCTCAAGTAACGGGTCACCATAGAACGCGACATATCTAAGGCATTGGCGGCGCTGATCATGCTGCCGCGCTCAACAATAGTCACAAACACCTTAGCCGCTTCGAGTCTATCCATGATTTATCTCCACTCACATTCAATCAATAACTTTCAATCACTCGAAGGCCCACTCACATACTCGCGTATCCACATAGCTAATAGCTATATAGTTAATAACTAAGAGTGCAATAGTACACGCAGCAATTCATCCGATTAATGCAACAAACATGGGCAGATACTCGCATTTATCTATTGATTTTTGCAACCTATACTTAACTCACTTTTTGCAGCAGCTGCAAATCAATGAATGCTAAATCGAACCTTTTACTCTTTCACCCTGTGACTATAAGTGAGCCCCAAATGAACACATCAACCTATGCAATACGTAACACAGTTAACGCCACATTGAAGGCCTCATCTAAAATCGGCCTAGCCGCCACTTTACTGCTAGCAGGATTTGGCACGGTCAATGCTGCGCCATTGCAAGTGAGCCATTTTAATCCGGGCGAAAACAGCATCTTTGCCGTGTCATCAAGCTTTATCAGCGGCGAGCGTGAAATGATGTTAGTCGATGCGCAATTTCAAAATAACGATGCCCAAACATTGGTCGACACCATTAAGGCCAGCGGTAAAAAGCTGACTCAGGTGTATATCAGCCATAGCGATCCTGATTTCTATTTCGGCTTAGCCGTGATTAAAAAGAATTTCCCCGATGCACAAATCGTCGCGACTCAAACCACAGTCGATGCGATTAAAGCCTCAATGGAAGGCAAACTCGCCTACTGGGGGCCGATTTTAAAAGATAATGCGCCAAGCGAATTAGTGTTACCTAAGGCGATTCACAGTGACACTTTTACTATCGACGGTGAGCAAGTGATTATCAAAGGTTTTAATGATAAACACCCTAAACACACTTTCCTGTGGGTGCCATCGGCAAAAACTATTACAGGTGGCGTAGAAGTATTTGATAACACGCATGTTTGGATGGCTGACACTCAAACTGCCTCTGAGCGTCAGGAATGGTTAACCCATTTAGATGCAATGGAAAAACTGCTGCCGACCACAGTGATCCCAGGGCACTATTTAGGCGAAGCGCGATTTAATACCCACGCCATCGGTTTTACTCGTGAATATGTAAAAGCCTTTGAAATCGCTGCAAAAGCCTCGAAAGATTCCGCCGAATTAATCCAAAAGATGCTGGCGCTATACCCACAAATGCCAGCCGATGCAGGGCTTGAGATCAGCGCCAAAGTTTACATGGGCGAAATGACCTGGCCTATGTAAGCCCAGCCATATCTATCTAGGCGATTAGATACAAGCATTTAAGTGAAAACAGTTAAAGACAGGCACGTGAGCGATTGCGTGCCATTTTTTAGCTAAATAACGGTACCAACCTAACTATTTTAATCGATGTTCTCAAAGGGCTTAAGTCGCTAATGTCGCGACGAACTTAAGCCAAAAGGTTTAACTATGACTCAGCCAACAACCCATCCAACTAGCACAACCAGCAGCACAGCAACGGCCAAAGAGCGCACTCTGCACGCCATTATCGACCCTTTATGTGGTTGGTGTTATGCCGCAGCGCCTTTACTCGATGCCGCCGCAAAAGCAGGCTTTACCATTAAGCTCCACGGCGGCGGTATGCTCACGGGCCCAAGACGTAAACAAATCGATGCTAACTGGCGCGACTATGTTATGCCCCACGATCTGCGTATTGCCGAGCTAACCGGACAACCTTTTGGGGAAAACTATTTTGATGGTCTGCTGCGCGATACCACAATCGTACTCGACTCGGCGCCTCCTATTAAAGCCATGCTCGCAGTCGATGCTATGGGTGGCGACAGTTTGGCCTATCTACACTCAGTACAACTGGCCCATTACCGTGATGGTCACAGCGCCAGTGATGAAGGTAATCTCGCAAGGTTAGCCGCTGAACTTGGGCTCGACCCTATAGGCTTTGCGCAACATTATGCCCAAGGTGAAGACAAGCTATATGAGCATATTGTTGAATCCAGAGCATTACTGAATCTGATAGGTGCCCAAGGTTTCCCTTCAATGGCTATAGAGGATGATGACGGCAACATAACCGCCATTAATATCAACCGCTTTTATGGCCAACCCGCCCAGTGGTTAAGCCATCTTGAAGCACAGTTTGAGTCGTAATCATGCCAACGCTTAATGGTGTTCCAACAAACTCTTTAGTGAGTGAGCCTGCTCAGTTAAATCTTATCGAAACAGCAAGGCAAACTGATGCGAATCTTGCACTTGTCAAAAGTACTTACGCAGGACACAGCTCTGCCGAAAATGCCAAAAATCTTGAGCATGCACTGGCAAATGACGCACGCTGGACAGAGGCGGTAGGTTTTCCCTATGCGGGCACTTACATAGGTTTTAGCGCGATAGCCGCCAATGTGTTCGCCCGCCTCGAAAAAGAATGGGATAACTATTGCGTCGATATCGAAGACTATGTGGCGCAGGGTGATAAGGTTTTTGCCTTCGGCACTTATTCAGGTACTTATGTCAAAACGGGCAAACATTTTACCGCTCGAGTCGCCCATTTATGGAAGATACACAGCGGAAAAATCGTCAGTTTTGAGCAGTTTGTTGATAGTTATACCGTCGTCAATGCCATGTAATTGCCAATACCCATAACAACAGTTATGCACGATAGAAATGCCATGATGGAATAACTGAATCACGAGGCGGGCAAGTTTAATTTAGCCCGCCCCACGACTTGCCGATGTTAAGCCTTATCCGTATGATTTAGTGTTTTCAATAGGTTGAGCACTTGACATTAAGTACTTAAGATTAGGCACTTGCGATTAAGCGTTTGGATTAAGCGCTTGAAATTGAATTCGTCAAGCTGCACGTTCGAAGACTCATCAACTCAAGTGTCTAAAATGAAAAAATGAATAACTAAAACAAGAACAAGGATGCGGTCTAATGCAAATCAATTCGATGCCAGTCGGGGCTCACCCAATCACGCTATCTATGACGCGACTTAGCCGAGCCAGCCAATGGATACTCAAGCAACAGAGAAAATTCACGCCCCTGTTATGGCTTGTCACCGCACTCCCCTTTACCTCACTTGCGTTTATCTCACTGACGACCAATGCAAGTGAAACTGATACAGAGTTAAAAATTCAAGAAAGCAGCATCACCGATGGCCCTTATGTGTTTTTAGATGATGCTCAAAAAGACACAGCCTATTGGATTTGCCAGAGTGAACTAAAACAAACGCCGATTGCGAAGGCGCAGTTAACTCGCCCTGCCAGTTGCGGTGAATTACCCCAACCGCACCTTTATACACAAGCTGTCACGGTTGAGCCAGATACCTTCACCCATGTCAGCAAAATTGTCGCCCTTAGCGATGTACACGGCCAGTTTGATGTAATGATTAACTTGCTAAAAGCCCATCAGATTATCGACAAAGATAACCACTGGGCCTTTGGTGACGGTCATATGGTGATGACGGGCGACATGTTTGACCGTGGTCATCAAGTCAATGAAGTATTGTGGTTTTTATATACCTTAGATCAAGAAGCCCAAGCTGCGGGCGGACGCTTACATCTACTCATGGGCAATCACGAGCAAATGGTGTTTCGCGGCGACTTACGCTACGTCAACGAACGCTATCAAGTCTCGGCAGATTTACTCAAACGCAGCTACGATGCGCTCTACAACAAAGACACCGAAATAGGCCAATGGCTTCGCAGCAAACATACTTTAGTCAAAATCAATAATATCTTGTTTATGCACGGCGGCATCAGCCCTGAATGGGTCGAGCGTAAATTAAATATCAGCGATGCTAACCAATTATTTCGTCAGCATTTAGATGATAAAAAAGCCGATTTGAAGCAAGACGATTTACTCAACTTTTTGTTTTTTACCAATGGTCCAACTTGGTATCGCGGCTACTTTAAAGATGAACTGAAAGAGTCGGATATCGATAGCATACTGAACTATTTCAAGGTCGATCATATCGTCGTAGGGCACACATCGCAGGAACAAGTGCTTGGGATTTATCATAATAAAATCATTGCGATAGATAGCAGTATTAAGAATGGCAAGTCCGGTGAGCTGTTACTTATCGACGCAGGAAAACTCCGCCGAGGTTTGTATCAGGGTGAGCAGGTTTCGCTATAACCTGCCTCACTAATATCTTTTGCCCCAATACGTGAATGAGCTAGCGCCTTAATCCATGAATGCGCTGGGGCAATAAGGCATGAATGAGCAAGGGTAAAATGGACGCCCACCATGGTACTCAATCGGCATAACTCTCAATCGTATGGCGCTCAATATGCACTCATCTTTATATCCATAAGTTCGCCTGTTCTAATTAACTCTGACTATACTCAAGCCAAGTGCGACTCACCTAAGTGCTGGAGTAGAAATGGGGAAGAAATTACTCACATTATCTAGCTTTTGCTTGTTTCTATTCAGCTTCTATCCCCCTGCATTTGCGGGCAGGGAACTCCAATTAGTCGCCACTAACTATCCTCCTTTTTATGCCGATGCTTTACCTGAACAGGGCGGCGTTGCGCAAGTCGTCAAAGAAGCTTTTAAACGCAAAGGTTACACTGCCAGCCTCAAGTTTTATCCCTTCGCCCGCGCGGCTTTACTCGTTAAAACAGGCCAAGCTGATGGCATCATTGGGCTCTGGTATCGTAAAGAGCGCGAGCAATGGGCCCAATATTCTGCGCCTATCCAACCCGTACAAATTGTGTTTTACAAACGTAAAGATTCACCGCTGAGTTTCAGTCAACTTTCAGATCTTAAACCTTTCACTATCGGTATAGGTCGCGGTTACGCTAATCCACCAGAAATCTTCGCCGCGGGGCTCACCACAGAGGAAGGAAATTCGGATGAGATGAATCTCAAAAAGCTGTTTTTAAAGCGTATTGACTTAGTCTTGATTGGCCATAACTTAGCGAGGTATTTAATTAAAAAAGGACCAAGTGAATATGAGGGTGCCTTTGAGCAAGTCGGCCCACCCATAGCGACTGAGGTATTTCATTTAGGGATCTCTTTGGCTGTAGCGGATCATCCGCAGTTAGTGACGGATTTTAATCAAGGTTTAGAGAGTATGCGCCGCGATGGACGATTAGCGGCAATTTTAAGCCAATATCCTCAGGTTGAAACGACTCAAGCGCCGATTGAAAAAACGCGAACTGAAGTCCATCCCTAAAGTCCGTCCAGCTTTTAAAAAGCAATAACAGCACAAAAAAACAGCACAACTCTCGTTGAATTGTGCTCAATGCTCAAAAAACACAATTTCTTTCATTTTCGTTCGCTTACCTTTACAAACTTTTACCCAACTGGCGTACGTTATTCACTAGAATAGCGCCATTAGAGCGATTACCTTTTTAAACTGCCTTTGCGCGAGATAATAATTACAATGAAAAAAACCATTATTGCCATTGCCCTGCTTGCGATTATCGCCACAGCGGTGAGTTTTAGTGATGTCCTTCAAGCGGCTAAACCCGAGAACGCACCACATCTTATGCGTACCGTTCCTGTGGTCACGGGTGAAGTGATTGAATATCCATTAGCGCAATCTATCTCTCTTATCGGCAAACTCGCGGCTGAACGTGCAGTGATCATTGCACCGCAAGTCACAGGTAAGATTAAACAAGTCGCAGTGACCTCAAACCAAGCGGTAAAAAAAGGCCAGTTACTGATCGAACTCGATGATATGAAAGCCCAAGCCGCCGTCGCCGAGGCCAATGCTTTCCTCAATGATGAAAAACGTAAACTCAAAGAGTTTGAAAAACTGATCAGCCGTAACGCCATTACCCAAACCGAGATTGACGCACAAAAAGCCAGTGTTGATATCGCCCAAGCACGCTTATCCTCCGCCCAAGCAGATTTACATTACCACTCGCTTATAGCGCCGTTTGCGGGTAATACTGGCCTGATTAATTTCAGCGAAGGCAAGATGGTCAGCATGGGCACTGAGTTGATGTCGCTAGATGATTTGTCCAGCATGCGCCTCGACTTACAAGTGCCTGAGCATTTCCTATCGCAACTGAGTATTGGCATGCAAGTGTCAGCCACCAGTCGCGCTTGGCCGAATGAAATCTTTACTGGCAAAATGGTGGCTATTGATCCCCGCGTCAATGAGGAAACCTTAAACCTCAAAGTACGGGTGCTATTCGATAATCCGAAGAAACGCTTGAAACCGGGCATGATGATGTCGTCAACCATCACCTTCCCAGCGATTTCAGCACCTATGGTGCCAGTACAAGCTCTTGAGTATTCAGGAACTAAACGTTACGTATACGTAGTTAGCGCCGACCACATTGCCCACCGCACAGAAGTGACACTAGGGGCACGTATCGATAACCAAGTCTTAATCGAAAGCGGTTTAAACATAGGTGACAAAGTCGTGGTACAGGGCTTAGTCAATATGCGCGATGGCCTGCAAATCAATGAAGTCACGCTCGATAATAAAGCCTCAGCCCGTGCAACAGAGCTTTCAGGTCCTAAAGCAACGGAGACGAAATAATGTGGTTATCCGATGTTTCGGTTAAACGCCCTGTCGTTGCCATCGTTTTAAGCTTACTGCTATGTGTATTCGGCATAGTGTCGTTCACTAAACTGTCGATACGAGAAATGCCCGACGTCGAAAGCCCTGTGGTCACCATCAGCACCAGTTACTCGGGTGCATCGGCGGCGATTATGGAAAGCCAGATCACTAAGACTTTAGAAGATGAGCTAACAGGGATCAGTGGTATTGACGAAATCACCTCGACCACACGTAACGGTAGCTCGCGTATCACAGTTAAATTCCTCCTCGGTTGGAACTTAACCGAAGGAGTCAGCGATGTGCGTGATGCAGTGGCCCGCGCCCAACGCAGACTCCCAGAAGATGCAAAAGATCCCGTCGTCTCAAAAGACAACGGCTCCGGCGAACCCTCTGTCTATGTGAACCTAAGCTCGAGTGTGATGGACCGCACTCAATTAACGGACTACGCCCAGCGAGTACTCGAGGACAAATTCAGTTTAATCAGCGGCGTGAGTTCTATCAGCATTTCCGGCGGCTTGTATAAGGTCATGTACGTCAAGCTCAGACCCGAACAAATGGCAGGACGTAATGTCACCGCCACAGATATTATTAACGCCCTGCGCAAAGAGAACATAGAAACGCCCGGCGGCCAAGTGCGCAACGACACCACAGTGATGTCGGTGCGTACCAAACGCTTGTACTACACGCCGAAGGATTTTGACTATCTTGTGGTGCGTACCGCCAGCGATGGCACGGCTATCTACTTAAAAGATGTCGCCGATGTGGCTGTTGGAGCACAAAACGAAAACTCGACCTTCAAAAGCGACGGCATAGTTAACATCAGTTTAGGCATTATTGCCCAGTCCGATGCCAACCCTCTGCTCGTTGCCAAAGAAGTGCATAAAGAAGTTGATCGCGTACAAGACTTCCTGCCCGAAGGCACTAGCCTAGTGGTCGACTTCGACTCGACCGTATTTATCGACCGCTCGATTAACGAAGTGTATAGCACCCTTTATGTCACAGGTGCCTTGGTCGTACTCGTGCTGTATATCTTCATTGGACAAGCGCGAGCAACGTTAATCCCAGCTGTGACTGTTCCTGTATCTTTGATCTCGGCATTTATCGCCGCCAACATGCTAGGTTATTCGATTAATCTACTGACATTGATGGCATTAATTCTCTCTATCGGTCTAGTGGTGGATGATGCGATTGTGGTGGTTGAAAACATTTTCCACCATATCGAAAAAGGTGAAGAGCCCTTGCTCGCCGCCTATAAAGGTACTCGAGAAGTGGGCTTTGCCGTTATCGCCACTACGGCGGTACTGGTGATGGTATTCCTCCCAATTTCCTTTATGGAGGGCATGGTCGGACTACTATTTACCGAGTTCTCCGTGATGCTGGCGGTGTCAGTGCTGTTCTCCTCCTTAGTGGCACTCACACTTACGCCTGTACTGAGTAGTAAATTACTCAAAGCCAACGTCAAACCGAATCGCTTTAATCGTTGGGTCGACAGCGGCTTTGCTCGCATGGAAAGCGTTTATCGCGTCGCCGTGACTCGAGCGATTAAACTCCGTTTACTCGCGCCCTTAGTTATCCTCGCTTGTATTGGTGGCAGCGCTTGGTTAATGCAACAAGTACCGTCACAACTCGCGCCGCAGGAAGACCGCGGCGTGTTGTTCGCCTTTATTAAAGGCGCCGAGGGCACCAGTTATAACCGTATGACAGCCAACATGGACATAGTCGAAGACAGACTCATGCCCTTGCTAGGTAAAGGTGTGTTGCGATCCTTCAGTGTACAAGCTCCCGCCTTTGGTGGCCGTGCTGGCGATCAAACTGGCTTTGTCATCATGCAGCTAGAAGATTGGGAACACCGCGATGTGACTGCGCAACAAGCCCTTGGAATTATTAGTAATGCCTTAAAGGATATTCCAGATGTAATGGTTCGCCCTATGATGCCAGGCTTTAGGGGACAATCGAGCGAACCCGTGCAATTTGTACTTGGTGGTTCGGACTATGCCGAACTGTTTAAGTGGGCGCAGATATTGAAAGAAGAGGCTAACGCTAGCCCTATGATGGAAGGGGCTGACTTAGACTACGCAGAAACAACGCCAGAACTCATTGTTACTGTCGATAAAGAGCGCGCCGCAGAACTGGGGATCAGTGTCGACCAAGTATCGGAAACCTTAGAAGTCATGCTGGGTGGCCGCACCGAAACGACCTTTGTTGATCGAGGCGAAGAATACGATGTGTATTTACGCGGTGATGAAAACAGTTTCAACAATGTCGGTGACCTGAGCCAAATCTACATGCGGTCAGCTAAGGGCGAATTGGTCACTCTCGATACTGTCACCCATATAGAAGAAATTGCCTCGGCACAAAGATTAAGCCACACCAATAAGCAAAAATCGATCACCCTCAAGGCTAACGTCAGTGAAGGTTACACCTTAGGTGAAGGCTTAAAGTTCCTTGACGCTAAAGCCATTGAATTATTACCTAAGGATATTTCGATTGGTTACACGGGCGAATCCAAAGACTTTAAAGAAAACCAAAGCAGTATCTTTATCGTATTTGGTTTGGCTTTACTGGTTGCCTACTTAGTATTAGCCGCACAGTTTGAGAGCTTTATCAACCCGTTAGTGGTGATGTTTACTGTGCCTATGGGTGTATTCGGTGGTTTCTTAGGACTACTGATCACCAGCCAAGGGATCAACATCTACAGCCAGATAGGCATGATCATGTTAATTGGTATGGTGACTAAAAACGGTATCCTCATCGTGGAATTTGCCAACCAATTGCGCGACCGCGGCTTTGAACTCGATAAAGCCATTATCGATGCGTCATCCCGTCGTTTGCGGCCAATCCTAATGACAGCCTTCACCACCTTAGTTGGCGCTGTGCCGTTAATTTTCTCGACGGGTGCAGGTTCAGAAAGTCGTATAGCTGTGGGTACTGTAGTATTCTTCGGTATGGCATTCGCCACCTTTGTGACCTTACTGGTGATCCCCGCCATGTATCGATTAATCTCGGCCACAACGCACTCCCCTGGTTATGTTGAAGCTAAACTCGAAGCGGCGATTAAAGCACAAGAGTTAGCGGCACAAGAGTTAGCGGCAAAACAGCAGGAACTCGCACCTAAAGCCTAGCGCTAATCATAGTTGTTGATAATCGAATAACAAAAAGCCAAGACACTCAATGTCTTGGCTTTTTTCTCATTAATGTTTTAAGCGTTTTTTGCTTTATTGGCTAAGCCTAAAAGTAAACCGAGACCAGCACCAAGCGGTCGTTGACGGCGCGTTAACATATTTCCGAGCGCGACCAGCAAGAGTCCCACGCTTGAATACCAAGTCCACTGATAATCCTCAAACACGCTAGATACGCTCAGTGCCACCACAGGGGTTATCACCAACAGATACGCAGCGGCATTAGCGCCAATTCGCTCAACCAAGATCAAATAAGCGGTAAAGCCAATCACAGAGGCGATAACGGCTAAGTAAAACAAGCTGCCAAGATAGCTGGGTGTCAGCAGTAAACTAAAACTTAAATCTTTAAACCAAATGATGAGCAATAACGCCGCACTGCCATAGCACATGGCATACGCTGTTGAAGTAAAGGGCGACACATTATCGCGCGAGTTGCGCATACTGATCATGTTACCAATCGAGAAAAACCACGTACCTAGCAGCGAAAACAATAAGCCCCACACTAAATTTTGTGACCACTGAGTCGCGAGCAAATCGGCACCAAAGAGTAAGCTAATGCCACCCAGACCGACACCGACGCCTAACCAAAAATTGCGACTGGTGGGAGTACCGTAAAAAATGCGGCCATGTATCGCATTAAAAATGGGGGCAGTGGCCATAATGACCGCTGTTAAACCGCTGGCGATATAATGTGTTGCGGTATAAAACGCGATAAAGTTCAAACAAAATAGACACACGCCTTGTAACGCAAACCAAGGATGCTGCCTAAGCTTTACCGCTTGCAGCTTGTTAAAGGCAAAGCCAATGGCGAACATCAAGAGACTCGCAATCGCAAACCGATAGAAAATCGAGACTTCCGTCGCCACCTCACCGTGCTGCCACTTAATGGCAATCCACGAAAAACCCCACACAAAAATCATCAGCAAATACATCACAACAGCCATAATGAGTCCCCTACACCTTCATAAAATGCTTAATGAGGCAAACTATACAGCGATGGCTTTCATCCTTATGTCACCATCTTGTTGGCCATAACACGATATTGCGGTTTTAATCGCGAGCGGACGTTGAGCCACGCCCATAAGTGCGATAATTTGGACAGACAAAATGCTTAGCCAGTGAGATCACTAGGAACCCATGGAGCCCAAATACATCAGTTTTGATAAATCCGCCAAAACCTGTATTCGTAAGCAAGCGATTACGGAGGATTTATCTTGGGCCCATTATCAAAATGCGGGCGAGCGTCTGTATTACCAAAACGATGCACAACATACGCTGAGCATGTATCTGGATGGCGGCTACGAAACCCACAGAACCGATATCAAGGCCGACTATGGCGCGCCCAGTAAGTTTTGCCTTATGCCCCAAGGCTGCCAAAGCCATTGGCAACTGGGACAACCGCAGCAGTTTATGCATTTGTATTTTAGCGATGAACATCTTAAAAAATTGGCGGTGCGAGTATTTGATAAAGATCCACGCCAAGTGCGTTTACCTGAGTTGACCTTTGTCGATAATCCGAGATTAGAGGCGCTGTTTCGGCACCAAGTTGCCGGGCTCGATTGGCAGACGAGTGATCACCATCTGATGATGGAACAAGTAACCGACACTGTGCTGGTGACTTTGCTGCAAAGCTCAGACTTTAATTTGTCGGTGGGGCCAATTAAGGGTGGGCTCGCACCTAAAGTGGCTAAAGCGATCAAAGAGTTTATTCATTGCCATTCCCATCGACAAATTTACTTGTCTGAGTTGGCCGAGCTTGCCCAACTGAGCGAGTACCATTTTTGTCGCATGTTTAAATCCCAATTTGCGATGACGCCGCAGGAGTATTTGCTGCAAGTGCGCATTGAAAAGGTCAAACAAAGCTTGAGTCATTCAACGCAATCATTGACCGATATCGCCCTCAGTAATGGCTTTGCCAATCAAAGTCATATGGGGCGTTACTTTAAAAAACTCAGTGGCATGTCACCGGGCGAATATCAAAAATACCATAGAAGCTAACATACGCTTTGGGTTCACAATCTCGACGGCTGAACCCAACACTCTAACATCCTTGAAAACCCTATTGCCTCGATATGCTATAGTGCCCTTACTCCCCTAGCCGCTGGAAAACGCCTTGAAAAAAATCGCTTTATTTGTCGATGTACAAAATATCTATTACACCTGCCGCGAAGCCTATGGCCGCCAATTTAATTATCGTAAACTGTGGCAGCACTTAGGCTACGAGGGAGACATAGCGTTGGCCGTGGCTTATGCCATCCATAAGGGCGACGATGGGCAATTGAAATTCCAAGACGCACTAAAGCACATAGGTTTTGAGGTGAAGTTAAAACCGTTTATTCAGCGCAGCGATGGCTCAGCCAAAGGCGATTGGGACGTGGGGATCACCATAGATATTATGGAAGCGGCGAGTGAAGTGGATACAGTGATCTTATTGTCTGGTGATGGCGATTTCGATTTATTGCTGCAAAAAATTCATCAAAAGTATGGCGTTGAAACCCAAGTGTATGGCGTCCCTACCCTAACAGCTAAATCCTTAAGGGATGCAGCGAGCCAGTTCCATCCCATAGATGAGGCGTTATTGCTCTAGTCACAAGACAAAAATGCGGCTATCCATCACGCTACCGTATCTGACTCATTCACTCTTTCGCCCCTCAATGTAGAGACGCTATGTTGAGCTTCTACTTTAAAGATGAAGCAAATCACTGATAGGTAATGTCCGTATACATAGGGGCGAGACGTTTTAGAAAGGCATTACGGGTCGATAGCGGAATATGTTGCTCTTTCATCGATTCAATCAAATGACCGACTAAGGCATCAAAATCCGCTTGAGTAATATTCAATCCTCTATGACTGTGCTGCATACTTTCGCCGTGATACACGCAGCCGCCATCGGCAACCAGACAAAAATGTTCAATGGCACGCTCACGAAATAACGCAATATCTGTCTCTTGAAAGTGATGCACTATGCGTGGATCTGTGGCAATACGTGCCAGCAAACCATCGACTATCGCCGATACGCCTGCGTTACCACCTAAATCTTGGTATAAGGTTTGACGACTAGAGTGAGTTTGTGATGCTGAGGTTTCGGTCGTTGGCACCGCACAGCCAGTGAAAAAAAATACTACGACGAAAGGTAATAGCTTCATCCGTAAACGCCTCATAACGCCCCCTCCACCGACAGGTACCAACCCCGTTGCTCTTCAAACCCTGCAATGCTGCCCAAATTCGCATAGGCCGTCACCACGGAAAAATGCTTATTGATAAACCACGCTAAAAACACATCCTGCCAATCATCTTCACGGGCAAAAGCTAACTCATTGGGTTTCTGGCGATATTCGATACCCAGCGCCACATTATCCGTCAGCAATACTGCCGCAGACGCTTCGAGCACAAACTGGTAGTCATTACTGGCTTGGGTACCAAAACCCAATAAACCCGTTTGATTCGCCTTGGTCGCGCGCACGGTACCATTAAGTAATAAATTGCGCCCCGCCACCGCATCGAAAAATACTTTGCTGGCCGCAATATACACATCTAACCCCCAATCATCCCGCGCCCCAACCGCCAGAGGAATCGCAAAGTCATCGACTCTTTTATACTGAGCACCTAAGGTGATTTGCGGCATAGCCGTATAAAGTAACTCGCCGGCAAGCTTGTATTTTACCCCAAAGATATCTTGGCCTAACTCGCCGCCCATAGTATCTAAATCAAAGGTTTGCCGCGCAACGCTGAGCTCGAATCGATTATCAAAACTCAAGGAAGCGCCAATCACTTTCAGCGTAAAGTCATCAACATAAACGCCTGTCGCCATCGCCGTAGCGGACCATTCATCGCTACTGCCATAACCGTTGATCACCGCCCACGGCACTATGCCACCGCCAGCACTGCCCTCAATCGTCGTCCCGCCGCCAGTCGCAACCACGCGGCTACCTTCGGCAAACGCAGGAACTGTGCCCAATAGTAAACACAGGCAAGGCAAAGCCTTCACATAATTCCAAGCTAATGAATTCAACTTCAATGCATTCATGGCAATGTTCACTCGCTACTCCGCTTTATTCTTTCGAATACGTCTAATTTTAACGCCTTTCGTGCGCTTTCTTGGGCAAATTAACTTATGTGTCTGAGGGATTTGCATGGTTAAACGCTTCAAACCACAGATCAAATTCAGCCGCTTTTAAGGGTTTTGAAAACACATAGCCTTGGATGATGTCGCAATTGAGGTTACGCAGAATTTCAACGCCTTCTGGTTCCTCAACCCCTTCGGCCACGACGGTAAAACCTAGGCCGTGGATCAATTTAATACTCGTATCGACTATCATCACATCTTGGCTATCCGTGAGCATGTCTTTGATAAAGCTGCGATCAATTTTCACTTCATTAACAGGTAAAATTTTCAAATAGGCTAATGATGAATGACCTGTACCAAAATCATCAATGGCAACAGACACGCCCATGTCACGGAATCGCTGTAATACACTCACCACTGTCAGTGCATCTTTCATCACGGCGCCTTCAGTGACTTCGATACAGAGTGCACCGCTTGGCAGATTATTATCTTTCAGTAAAATGGCGATTTGATTTGGTAAGCGAGTATCGACTAAATCATGGGCCGACAGGTTAATAGCCAGTTTTAGCACTATACCCCGCCGCTGCCATGTCACTAATTGCTGAATTGCCTGCTTCAATACCCACTGGCTAACAATATCAATGTTGCCTGAATTTTCAGCCAGTTGAATAAATTCATCGGGCGGAATAAACCCTAGCGTAGGATGTTGCCAGCGGATCAATGCTTCGGCGCCAGTGCACTGGTTTAGGTGTAAATCCACTTTAGGTTGGAACACTAAATACAATTGGTTTTGCGCTAAACCTATAGGCAAATCACGGATAATCGTCAGCTCACGCTGATACTTTTCATCGGCGCCTTGACGATAACTGACAATACGTTGCTCTTCGAGACAGGCTTGATTGAGGGCAATTTCGGCGCGGCGCACTAACACATCGATATCAGCACCATTACCATCGATTTCAAGTAATCCCGCACGCACGGTAAGAGAGATGTTTGAGCCTTGGATTGGAAATGGCGACTCCAACATATCCAATGATTTCAGCAAATGCTCGGGGCGGATCCCTTGACTGTAAAGGAGTAAAAATGAGTCACCATCTAAACGCGCCAGTAAATCCGGTGTCGGTGCTAATTGCTCTAGGCGACGAGCAAAAAGCAGTAATAAAGTATCGGCGTTGGCAAAACCAATAATATCGTTGATATGGCGGAAATGTTTAATATCTAACAACACCATAGCACCGGATAATTTATCGTTAAGATCCGCCAAATGCTGTTTTGCGGCAAAACGATTGAGTAAACCTGTCAAGCTATCGTGGCGAGATTGGTAGACTAAATCCTTTTCCCGCGCTTCAATATCATCGCGCATTAAGGATAAACTCTTAGCCAACACCCTCAGCTCTGCTGGCGCACCTTGAATATTGGCAGGCTGCTTACCTTGACCGATTTTACGGGCATAATTCACAAGTTGATGCACAGGTTCAGTCAAACTGCCCGACAACCAAATCGCAATCGCAATCGCCAGTGCTAAGGTCAAAGCAAAAATTAGCAGCATATTATTGCGTAGTTGCTGATAACTTTGCTGCCACTTAAGGTTTGATTGATGTAGTAGCGCTAATTGGCTGCCGTTGTGATCATAAAGTTTGATGCCCATAGACAGATGATCTACGGGAATACTTTCACTAGGCATTTTCAGCAAGCTAGGCAATAAGCTCGCCTGCTCAATTACGCTTAACTTTTCATTATCTGATAAGGTTGAAGCGATTTCAGTGCGGCCCGTTGCCTGATTGACAAAACTCACATCGATGCCCGTAATAGCTTTAGCTTGTTGGGCGACCTTCTCATCCAATAAAAAACCCATGCCAACCCAAGCAATTAAGGTCGGCGCCTTCACCGGCTGCAGCACAAACTGATAGCTAGCATGATCAAAATTAAGGATAGCTAACGCATTATGATTGCTGGTGGTCATATTAAATAAGGATTGAATATCATCCTGAGTGAGTCCGGGCAAACTCGAGGTCAAGAGCTCCCCTTTAGGTGATAGCAATACAGCGGCGTCGGCACCAATACGAGATCCATGATTAGATAACACTGACTCAATGGTTTCTTGCTCACCAGTAGCAATCGCGCGCTTAAAACCAAAATCGGCACTGAGTACGGACAAACTTTGACTGAGCTGAATACCGCGATTCGATAACACTTCGAGAAACACATTCGCGCCAATATCGAGGCTTTTCTGTTGCTGTAAAAAGTTATCTTTTTCGGTCGCTGTCAACACAGAAAATGCTGTGGCAAATTGCACTAACGTCAGCACAATAAAGAAAACTAAAATCAGCCGAGCGCGAAAACTATTTAGCATGTAATGGCTTACCTTCAGAATCGTAGTGACCAAATCCCGACGGCGGAGCCGACGGTTTAGCTTGACGCTCAATGTCTAAGGACAGACTAAGTTGATTAGGACCATTAACTATCAGTAAATCCGTTGGCTCTGATGCCGCCTTCTGCCATGGATGCCAGCGCTTAACTTTATATTGACCGGCGGTAAGTCCCTTAAACTGGATCTCACCTTTTTCGTCCGTCACAGCGACAATAGGGCTATCTGCCACATAGATAAATGCCTGCATATAATCGTGAATATTACAGCCAAGCGCGACCAAACCGGGTTTATCAAACTGAATCGGCGCTTCGGCCTGACCCACATACAATTTAAGTTCGAAAGGTTTAGCTTCTGAAAAAGAATATACATGGTGGCGAGTACGATCTAAGTTGGGGAAATCCACCTTTGCACCTTTAGGCACCGCCAGTACAAAGGGGATAAAGGTTCGATTTTTTTGCGACATTTCATAATGTTCGACAGGTATCGCATTATCGGGCATCACTGCAGGGATCAGCTCCACGACAGTATCGGCAATGGCCTGTTGTTGCAGATCTACTACATTAATATTGAGTTCAGCAGCCATGACTTGAGGCGTGAAATAGATCAAAACGCAAAGTACTAACGCATATAAAACGCGATATAGGATCATCCGTTACCTCGGGCATAGTGATGCAAGGCCAACAAGTACCTTAGCTGAGTTCTGCGTAAAAAAACGATCTAGATTCATCTAGCATTGTACATTACTAATGTATTGAATAATCATCAAATTATATAGAAAAGTCGTAAAATAGTAACCATTCTAATCATACTGTGATAATGACGCGCTCAAGTGGCAATAAGTTATAAGCTAACAGAATGGTCTGGTAATAGTTATTCATTGTTTCTTATTGATGATCCAGAAAATACCAACGATATTCCTCATTTCTGGTTTTAGTTTTAATCTGGCGAGCAATACCATCACTAAGCATCAATTGACCTAATGTTATTTAATCCCAGCTAAAGATAGTCAAATCTAATCGCTCTCGCCGTGAATAAACAAAAAAGGCCTACTCAATGTAGACCTTTCATGTGTTTTTCAACTAGAAAACAAGCTTAACCGACTGTTATCTCTTTATACTCATCGGCTTTTTTATCGCCTCTCTTTGCTAAGGCATAGTAAAACAGCGGCGTTAGGATAAGACCAAAAACTGTCACCCCTATCATACCTGCGAATACTGCCACGCCCATGGCTTGGCGCATCTCGGCGCCCGCGCCAGTGGAGAACACCATAGGCACCACTCCCATGATAAAGGCGATAGATGTCATCAAGATAGGACGTAAACGTAATCTTGCTGCCTCTAATATCGCCTCCATAGGTGCCATACCATGGTCTTGTTTCTCCTTTGCAAACTCGACAATCAAAATAGCGTTCTTAGTCGCCAGCCCCACCAGCACTATCAGGCCAATTTGGGTGAAGATATTATTATCCCCACCGTAAATCAGCACACCACTGAGGGCTGAAAGTAAGGTCATTGGGATGATTAAGATAATCGCCAATGGCAAGCTTAAGCTCTCGTACTGGGCGGCTAGCACCATAAACACTAAGATGATCACCAGCGGGAAAACCAAAAGACCCGTATTGCCCGCGAGAATTTGCTGATAGGTCAGCTCGGTCCACTCATAAGTCATACCATTAGGTAACGTTTCAGCCAAAATTTTCTCAATCGCCGCCTGCGCTTGGCCTGTACTCACTCCGAGCGCTGGGCCACCGTTGATTTCAGCAGTCGTAAAGCCGTTATAGTGCATCACTCTGTCTGGGCCTGAACTTTGGCTGACGTTGATGAACGAACCTAGCGGGATCATGTCACCATTCAGATTCGGCACCTTTAGCTGACTTATCTGTTGCGGACTTTGACGGAACGCCTCGTCGGCTTGCATATTCACCTGATAAGTTCGACCGAAACGATTGAAGTCGTTGACATAGGTCGAGCCCATATAGGTTTGTAATGTCTGGAAGATTTGATCGAGCGACACTGCCTGCTGTTTCGCTTTAGTCCGATCGATATCCAGTTCAAGTTGTGGCACGTTCACTTGATAGCTAGAGAAAACGCCAGCTAACTGAGGATCGGCCCACGCCTTGTACATCACTTGTTGGGTCACCTGATACAAGGCCTCATAACCAAGGTTGGCTCTGTCTTGAATTTGCAGACGGAACCCTCCTATAGTGCCGAGGCCTTGCACAGGTGGCGGCGGGAAGATGGCAATAAACGCGTCTTGAATAGCAGCAAATTGCTGATTCAATTGTCCTGCAATGGCATTCGCCGACAGTTCAGGACTGGTACGAGAGTCAAAATCATCGAGCGCAACAAACACCACGCCTGAGTTAGGACTATTGGTAAAACCGTTGATGCTAAGGCCAGGGAAGGCAATCGAGTGCGCTACTCCGGGGTGATTTAGCGCAATCTCAGACATCTTCTTGATCACACTATCCGTACGTTCAAGGGATGCCGCATCGGGCAACTGGGCAAAGGCCACTAAATACTGTTTATCTTGGCCGGGCACATAACCCGTTGGTGTATTGGCAAATTGCACACCCGTTAACGCCACCATGCCTAAATACACTAGACCAATAATGCCGCCAAAACGGATAACCTTACGCACTAAGTAGCCATAACCATCGGATGCACGGTTAAATAAGCGATTAAAAGGCACAAATAACCAAGCACCAAACAACTTATCCATTAGACGCGTTAAGCCGTCCTTAGGTGCATCATGGCTCTTGAGTAACAGCGCCGATAATGCCGGACTTAAGGTCAGTGAGTTAATCGCCGAGATAAAGGTCGAGATAGTAATAGTCAAGGCAAACTGTTTATAGAACTGCCCGGTTAAACCGCTCATAAAGGCCGTTGGAATAAACACCGCCGCCAGCACTAAGGTGGTTGCCACAATCGGGCCAGTCACTTCCTTCATCGCCTTTTGTGTTGCCGCAACTGGGCTTAATCCTGCGGCAATATTACGCTCGACGTTTTCGACCACCACGATGGCATCGTCAACCACAATCCCGATGGCGAGCACCAGCCCAAATAGCGACAAGGCGTTTAACGAGAAACCGAGCAGATGCATAAAGGCAAAGGTACCGACCAAAGACACAGGCACGGCCACCAGCGGAATAATCGATGCGCGCCAAGTTTGCAGGAACAGTACCACCACTAACACCACCAGTAACACGGCTTCGAGCAGGGTTTTTACCACAGCTTCAATTGAGCCACGCACGAACACTGTTGGGTCGTAAACGATTTCGTATTCGAGTCCTTCAGGGAATCCTTTAGACAGCTCTGCCATTTTGGCGCGTACATCGTCGGAAATCTGAATCGCGTTAGAACCCGATGCTTGGAATACAGGAATGGCCACCGCATCCTTATTATCGAGTAAAGAGCGCAGCGCATAACTCGTTGCACCCAACTCGATGCGGGCAACATCCTTTAGGCGGATCACCTCAGCATTCTGACCAACTTTGATGATGATATCTTCAAATTCAGACAGTTCAGTTAAACGGCCTTTCACGTTAATTAAAAGTTGAAAGTCAGCACTGCCACTGGGCTGTGCGCCTAAACTGCCCGCTGCTGCCTGTTGGTTTTGCTCACGTACGGCGGCAATAATGTCTGCGGGCGATAAACCCAGCGCCGAGACTTTATTGGGATCAAGCCAAATTCTCAGGCTGTATTCGCCGGCGCCAAACAAACGTACAGCACCGACACCGTTTATCCGCGCTAACTCGTCTTTGACGTTTAGCGCCGCATAGTTAGACAGATACAACATGTCGTAACGGTTATCCGGCGATAACAAATGCACCACCATGGTCAAGTCTGGCGATGATTTTTCGGTGACTATACCTAAGCGCTGTACTTCTTGCGGCAGACGGGGCATAGCGCGATCCACTCGGCTCTGCACTTGGGTTTGTGCCTTATCCACATCCGTGCCAATCGCAAAGGTGATAGTCAAGGTCATGCGTCCATCGGACGTCGCCTGCGATGACATGTACAACATGTCTTCGACGCCGTTAATTTCCTGCTCCAACGGTGAAGCCACAGTTTCGGCAATCACTTTAGGATTTGCGCCAGGATAATTAGCAGTGACCACTACCGTTGGTGGCACTACCTCTGGATATTCGGTAATAGGCAACTGCCAAACGGCAATCGCCCCCGTGATAAGAAACAGCAATGACAGCACGGCTGCAAATATCGGTCTTTTAATGAAAAATTGCGACAACATAGTGTGTTATTCCTTAACCGCGGCTCGCCGTTTCGACCGCTTGCGCCGTCAAATGCTCTTGGTTTTTATCGAGTATTAACTGGGCTTGGCGTAGTGCCTCGAGCTTGTCGCTGTCGACCATGTCCACTATGTTTGGCTCAATTTGCATCTTAGGGCGTACGCGTTGCATACCATTGACGACGATCTTGTCTTCGGCCATCAAGCCTTGGGTCACGATACGCAGTCCTTGGACTTTTTCGCCTAAGGTCACACCGCGATATTCGACCGTGCCATCATGAGCGACGACCAGCACAAACTTATTATTGAGATCTGTGCCAACCGCTTTATCGTCGATCAAGATCCCCTCATAGGCGCCACTGCCCGCAGTACGAAGACGCGCAAACAAGCCTGGCAATAGGTTATTGTCTTCATTGTTAAAAGTCGCACGAACTCGAATAGTACCCGTCTGCTTATCCATCGCATTATCCACAAAGTCGACCATGCCAATATGGTGATAATCGCGCTCATTGGCTAAAGCCATGTAAACAGGATTATCGCCAGCACGGGGATCGTTACGTTTGTTCTGCGCAGTTAACTTCACGTATTTAAGGTAGGTTTGCTCGTCCACATCAAAATAGGCATACATGCTGGCGGTAGAGACTAAGCTGGTCAGCACACTCTGCCCTGCGGTGACATAGTTACCCGCAGTGACGTTGGCGTAGGATACTCGGCCATCAATCGGCGCTTGTACTTGGGTATAAGCTAAATCAAGCTCGGCGCGCATGAGTGCTGCTTTCACCGAAGCGACTGCAGCTGCAGTCTGACGTTTGTTTGACTCACGGGTATCGAGTAATTCGGCGGATACCGCTTTTTGGTCAAACAATTTATGGGCTCGTTCGAAGTCATTGGTGGCCAGTTGCTCTGCAGAGAGTGCGCTAGCAAGATCTGCTTTTAACCGGGCCACTTCCACTTCAAACACGCTTGGATCGATGCGAAATAACACCTCGCCTTTTTTCACTAAGGCGCCTTCTTTAAAATTTACTGAGTCGATATAGCCCGACACCCGCGGGATAAGGGTGACACTTTCTGGCGCCTGTAAACGACCGGTAAACTCATCCCATTCGGTGACTCGCTCATGTAATACCTGAGCTACATCCACCTTAGGCGCACTCGGTGCAGGTCCCTGCTGCGCTGTTTGCTCACCACAAGCTGAAAGGACGAAAGCAGCCACTGCCGTTAACATCATTATTCGTAAAGGTTTGTTACTCATCATATTACTATCCTCAAAGTGGCGGGCATTTCACGCTGTTCGAACCACACACATGCAGCTGTGTTACAAACCAAACCAATTAAATACCGACTGGTAAAAAACATTCTGTACTGGACGGTAATATATAGCGTAAAATGATGCTGTCAACAAATTTATGTACCGAACGGTATTTAATTAAAAGTGTGCACTTACCCTAGGCATACAATGCGTCCAGAGGCAAAAGGCTACGAGTTTGAACGGCAAAGCATTTTGATGAATATTGAAGCAAATACTGACTAACGCAGATAACATGCTGAACTTAGGTGACAACTTGAATGACTAAGTAGACATATCCCCCCTAAGTCCGTCATCAGTGGCAAGTGTGGCTGGACAGGGACTAAACCCATGTCTATCCTAGGGGCAATTGAGAATTGAGGAGCCTAATGATGTCAACCGTCACCCAGACGCCCTGTGTTGGTCGCCCACGAGCTTTTGACACTGACGATGCATTAGCAAAAGCCTTAGAAGTCTTCTGGCTCAAAGGTTTTGAAGGTACATCGTTAACCGATCTCACCCAAGCTATGGGCATTAATAAGCCAAGCCTTTATGCCGCCTTCGGCAATAAAGAACAGTTATTTCTCAAAGCGATAGAATTATATGAACAACGCCCCTGTGCGTTTTTCTATCCCGCACTTGAGCAGAAAACCGCCTATCTGGTGGTCGAGTCGATGCTGCTCGGGGCCGCGAGCTCTTTTGTGGATAAAAGCCATCCGCAGGGATGTTTGATTGTTCAAGGGGCATTAACCTGCAGTGAAGCAGGGCAAGCGATTAAAGACACTTTGATTAATCGTCGCCGCGACGGTGAAATCGCTCTGTGCGAACGACTGCAACGCGCCAAAGATGAAGGAGATTTGCCCGCAGATGCCGAGCCATTACTGCTTGCCCGTTATGTCGGCACAGTATTGCAAGGCATGGCCGTACAAGCGACCAGTGGGATTTGCCCGAATGAATTACGCAAAGTCGCCGAGCTAGTGCTCGCTAACTTTCCGCGCAATGATGAGTCCTGAACCATAAATCCTAATGCGCACAAACAATAAACCCCAGTTGAGTCCTCACTTAACTGGGGTTTAATTTATGCTTTGCTTTATTTCTGTCCAAGCATTTACTTCTGTCCAACCAAGAGTTCTCTAAACAGTTGCCTGAGTCGTTTCAATAATGGCAGGCTGCTTTTATCTTGATGCTGGATCACATCGACGTTTGCATACCAGCCTATCTGCTCAAATTCTATGGGGACCCGAGTTAAGTTACCCGATGAAACTGAGCTGGATGCCATGTGCTCTGGCAACAGACACCAACCATGGCCCTGTAATGCGAGCTCCAATAACACATAATAGTTATCGGCATACCAAACATCAGGACTGAACGCCTGCTGAAAACTACTGGTTTTAGTATTCCGTGAGCGGATAAGTAATTGTCGATACAGTCGCAATGAGTCCATGTTCGGTGCAACTGATTTTGCTAAGGGATGCGAACTCGCCACATAAAGATCGAATTGAATCACCCCAATACTCTCAAAATCTATACTACTTGGCATAGATAATTCACTAAAAATCAATCCTGTAGATGCTCTTCCCGAATGCACCATGTCGATAATATCTATGCTTGAGGCACTGAGAAACTCGAGTTCGATATTAGGGAAATCACCTTCTAACAACCGAATAATTTCAGATATTCTCTGTATCGGAATGCCTTCATCCATCGCAAGGCACACTTCTGAAGATTGACTACTGAAGAGCGATAAGGCGGTATGTTTGAGCCTACGATGTTGAAGAATCGTCGCTCTTGCGTAGGGCAGTAATTTACTACCTTCGGCCGTTAATACCGGATAACGACCCGAACGGTCAAATAACTCAACCCCACAGTCAATTTCAAGATTCATCACATGCTGGCTAATCACGGATTGTGCTTTCTTAAGTTGCCTTGCAGCATTCGAAAATGAACCAGATTCTACGGTTTCCATAAAGGCTTCGAGTTGTTCGAGACTAAACATATCGCTTTTACCGATACTATCTAACTATAACTTATCCCTATACTAGATAAAATTATGGCCATAGTCACATTAAATGAATGGGAAATAGCCATGAAAACGACAGAACGTATCTTTAACGCCTTACTCTTTGAAGCGATTGCACTCGCTATTATTATCCCCGTTTCTACCCTTATATCAGGCAAGGGAACCAGTGAACTCGCCATAGTTGGTATCGCTTTGAGTCTTTATACCGTGGTATGGAACTACTTCTACAACCTAGGATTCGACAGGGTATTTGGGGCAAATCGAGAGCAACGTACTTTGAAAACCAGAATACTGCATACCTTTGGATTTGAAGGGGGACTTATTTTCATTAGCATACCGACCATCGCCTGGTTTCTACAGATAGGTTGGTTGGCAGCCATGGGCTTAGAAGCGGTTTTTTTGATCTTTTTCTTTTTCTACAGCACCCTATTCCATTGGTGCTATGACAAGTATCAGCCCTACAAGACTTGGTTTACTATGCAAGCCACTAAGGTCAAATAGCGCAGCTAAGATCAACACACATCACCATCAAACGAACCTCACTAAACAATTTAGCGATTCGTTTGATGGCAGCATTGAAACTTATCCATTTCAATTTCTTCTACTCAGCAGAAAAGCTAAGCCAGAATATTCGTTGCCCAGCGCAAAAAACCACTTAAACACAGTAAACAAAAGTAATAGACCCGCACACAGTGAACTGAGGCTGTTGAAAGATCCTATAAACATCACAAAAGTACTCGCTATCAATAATTAATATTCAAATCATTAGTCTAGATATAATTCTTTATGCTATAAAAGCCATATATTAAGCAGGGAGATGGAAGCAAAATGCGTGTAGGGAACCGAGTGAGGCTCAGGATGCAGCAGGCATTAAATTTGCCATCAGCATTGATACTTAGCATCGTTTTATTACTCGCACCCATGGCTTACAACATGGCATTCGCCCAAGAAAGCAATGCAGTGCCCGCAGAATCACAGCCTCAGGCGATAACCTTAGCCGCAGAAGACAGTTGGCCGCCCTTTGCCAATCAATTCGGCCAAGGCATTTCCCATCGTTTAATCCAAGCCGCCTTTAAACAGTCGCATATTGAAGTGAATAGCTTAGTCGTGCCCTATTCTCGCGCCTTGATGATGGCGGAAAAAGGTGCAGTTGATGGGGTGTTTAACGTCACCCGCGAAAACAGTACTGAGCAACGCTTCATCTTTGGAAACACCCCATTATTTATCGCCACGGCTTCTTTTTATCAAAAGAAACAAAAACCTATTCTTGCAGACAATAAATGGGCGCTACCTAAAGGCACCGTTATCGGCGTGATTAAAAGCTATGAATATGGCGATGAATTTCCCACATTAGTTAAACAGCAACAGCTCAATATCGTCACCGTCGCCAACCAACAACAGCTCATCAATTTATTATTGATTGGTCGCATAGATGCCGCCTTGATGTTCGACTTAGTCGCGAAGGAAAACCTGAAAAAAATGGGGGTAGATGATGAGATTATTCCTGCATTTGCTAACCACAGCAGCGATATTTTTTTGGCCTTCTCGAAAGGAAATCCGCAAGCACAAACCTTAGCGACCCAACTTGACGCTGGCTTATCACAGCTAAAAGCCACAGGCCAATACGACAAACTGCTCTTAGTCGCTGACTAATCCACTATCGTTACAAGCGAATGATAGATTACCGCTGCGAGCGAATGATCTCTTGATTCACCCAATATAACAGCTGCTTAATAGCCTTCGACAGGATCTGATTCTGGCGCACAATATAACCTAAACTCGTAGTAGGGAATTGCGGTAGAGGAGTGACTTTAGTGGTGAGATTCGCCTTAGTGTAAACCGAAAATTCCGGTACGATAGCCACACCAAATCCCGCCTCAGCCCAATCGATTTGCGCGTCAACACTGCCGACTTCCATTATTCTGTAATTCGATAAGTTCAGCGACGGCAATGCGGGATCTAACAATTCGCGGGTTCGCGTATCGTGTCCTAATAAAATCAACGTCGGTTGCTCGGCTAAGGGCGTATCCACAGAGGGTTTTGCCTGCTGCCATTGCTGTAAGTTATCTCCGATTGCACACCATTTAATCTGTTGTAGCTCAGTAAAATGCAGTGGCTGACTTTCCTTCTGCGCAATCACAAACCCTAAATCGGCCTCGGCATTTTTTACCAGTTCAGAGGCTTGTGATGAGGTTGTGTTGAGCAGAGAGAAATCTATTCCCGGAAACTCCGCCTTAAAGAGCTGAAACGGCTGGATTAACAATAACCGCGAGATAATATCGCTGGCGGCAATGGTCAAGGTGCCTTGGCTAAGGTCATTAATCGCATTGAGATCCGCCTGACAGATTTGTAGCTCCATCAAAGTCTTTTGACTGCTCTCTAACAGGCGAAATCCCGCTTGCGTTAATCGAAAGGGATTACGGTCAATCAACTTGACTCGAGTGCTTTGCTCTAACTGCTTAATATGCAAGCTAACATTGGGCTGCGTCATGTGCAGCGCTGTGGCCGCTTTCCCAAAATGCTTGTATTCAGCCAAAGTCACGAAGGTCTTTAACCAATGGATATCGAGCATAACGCCACCTTTTGCAAAGTATTAGAGTTAATGATAGCCAATGATATATGAAATTCTTATTGGGATGATAACCATAATTAATTTCTCTTATTCAAATGACGGGTCTAGCATAGCGTCTTAATCAATGAGGAGATGTTGTTATGCCGTCGATCGTGGTTGTGGGTGCAAATTGGGGTGATGAAGGCAAAGGCCGCATCGTAGATTATTTAGCCGCGGATGCCGCTGCCAGTATTCGCTTTCAAGGTGGTAACAACGCTGGCCATACCGTCGTCAACGACTATGGCACCTTTAAATTACACCAATTACCGAGTGGCATTTTCAACCCTAACTGCGTTGCAGTTTTAGGCCCTGGCATGGTGATCAGCCCTGAAAAACTCAGTGTAGAAATTGCTGAAGTGCAAGCGGCTGGCATTGAAGTCAAATTATGCATTTCTGACCGTGCTACCTTGTGCTTACCTCTACATGCATTAGAAGATACCTTAGAAGAACAACGTCTTGGCGACCTCGCCTATGGTTCAACCCGTCAAGGGATTGCGCCAGCCTATGGCGATCGCGTGATGAAAAAAGGCATTTTAGTCGGCTGGTTAAACCAACCTGAAGTGCTGCAAGAGCGCATTCAATTTATGCTCGACTGGAAATTACCGCAGTTAAAAGCACTTTATCCAAGTTGCGATTTTAATCAAACCGCCGCCGAAATGACCGCATGGTTATTAGAAGTGACGGCACCTTGGCGTCCGTTTATTTGTAACGTGACAGAGCCATTAAAAGCATTACAAAAACAAGATGCGAGCTTACTGTTTGAAGCGCAATTAGGTGCTGGCCGCGACTTAGTCTACGGCGAATATCCTTATACCACATCTTCAAACGTGACTGCGGCTTACGCGGGTATCGGCAGCGGTTTACCAGCCCTGCGTCCAGAGCGCGTAATTGCTGTCGCGAAAGCCTTTAGCTCATCAGTCGGCACAGGCACGTTAGTGACCGCAATGGAAGAGCAAGACGCCTTCCGCGAAAATGCCAACGAGTTTGGTGCAACGACCGGCCGTCCACGTGACATGGGATATTTTGATGCTGTTGCCACCCGTAATGGTGTTGAGCTACAAGCAGCAACCGAAATTGCCCTGACTAAGATTGATTGTCTTTCTGGCATGAAAGATCTGAAAATCTGTGTTGCCTATGCTGGTGAACACACTGAGAACCCAATTTGGCCACAAACTGCTGCGTTAAGCCCAGTGTATGAGCAAATGCCAAGCTGGAGCGAAGATATTACTGGTTGTCGCACCTTCGAAAGCCTGCCTGTCGCCGCACAACAATATGTTGAACGTATTGAAGAGTTAATGGGTGTACGCGTTAGCATGGTTTCTGTTGGACCAGAGCGCGATCAAATGATCATTCGCTAGTAAACAACGTTTACCCTACAAAAAAGCCATATTCGCCTCGGTGAATATGGCTTTTTACTTTGATATGGTTTGTCATTGAAGAATCACTCAAGACGTTGATAGCAATGACTCGAATACCCCATATTCAAATATCGCCGCTAAGTGAAATAGCATTACTCTTCGAATACGTATTTATCTATCATACCGACCATACGACCAATTTCTGGTTTAGTAATGGTATCGTTAGCACCTAATGCCATCGCCTTTGTGCGGTTATCTTCACTCATTAAAGAGGAAAACATCACAATTGGCATTTGTCGATACGCCTTGGATTCTCTTAAGCGTTTCACCAAATGCATGCCATCCATGCGAGGCATCTCAACATCCGTAATAATGGCGCTGACAAAATCAGAGATAGAAGCATTATCTTGGTCAGCAAGATTCTCAAATTCCATCAGCATTTCAAGGGCATCACCACCATCTTTGGCTGTGATAATGTTGTAACCTGCGCTACGAAGGGTATTTTCGATCATCTTACGAATAAAAGCGGAATCATCGACAATTAAAATCGTTTTCGCTTCACGTTTCGCCAGCATTTTATCATTGATCAGTACACTTCTATCGAGCGTGACATCGTACTTATCCATACTCAGTTCAGGATTAATATCAGCAATAATTTTCTCAAAATCCAATATCATAATGAGCATGCCATCACGGCGCACTACGGCAACGACACAATCATTTTCACCCGCTTCTAAAAATTGACTCGGCGATTCAACTTGCTCCCACGACACTCTATGGATGCTACGAACACTATCGATTAAGAACCCATTAATCATCTTATTAAAATCAGTCACTATGACCACTTTGTGGGTTAAATCCTCAGGTGTCGATATTCCGAGCCAACCGGCAAGATCGACCAAAGGGATCAACTTTTCTCGCAGCGAGAACACCCCAACCATGTGCCGCTGGGCATTGGGATAATCTGACGTTTCTGGCACCCTAATGACTTCTCTCACTTTGGCGACATTAATACCGTAATGGCACACTTTATGGCCACCATTGGGAAGTGTCTTATGTAGATGAAACTCAATAATTTCGAGTTCATTTGTGCCACTCTCAGTCAATATTTCTGATTTTTTAATTTCGCTCATATAAAGCTCTCAACCTAGCAAATCAACGTAAGAAAGGGATTGCAGTTATCAGTATAGGAAGGGATTAATGAATTAGGCACGATAGTGTGATTTTACTGCCTGATTAGCGTGATATTTTTTGGGTAACAAGCATTTTATCTATAAGCAGAAAAGCGTCCCATAATCGAATCTAATGACGATTTCAGTCGTCACATTGTCAATCATCTCCAGATTAAGCATCGCCGTTGCTGACCTAAAGTAGTCTGCACATTTCCCTTAACAGCGATTTTGTCTCTCCGCATTAGAGGTTTTGTTTTAAGAGATAAGCCGCTAAACTATTGCGCAATAAAACTATCTAGAATAGCCGTACCCCATGCCGCAATTTAGCCCGACCTTTTCTTTCCCAGTGCAAATCTACTATGAAGATACAGATTTTTCTGGCGTGGTGTATCACCCCAACTTTTTGAAATACTTCGAGCGAGCCCGTGAGCATGTGATTGGTGCTGAGCGTTTAAGTGCATTATGGCAACAAAACCAACTGGGTTTTGCTGTGTATCGTAGCGATATGTTGTGCCATGAGGGGGTGGAATTTGCCGATATTATCGATGTTCGCACTAAGTTTTACTTTGAGAGTAAGTACCGCACTGTGTGGCAGCAGGAGATTTGGCGTCCACAGGGTAAAAAGCCTGCGGTCACGGCAACCATAGAAATGGTGTGTATGAATCAAGCCCGCCAACTAGCGCCTATGCCGGCAGAGTTAATCGCCATATTAAGTCTTGGTTTCACATCAAGCGAATAAAGCTAATACTCTTACATACAAGTACACGCGCGATTTCCTGAGCTTATTTCGACATAAGCAAAGGCAACAAAAATCACTCAAAGAAGTACAACTCAAATAACGATAACTGGACAGTATTAAGGCTCGACTGCAAGCCTTAGTACTCTTGATTTAACGAGCATTTTATTTGACGAGCATTTGATTTAACGAGCGCTTACTTTAATGAGCACAAGGTTTAGATTGTATTATGTAGTTGGGCCCAGTTCATTTCGAGTTCGGCGGCACTCATGGGCTTCGCGTAATACATGCCTTGTATAGTATCAACCCCCATAGCCACTAACCTATCTCTAATCTCAAGCGTTTCAATTCCTTCAACAGTTACCTCATAACCGAGTTTTTTGGCAATATTAATACTGGCTTCGAGGATGTATTCCGACGGTTTATCCTGCTCCAGATCCTTTAAAAAGGCTTTATCAATTTTGACTTCATTAACGGGTAAATGCTTTAAATAAGCTAAGGAAGAATGACCCGTACCAAAATCATCAATTGCAAGCCTAACCCCTAAGGCACGTATCTTTCCTAACGTCTCGACCGCCTTAGTTAAATCGGCCATTAAAGTGCTTTCAGTAATTTCGATCATCAAGGATTCGGGAGGGAGCTGGTAATAGGCTAATCTTGCAGCAATTTCTTGGGGTAAGGTTTCACTGTCAAGATCCCGTGTCGACAGGTTAACTGCAACACACAATTGTATCCCTGCCGCGCGCCATTTTGCCTGCTGTGCTAAAACCTGATCGAGTGCCCATTGGCTGACTAAATCAATCATGCCAGCATATTCGGCTAAGGGAATAAATTCTCCAGGAGAAATAATCCCGAGTTCGTCATGCTCCCAACGCATCAAGGCTTCAACCTGAAAACATCGACCCGTGGCAATATCCTGTTTAGCTTGATACACCATATATACTTGATTACGTTGCAAACCTTTAGGCAAACTATCGATAATTTTCAGTTCCCTTAACTGACGAATATCATCATTTTGGGCATAGTATGCAATCGCGCTACGAGAATGGCGGGCTTTCTTCAGCGCCAAATCGACTCGACGTAGCATCTGACTCGTGTCGGCATGGTGTTCTTGTAAATGCAGACAACCGATTTGAAGCTTAACGCTGACAGGTGTGTTCTTAATGCTAAAAGGCACTTGCAACCGCCCTCTTAGGTGGACTAATTGCTCCTCAGTCAACGCTTGCTCGTAATATAAACAGAATTCATCACCATTGAGGCGTGCGATTAATCTCGGGGATAAACTTAAGCTGTTTAAGCGTTCGGCAAATTGCTTCAGCAGGATATCGCCAAATACAAAACCAAAGAGATCATTCACATAGCGAAATCGATAAATATCAATTAGCACTAATGTCCCTTGAGTCAGCGGCATCATGCCAGTAAGAGTACGTTTCAAGCCGACACGATTAACAAGTCCTGTTAACTTATCCTTGCCCACACTTGCCGGTAACGCCTTTAATAATTCATTTAAAGTATGGTAGAGAGGAGCAAACGCTTGGGGGACGATGCCAATGTCTAAAGCTTGGCGTTCAACCTTTTGCTGCTCTAGCTGGGTACAAAGCTGTGCTAAAAATTTTTGCTGCGACCGTAAAGATCTGTACTTTGACTGCAGGATATACAATGAAAATATCAATAAAGCGAGAGAAGCGACAACTAACCCGATTACGAACATACCTTGGCCTCTGCCATACCACGTAAGCTTGTTCTCAAATGACACGATAAAGAATATCAGCGCCATTTGAATTCCATTTAGGCCTAACGATTATTGGTAACTTTCTCTAATTGAATGGAATTTTTCCATAAACTCATCACTGGCTAAATCATCGGTCGTCACAGGTAATCCACGGGCGACAAACACACCGAGACGTTGCTCTAGTTCAGTGCCCGCTCGCAATTCACCGGTATAAAAGGCCGCTGCACGAATAAAGTCGAGATAGGTGACATGATCGGGTAGATAAGGTAAATCAGCCCAACGCTCAACCACTTCCATCACTTCGGTAGAGAAATCCCAACTTTTCAAAACTGCACGACCCAAAGGCCCTTGCATTTTACGTACGAGCGCGCGTAATTGATCAATGCTAGTGAATAAATGGGGATGCGCCTCCGCTTCTGTTAATACAGGTAAGGCGCCAATGTTATGCACGAGTCCAGCTAAGGTTAAGGTGTCTAAATTTAATCGACTACTTGAATGACGTTTGTTATACATCTGCAACATGGAACAAGCGGCGGCGGTCACATCAATTGAGGTACGCCATACTTCATCCATCACTTCCCACACCATTTCATTGGTGGAAATGAATAATTGCTCCATCGCCACCGAAGTGGCAATGCTTTTAATCTGGATTAACCCAATACGAGAAACCGCACTGTTGATACTTTCAGCGGGTACGCCTCGGCTATATAACGCGCTGTTGGCGACCTTAATAATACGCGCAGAAATCGCGGCATCTTGGCCGATCACTTCAGCCACTTGTTTAAGGCTCGCATCGGAGCGTCCAACCACTTCTTGCACCCGCATCGCCACTTCAGGCAAGGTCGGTAGTACTAAGGCATCGTCTTTTAGTTTTTTTAATAAACTGACTAACAGTAGATGTTCGGTAGACATCTTAACTCCCATCAATCTGTAAACATCAACATTGGATTGTTGGAGTATATCAGTTGGCTGTCATTAGATGCCTAGAAAAAACTGCAGACGTTAATAATTTGTATGATTGCGTTATCAATTTTGCCTTACTTATCTGTCTTGAACATCGACCTCAATCATCACTCAAGTTGAAATATTCCGCTCCAGTTGATCTAAGCCAAACTCACTATATTCGTAAAATGTGAAGTACAGCTAAAGTTAACTAAGGCAATTTGCATACCCCTACTTTCATTGTGTAAAATGCCGCCCCCGCGCACCGCGTCATTTATTAACCCATTTGAGAGTGATTATGTTTAAACCTGAGCTGCTGTCTCCAGCTGGAACCTTAAAGAACATGCGCTACGCCTTTGCCTATGGCGCAGATGCAGTGTATGCCGGTCAGCCAAGATATAGTCTAAGGGTACGTAACAATGACTTTAAAATGGAAAACCTTGCCACTGGGATTGAAGAAGCCCATGCACTCGGTAAAAAGCTGTATGTGGTGAGCAATATCGCGCCCCACAATGCCAAGCTAAAAACCTATATCAAGGACATGGAACCCGTAGTGGCGATGAAGCCTGACGCACTGATCATGTCCGATCCCGGTTTAATCATGATGGTGCGTGAAGCGTTTCCTGATCAAGTGGTGCATTTATCCGTGCAAGCGAATGCCATCAACTGGGCCTCGGTAAAGTTTTGGCAAACCCAAGGCATCAAACGCGTGATCCTGTCACGCGAATTGTCCTTAGATGAAATCGAAGAAATTCGTCAGCGCTGCCCCGATATCGAGCTTGAAGTGTTTGTGCATGGCGCCCTGTGTATGGCGTATTCAGGCCGTTGTTTACTCTCAGGTTATATCAACAAACGCGATCCTAACCAAGGCACCTGCACTAATGCTTGTCGCTGGAAATACGATGTACACGAAGCGCAGCAAAATGACAGCGGTGACATCATTGCCATGCCAAATGCGGTGCAAATTGAAACGCCAACGACCTTAGGCGCAGGCGCTCCCACAGATCAAATTTACCTACTACAGGAAGCCAATCGCCCCGGCGAATACATGCCCGCCTTCGAAGATGAGCACGGCACTTATATCATGAACTCTAAAGACTTACGGGCCATTCAGCACGTTGAGCGCCTGACTAAAATGGGCATAGACTCGCTCAAAATTGAAGGCCGCACTAAGTCCTTCTATTACGTTGCCCGTACAGCACAACTGTATCGCCGCGCGATTGAAGATGCTTCATCGGGTAAAGATTTCGACCGCAGCCTAATGAATCAATTAGAAGGCCTAGCCCACCGTGGTTATACCGAAGGCTTTTTACGTCGCCATGTGCATGATGAATACCAAAATTATGACTATGGCTACTCAGTTAGTGACACCCAACAATTTGTAGGTGAACTGACGGGAAAACGTAATCTTGCAGGATTGGCCGAAATTGAAGTAAAAAACAAGTTCTCCGTTGGCGACAGTGTTGAACTGATGACGCCGCAGGGCAATATCAGTTTGACGATTGAACAACTCGAAAATCGCAAAGCTGAAGCGGTTGAAGCCGGTTTAGGTTCGGGGCACACTGTGTATCTACCCGTGCCGAAAGAAGTCGATTTGAGCCACGGTATTTTGCTGCGTAACTTGCCCCAAGGTCAGGATACTCGCAACCCACATGAACTAGGTTAAGATCATGGCACTACTGATCGACGATAGCTGCATCAATTGCGACATGTGTGAACCTGAATGTCCTAATCAGGCCATCACTATGGGCGAAGAGATCTATGAAATCGATCCAGACCGTTGCACCGAATGTGTGGGTCACTACGACAAACCGACTTGCGTGTCTGTCTGCCCCATTGATTGCATCGACCCAGATCCAAACCGTATCGAATCTAACGACGAATTGTTAGTGAAATTTGCCGTGTTAACGCAAAAAGCTTAATCACGTCACCTGACCGAGTGGTTATAATGCCTCTCGGTCAAATCTACCCTAATACCTGCCATAACCTGCGCAAAACAACCCGCATAAAAAATCACAATAAAGATGCATTTAACGGTATGAGGAACCTTTAAATCGCTTAAATCCAAGCCTTTATTTCAGCATTAGTCAAAACACTACTTTAGACTGACTTCTTTTCAGCGGTGAATGTCAAAAAAGTAGCAGACGGAATTTATCGCTACTGCACGGTTTGTGATTCGGACAAAATGTCGCTTGATAAATCACCACTTTTACAAACTCGGTTGTTTTAATAGATTAATAGTTATTATTTTGACGCTTATTTGTACACCTCACTCTTTAGCTAAGTAAAAAGTCACTTGCGGTCAAATTGTAAATCAAGTGTTACATTTTAACCTTATAAATTAGGTATACCTTAATCATCAAACTGGGCAGGTTGAAAATACCTTCTACATTGAATTATGTCTCGAAGTCCGTGGAGACATAAAAAGAAAATGGAGTTCAACATGCATAAGAAACATTTAATTGCAGTCGCGGTCGCAACTGGACTTGCTTACTTCCCTGTTAACGCTAATGAATACCAAGCGAGTATGGTAAGTGTCCCACAATCTAAAGCCATCAAAGATACTTACATTGTTGTATTCAATACCCCAAGCGTTCTTAATCTAAGTAATAACAACACCATAGCTGAATTCGCGACGAAACAAGCCGAGAGTTTAGTCAACCAATATGATGTCACTGTGATGAAAAACTTTGGCAATGTGCTCAATGGTGTACTCATCAAGGCCAGCGCCCAACAGATTAAAGCCCTGCGTAAAGATCCAAATGTGAAATACATAGAACAAGATCAAATCATGTCAGTAACGCCTATGGTTGAAGCCAATGCCAATCAACCGAGTCCGACCTGGGGCATAGACAGAATCGATCAACGAAACTTGCCATTGGATAGTAACTATCACACGGATTTCGACGGCTCTGGTGTCACCGCCTTTGTGATCGATACTGGCGTGCTTAATACTCACAATGAGTTTGGTGGTCGCGCCAGCAGTGGCTATGATTTTGTGGATAATGATTACGATGCGACTGACTGTAACGGCCATGGTACCCATGTGGCAGGAACTGTTGGCGGTGCTACTTACGGTGTGGCTAAAAACGTCAATCTTGTGGGCGTCAGAGTACTCAACTGTTCAGGTTCAGGCAGTAACTCTGGCGTAATTGCAGGGATAAACTGGGTGAAAAACAATGCTTCCGGCCCCGCCGTCGCGAATATGAGTTTAGGAGGAGGAGCCTCCCAAGCAACTGATGATGCAGTCAATGCCGCAGTTGCCGCAGGGGTCACTTTCGTAGTGGCGGCAGGTAACGACAACAGCAGCGCTTGTAACTACTCACCCGCACGGGCGGTAAATGCCATCACGGTTGGTTCAACCACCAGTAACGATTCCCGCTCGAGTTTTTCTAACTTCGGGACTTGCCTTGATATCTATGCGCCAGGTTCGAGCATTACGTCCGCTTGGTATAACTCAAATTCAGCGACTAATACCATAAGTGGTACCTCAATGGCAGCCCCACATGTGGCAGGCGTTGCCGCATTATACTTAGATGAAAATCCAAATCTCTCTCCCGCACAGGTGACAAACTTACTTACGACACGCGCCACATCTGGTAAAGTCACAGATGCTAAGACAGGCTCACCGAATAAGTTACTGTTTTCACTTGCAAGCGATGATGGTGGCTGTGGCAATAATTGCCCCGTCGATGAAACACCGCTGCAAAATAATGTGGGTGTCGCAATCAGTGGTGCCACAGGTTCTGCGACGTATTACTACATCGATGTCCCAGTCAATGCGGCAAGTTTAGGGATCAATCTAGCGGGTGGTTCTGGTGATGCGGATATTTATGTCAGCCAAGGGCAAAAACCGACGACAACAAGCTACCAATGCCGCCCTTATCAAAATGGCAACAACGAGAGCTGTAACTTCACCACACCTACGGCGGGTCGGTGGTATGTGATGGTGCAAGGCTATAATAATTACGCCAATGCCCAACTGACAGCCAGCTATAACCTGAATGGTGGCGGAAGCTGCACCGATGCAAACTGCTTAACCAATGGCGTACCTGTCACGAATTTAAGCGGGGCAACAGCAACAGAGAAACTGTATAAGATAGTGGTTCCTGCCAATAGCCAACTCAACATTGCCACCAGTGGCGGAACTGGAGATGTTGACCTGTATGTTAAAGCAGGCACTACCCCAACGACCACCAGCTATGATTGCCGTCCCTATAAAAACGGGAACAATGAAAGCTGTTCGATTACCGTGACTCAAGCGGGAACTTACCATGTGATGTTACGCGCTTATTCGAGCTACTCGGGACTACAACTGAGTGCAAGCTACTAACTCATTGACCAAACCATACAATAAAGTTTAAATAAAAATAAGCCCACTAAGATAACAACTTAGCGGGCTTCTTTATGGAATTAGCAGTGTGTAGTCTCACTAAATAACGTTAAAAGCTTGGGGATTTGGCGAGAATAATTGTCGGTTTCGCTTCAATTTGCAGACGCTCAATCACAGCGGCAAGCTTTTCAACACTAAGACGAATTGGGGCTGGCATACTGGCAAATTCGATACTTAACAGCAGGTTTTTCACTTCAAGTCCTAATTCAGTATCACCTTGAATACTCAGCTTACGCTGGAAGAATAGCGTGTCGGGATCTTCCTTCGCCGCCGCCACTAACACTAGCTCAGCAGAGTTGGCACTAAAGGTCACCTGCGCATCCGTGAGCTCTCTGACTTGCCACTTGCCATTAAAACTGACTTCGAAGGCTAAGTTTAGATCTTCCACTCGAATCGCGACCCATTTATCCGTCAAAAATCCAAGCTCATCGTCAGCAGCTTGCTCGGCAAGTAAGAGTTCAAGCAATTGGCTGATGGCTTTTGCTTTGAGGCTAAACGGCATCTTAGCAAGGGGAAAGCCGATGGCTTTTGGGGTGAACTCTAAAAGTTGCTGAGCAAATTTTGCGAAAAAAACAGCGGACATGGTGGGAACCCTACAAGAATAAAACATGATATATCCCAGTTTATCGGGATTTTATGATCTTAAACCTGTTTTAAATCAATTCATCGCCATTCAATCTTACCTACACTCAGCGGCTATCATTTTATCGGGAGCATCACTATGGAGCTGTTGTGTCCAGCAGGAAATCTGGCCTCGCTAAAGTCGGCATTACATGCCGGAGCCGACGCTGTGTATCTAGGGTTAAAAGACGACACCAACGCGCGCTCGTTTGCAGGATTAAACTTCACCCCCGCAAAATTGCAAGAAGCCACTGAGCTGACGCAAAAGCACGGCAAAAAAATCTTTTTGACCTTAAATACTTTTCCAAAGCCCGGTGAAGAGCATCGTTGGTATCAGGCTATCGATTTAGCGGCAAAACTGGGTATGGATGCATTAATTGTCGCCGATCTTTCTTTACTCGATTATGCCCATAGGCACTATCCAAACCTGCCACTGCATTTATCGGTGCAGGCCAGTGCAACCAATCTGGGTGCGCTGAGCTTTTATAAGGAAGCCTTTAACATCGCCCGAGTAGTATTGCCAAGGGTGTTATCCATGAAACAAGTACGGGATCTTGCTAAAGTCAGCCCAGTGGATTTGGAAGTATTCGCCTTTGGTAGTCTGTGCATTATGGCCGAAGGGCGTTGCCAGCTATCATCCTATGTAACGGGCCAATCACCCAACACAGGTGGATCTTGTTCACCGGCAAAACACGTTCGCTGGCAAGAAGAAGGACAGAACCGATTAACCCGGCTCAACGATGTGTTAATTGATAAATCGGCCCTCGACGAACAAATGGGTTATCCCGTGGTATGCAAAGGCCGTTACATCACAGCAGATCAAGATTCGCCGCAATATTTACTCGAATCACCAACCAGTTTGAATACCTTAAGCTTACTTCCAGAGCTAGCCAAGGCGGGCATAGTGTCGCTGAAAATCGAAGGACGTCAACGCAGCCCCGCCTATGTTGAACAAGTCACTCGAGTATGGCGTCAAGCCATAGACACCTATCTAAATAATCCAGCGCTGTACTCACAAAGCCAAAATCAACCCCATTGGGAACAAGCCCTAGCGAAAGTATCCGAGGGTCAGATCACTACGCTTGGCGCCTACGAGCGCGATTGGCAATAAAAGGTAAATAGAGAGCAAGATTGACAAAGGACACCTTATGAAGATTTCCCTAGGACCACTGTTGTATTGCTGGCAGAAACAGCAAGTCGCTGACTTTTACCAGCAAGTCGCCGCCAGTCAAATTCCCTTAGTGTATTTAGGTGAGGCGGTTTGTAGCCGCAGACGCGAACTCAAGTGGGGCGATTATCTAGAGCTGGCGCAAATGCTCAAGCAGGCGGGTAAAGAAGTCGTGCTTTCGACGCTGGCCTTAATCGAAGCGCCATCTGAATATACTGAGCTCAAACGCCAGGTCGATAACGGTGAATTTATCGTCGAAGCAAACGATATGGCGGCAGTGTATCTTGCCAAAGAACGTAAGTTACCCTTTGTCTGCGGCGCGAGTATCAATAACTACAATCGTGCTAGTTTAGATATCTTGCAGCGGTTTGGAATGCAAAGATTTGTGATGCCAGTGGAGCTATCTAAGGCTTGGTTACAACAAGTGATTCAAGAACAGCCATCATTTGAGGTGGAAGTGCTCGGCCACGGCTATTTACCACTCGCCCATTCAGCACGCTGCTTTACCGCTAGACACAAACAGCTCACGAAAGATCATTGCGAAACGGTGTGCCGTGAATACAGTAAAGGACTACTCGCGCAAACCCAAGAGCAGCAACCTTTACTCAGGCTCAATGGAATTCAAACCCAATCCGCTAGCTGTTTAGATTTACGCAGTGAAATAGCGGCAATGACACAGATGGGGGTCGATGTGTTTCGAGTATCACCCAATAGTCTTGACTGCATCACTAAAGCCAATACTTTGGTCGATACGATTCAAGCGACTAAAAATACTCAGGATTTCTCAATGAATAGCAACCTTGATATAACCCAGTGCAACGGTTATTGGTTTGGTGAAGCGGGCCTTGCTGTGCATGTGAATCCATAGCCTAGAGCTGAAGATAAGTCTAAATTCAAAGATAACTCAGCCAATGATTTTGGGATCTTGGCTGAAGCTTAACTGGCTAAAAAGCAGCACACTTGTCCAACACAATAAACTTCCCAGTCCAATCCATTCTAGTAGGGCTGGCCACCACAAAGTAGGACGCGGCAGTTGCAATACCATCTCCTGATAAAACGGTCTATCGCCTTCGGTCAAACCTAAATTGAGCTGTGGCGCATACAGAAACGTCAACATGCTACATAAGACGATTAACGCCAACAACCCAGTCCAACGGCCAAAGTTAGACTTGCCGAAACAGACCAAGGCTAAATAGAAGATCGCACTCAAACTCCCCAGATAGAAAAACCATTTCAGCCCAAGAACATGCAAGTGATACACGTTCACCGGAAATAATCCCACGCTCGCTAAAGCCAGAAAAGTGAGAGCCAAACTGATAAAGAAAGGGTATCCCCAGCAAGAAGTCACCTGCTGCAAAGAAGACAAACAATAGAAAACGAGGCTTAAACTGCCAAAAAACAACCCACCGTTGAGAATGACAGCGAAAGACGAATGACCATAAGTCCCTAATTCACTTAGGGTGTGATTCAAAAAATTGAAGCGATGGAATTCAGAATCATCGAACCCCAAAACAGTAATAACAATGCCAATTAAAAGCCCAAAGATCCCCAAAAAACCAAACTTAATGGCCAGTGTTGAGCCGCCTTTAATCGTAACCTTCTGTACTTTTGCGATCATGAATACTAGAGCTGGATGGGAGTAATACTAACTTACATGGAAATGAGAAGATTTAAAGCGGCGGGTATCCGCTTTATGAATAATATTTTTACTTTCATCGTTATTTGCGACTTTTTAGTCAATCACAAAAGCATCAAGATAATGGAGAAGGTCACTTTTAGAGATAGGTCGATTTAAAGGCTTATCGCATAAAAATGTGTCCTAGTGCCCAAGACTCCTTAACATTACCGCGATATGCACAACAGGTTCTCGTCAACGCTATATAGCCAGAGTTATCTCTATTGCACTTTCAAATCGAACAGAAAACCAGCCAACATGGCGGTAGGGCTAAAGTTGCTGATGTTTTTTTGTGCAGAAATAACATCTAGATAGTTTCACACACATCAGTAAACAAGTAATTAACCAGTCGTTAACCCACCTAAGGTAAGTGATGGTAATACTATGTTTAATAATACTTTTATAGTAATGCAAGCCAATATAACCACTCTTAATTTATCGACAACTAAAGTAAAATAACTATGCTGTTTTGCTGCTTATATCAAACTAACTAGCGAATCGTTTTACATAGAGAAGCTAAGCGAGTAATCTTCCCCATTCTCGTTTTTGAGTTGAATTTAAATGCACCTTAATTAGCGTCGACAGCTTGTTACGTGCGGCTATTTATTCAAATTTACCATGTACGACTCGTACTTTAAGGTGTACAACATTGGCTACTGAAAATAAAAACCGAAACATTAAGACGATACTCACCTTTATCGTCCCTTCGCTGATTGGTCTGTTGTTATTTATGACCCCTATCAGCTACAACGATGCGATCACAATTCCTATCGCTATCATATCTAAAGCACTGCAAGGCGCATTGAGCGGTGTGCTAACCCTCATAGTGACTATTATTGTTGTGACTACGGCGCTGGCCTCTTTACTGTCAAAAGTGTTTAAGCCCACATTCGTTAGCCAAAATCACTTCCTTAATGGTTTATTGAATGTCAGCCCTATGTGGTTGACGACTCGGATCTTAGGTGCAGTGTTTATCGTACTGACTTACTTAGGTTTAGGTCCAGAGATCATCAACTCCTCGAGCACTGGCGCATTAGTCTTAAACGACTTATTACCTGTGTTGTTCTCGGTATTTATCTTTGCTGGTATGTTACTGCCGCTGCTGCTGAACTTCGGCCTACTCGAGCTCTTTGGCACACTCTTAACGAAAGTCATGCGTCCTGTGTTCAATCTACCGGGTCGTAGCGCTATCGATTGTATGGCCTCATGGTTAGGTGATGGCAGTGTCGGTATTTTGCTGACCAGCAAACAATACGAAGCCCGTTTTTATACCCAGAGAGAAGCCGCAGTTATTGGTACAACCTTCTCGGCGGTATCGATTACCTTCAGCTTAGTGGTGATCTCACAAGTTAAGTTAGAGCATATGTTTGTGCCCTTTTATTTGACTGTGTGCCTCGCGGGTTTTGCCGCCGCTGTGATTGTGCCTAAGTTGCCACCATTATCGTGGAAGAAAGACAACTACATAGATGACACACCACGCATGCCAGATGATGAGCTGATCCCCGCTGGACATGGCGCCTTATCTTGGGGCTTTGATAAAGCCTTAGAAAAAGCCGCCAGTGCTGGTGGCATAAAAGCTGTCTTAAATGAAGGTATTAAAAACGTTGTCGATATGGTGTTTGGTATTATCCCTGTGGTAATGGCCATTGGTACGCTGGCACTGATTATTGCCGAGCACACACCCATATTTAACTATCTGGGGATGCCGTTTATTCCATTACTCGAATTACTGCATATTCCAGAAGCCACTGAAGCCTCTAAAACAATCGTGGTCGGTTTTGCGGATATGTTTATTCCGTCAATCCTTGCCAGCTCAATTGAATCAGATATGACCCGCTTTGTAATTGCAGCCTTATCTGTGACTCAGTTGATCTATATGAGTGAAGTCGGTGCACTGCTTATCGGCAGTAAAATTCCCGTCAACTTCGTTGAGCTTTTCGTGGTGTTTATTCTACGCACTTTAGTGACACTGCCTGTTATCGCAGGTGTAGCCCATTTATTGTTCTAACATTACGCTAGTTTGGGCCTAACGTAGGTTTTAATGTAAGTCCAACAAACGTTCTAAAAAAGGGGAGTCAGATTAACTGACTCCCCTTTTTGCACTAACTCATACACGAACTGGCTGTTTTGATTATATAGCGTGACTTAATCGTACAATCTCCACTCGACACCACACAACTCACTTTTGGACAGAAGGTGTAGGCAAATTGTACTGGGTGACCTGCTATTTCAGTCACAGGGATCTAAGTGTTGGCTGGTATTCAATCATATAGGCTTGCCATGGCATTCACTCTCCGACACGCAGCTAGTCCGTCCGTGGATGCTCGACCGCCCCATCCATGGGGCGGACGGTCGTCTCGCCAATCACCATTGCTCACCTTTTGGGCACTAGTGTAACCAGTCTGTATGAAGGAGATACCCAGCACGCTTTTGGACAAAAGCGTGTTAGATTCCTAACTCTAATTCGTGAATTTCGGATTAAAATTTCTATGGGTAACGTTGCGTTCACCTGCGGATTGTTAGTAGTGCGTTGAGATAAACTTAGCGCAGCGATATTGCAAAAGCGCTACTTACAATGCGTCAGGTGCAATGCCTTGTTATATTTATTTTTAACAGATTGAGCACCAAAATAAAAACCAATGATGACTGTTAAAGAGTTTGCAAGAATATCTGGTATTGGCATTTGTTTGATAGCAAGATAACCAATTGCCAAAGTTAACACCATAGCAATACTGCCTGAAGTACCATATACATCAGCAAATTGCTTTAAAGACGAGCCTTTGCTTTGACGTTTAGATATGTCATGTAGAAATTCGTTTTGAAATCTATAGTGGTGTGTGTTTTTACCGTCATGGTATATATAGTTTTCTAAGGCAACATCAACTTTTTTATCAGCTTCACCGGCCTCAACTTTAAAGCCAATCGTGACCAAGTTACCACCAAAAAAATCTTCGTAAGTGTGGTGTGTATTGAACTCTTTTCCTTGAGGATTTCGTTCTTTTACTATTTCAAGGGCCGCTTGTTCGATTTCCTTGCTCATAATTTACACTCTACGATTTAAATATAACGCCAAGTTCAGTGGTGGCCGGAACGGAGTGCCTACTTGCACATTGTCGGGCATCCACTGCAACGCCTGGTTATGCATTTACATGCACTCTATTAAGGATGTGTCGCAAATTGCCCCACCCTTGCCATTGTTTTCTTTCTGCCAAGACGAATAAGCATTGTCAAAAGATTCAGGATAAACACCGCCTTTATTCAGAGAGTCTTTAACACTGGCCTTCAATACTTTTTCTGTGATTGCCATATGGCGAACTAGGCGCTCGACTTGCCAAGCAGCATTGCCATGTTTTCGACCAATCACTTCAATATGAAATACACCGGTAGTCGCTGCGCTCTCAAGGTTATGAATGATGACCCACCGACTCATATTTTCGGTAGATTCAATAGTCCAGATTCCGGCCTTGTGTGTAGCTAGATCTGAAGCAAATGCGCTACTTGCAAGCAGGCCAGAGATCAACCATAAAATTCTGTGCACATAAACCTCAAGATGCATAACGCTTTGCTCACCGGAAAATTGGGAGCGTAGCGAGTAATTTTTCCGCGTGCAGCAAC